>DAIPYF010000024.1:0-7243 GCA_036782855.1 Solirubrobacteraceae bacterium
GGGGACGCCGCCGGGCCCAAACCCGCCGGCCCGGGCCACGGCGGCGGCCGCAGGTGCCGCTGCCGCCGTGACCGCTGCGGGAACTCCCGCTCCCGCCGCGCCGCCGAAGCCCGCTGCGGCGACCGCGGCAGCCGCTCCGCCGTCGGCGACGCCCGCGGCCAAGCCGCCGGTGTCCCCGCCCGCGACGCCCGCGGGTGCCGCGACCCCCGCTGCCGCTGCCGCTGCCGCTGCCGCTGCCGCCAAGCCGGCCGCTCCCGCCGCGACGCCGGCGCAGGCGACTCCGTCGCCCGTGCCCCCGCCTCCGCCGGCCCCGCCGCGCGCACGGCCCCGCCCGGCCGCCCCGCCCGTGCGCGCCACGCGCCCCGACCAGACGATCCCCCCGCGCGACGCGCCGCGTCAGCCCGCCGAGCAGGGCTCGCATCGCGGCCTGCTCGCCGTCGTCCTCGGCGGCATCGCGATCGCGGCCGTCGCGGTCCTCCTCATCACCCAGGTCTTCTCGGGCGACGACACTCCGACGACGACCAGGCCCAACAGCGTCGGCACCCCGACGACCCCGGCGGACACGGGCGGCGGCGGGACGGCCGCCAAGCCGCAGCCCGCGCGCGGGACGACGCGCGTCGCCGTGTTCAACGGCACGACCGTGACCGGCCTCGCCCGGGCCGCGGCCGACAAGCTCACGGCCGCCGGCTACAAGAACGTCAGCCCGGTCACGACCGACACGACGAACCAGTCGCGGGCGACGACCGTCGTCTACTGGCAGTCGGGCTCGCGGCGCGAGGGCGTCGACGTGGCGAAGCTCATCGGCGTCGGCAAGACCGCGCTGCAGCCGATGGACCAGAACGCGCGCGTGCTCGGCGGCGGGGCACCCGTCGTCGTGATCGTCGGCGCCGACCAGGCGCAGTAGCGGCGGGCATGGGCGGCGGCGCGCAGGCCCCGGAGGCCGGAGCGGCCGATCGCCGCCTGTGGCTCGCGCGCCACGGGCAGACGGCCTACAACCTCGAGGGGCGCTTCCAGGGCTGGCTTCCCGTGCCGCTCGACGAGACCGGTCGCCGGCAGGCGGCCGAGCTCGCCGAGGTCGTCGCGCGGCTGGAGCCCGCCGCCCTCGTCTGCAGCGACATCGCCCGCGCGCAGGAGACCGCGGGCATCGTCGCCGCCCGGGTCGGCATCGAGCCGGTCGTCGACGCGCGCTTCGCCGAGACCGAGACCGGCGCCTGGACCGACCGCACGTTCGCGGACGTCATCGCCGAGGACCCCGAGGGCTTCGCGCGATTCGTGGCGCTCGACCCCGACTGGGGGTTCCCGGGGGGCGAGTCGTTCGCCCGGCAGCGCGCCCGCGTCTTCGAGGGCATCGCCGACTGGCGCGCCCGGGACATCGCCGGCCACGTCGTCATCGTCTGTCACGGCAACACGATCCGGTTGGCGACCGGCGACCTCGGGGAGCCGGCACCCGGCCGTCCCGACAACGGGAGCCTCGTGGGCCTGTGACGCGGCTGGCGCAGGTCGTCTTCGCCGTGCTCGTCGTCAGCGCGTTCGCGGCGTTCTTCGTGGCGCAGCAGCTGAAATCCTCACCCTCCGTCGTGCAGGCGTTCAAGCTGAAGTACCCGGTGGTCTCGCCGAACGGCGACGGGCGCCTGGACCGCCAGCGCGTGACGTTCCGCCTCAAGCGCGCCGACACGGTCGACGTCGCGATCGTCGACGACCAGGGCGACGAGGGGCGCGAGCTGGCCGCGGGCCGCCGGCTCGGCGCCTATCGGCAGCTGCTCCCGAGCCTCTCCTGGGACGGACTGGACGAGGACGGCCGTCCCGTTCCCGACGGGACCTACCGCGTCCGCGTCACGCTGCGCGGCGAGGGGCGCAGCGTGATCGTCCCAAAGGCGTTCCGGGTGGACCGCACGCCCCCCGCTCCGCGGATCCTCTCGATCGGGCCCGACGCGGGTCGCGGCCCCGAGTTGCTCCCGCACCCGGACGGGGCACCGGCACGGATCCGGCTCTCGGCGCCCGCGCGGTCCGGCCGGCTGCGCATCTTCCGGATGTGGCCCGGCGCGCCGCTGGAGATCGCCGCGCCCGCCATCCCCGAGGGCGCGACCCTCGTCACCTGGGACGGGACCGACGACCGCGGGCGCCCGGCGCCGCCGGCGCCGTACCTCGTCGTCGCCGAGGTCCGCGACAAGGCCGGCAACATCGGGACGACGGTGCCGATGACCCGCCGCGGGCTGCCCGCGCTCACGTACGGTCGCCCGCTCCCCGGCCGGGGCGGGATCACCGTCCGGCGGGTCGCGGTGCAGCCGCCGCTGCTCGCCGGCGCGACCGGCCGCCGCGTGCCGCTCGGCACCGACGCGCGCGGCCGGGAGTACACGTGGACGCTGCGCCGCACCGGGGACGACGTGAGCCGCCGCGGCACGGCGCGCCGGGCGATCGTGCGCGTCAAGCCGCCCGGGAAGACCTCCGGCGTCCAGCTCTACACGTCCCGTCGCGGGGCGCGCACCGCGACGGTCCCGTTCGCGGTCGACGACCGCGCGCGGCACAAGGTGCTCGTCGTCCTCCCGGTGATGACCTGGCAGGGCCGGAACCCCGTCGACGACGACGGCGACGGGCGCCCGAACCAGCTCTCCACCGGCCTGCCCGTGCGCCTCCCGCGCGTCTTCGGGACGCCGACCGTGCCGGGCTTCCCGGAGCGCACGCAGCCGTTGCTCGCCTGGCTCGACCGTGAGCGCCACCGGTTCGACATCACGACCGACGTCGCGCTCGCGACGGGCACCGGCCCGCCGCTGCGCGGGCACAGCGGCGTGCTCGTCGCCGGCGACGCGGTGTGGCTCACGCCCCGGCTGCAGCGCCGGCTGCGCGCGTTCGTGACGGCCGGCGGGACGCTCGCCTCCGTCGGCGTCGAGTCGTTCCAGCGGCAGGTGCGCCTGACGCCGCGTCTGCGCCTGACCGACCCGACGCCGCCCGCGAGCGCCGACATCTTCGGCGCGCGGGTGACGCCGCTGCGAAACGGCGTCTTCGACCTGACGGCCGCCGACGACGCGATCGGGCTCTTCCGCGGGACGAGCGGCCGCTTCACCGGCTATTCGGTGGCCGAGGAGACGAGCTCACCCGGCGGCGGGAGGCTCCTGTCGTCGGCCGTCGACGCGGACGGCGCGGCGATCATCGTCGCGCTGCGCGTCGGCCGCGGCACCGTCATCCGCTTCGGCCTGCCCGACCTGCCGAGCCGGCTCCGGATCGACCCGGACGTCCAGACCCTGATGGGGCGCACGTGGGACCTGCTCTCGCGCTGACCGGCTGCGCGGCCCTCGCCGCCGGGGCGCTCGTCGTCCGCAGCGACCGTGCGCGCGCGTGGCTGCTGCTCGGCGCGCTCGTCGTCGCCCCCGCGATCCTGCTCGTGCACGTCGCGGACAGCGACCAGGTGCGCACGCTGCGCGACCGCCCGTCGCTCGCGGTCGCCGCCGCGCTGCTCGGCCTCGGCCTCGTCGCCGCGCTCGCCGTCGTGTTCCGCCGCGCCCCCACGGCCTTCGCGGTCGCGGCGGTCGCGACGATCCCGTTCCGCATCCCGATCTCCGTCGCGGGCTCCACGTCGAATCTCCTGCTGCCGCTCTACCTCGTGGTGGCGGCGGGGGCGCTGGCGTGGGCGGTGCCGCGGCTACGGGAGGAGAGCCATCGGGTCGACCTTGCCGACCCGTCCCGCCAGGGGGCCGTACCTGAGCCCGGCTGGCTCGAGCGCCTCCTCGCCATCAGCCTCGTCATCTACGCCGCGCAGAGCGCGTACGCGGGGGACGAGGGGCGGGCGCTCGAGAACGTCGTCTTCTTCTACGTCCCGTTCGCGGTGCTCTACGTGCTGCTCGCGCGCCTGGAGTGGACGCGGCGGCTGGCCGGCATCGCGCTCGGCGTGCTGACGGGCCTCGCGGTCGCGCTCGCGTCGATCGGCTACGTCGAGTTCGCGACACGCCACCTGCTGCTGAACCCGAAGGTCATCGCGTCCAATCAGCTCGAGGACTACTTCCGGGTCAACTCGCTGTTCTTCGACCCCAACATCTACGGGCGCTTCCTCGTGGTCGTGCTGGTCCTGCTCGTGGCATGGATGCTGTGGCGCGCGCGCCCGCGGGATGTGGCGCTCGGCGCGCTGGTCACCGCGTTCCTGTTCGGCGGCCTCGTCCTGACGCTGTCGCAGTCGAGCTTCGCCGCCCTGCTCGTGGGGCTCGCCGTGCTGGGCGCGCTGCGCTGGAGCGTGCGGTGGGCTCTGGCGGGCGGGCGTGGTCGCCGTGGTCGCGCTCGTCGCGATCGTGCTCGGGACGACGGCGTTCGACGGCGGCGGCAGCTCCAGCAAGGCGACGAGCGGGCGCTCGGACCTCATCGCCGGCGGCGTGCGGCTGTTCGGCGAGCGCCCGGTCCAGGGCTGGGGGGCGGGGGCGTTCTCCCGCGAGTATCGCCGCGCGGAGGACGCGTCCGCCGAGCGCGCGACCTCCGCGTCGCACACGATCCCGGTGACGGTCGCCGCCGAGCAGGGGATCGGAGGCCTCGTCGCGTACCTGGCCCTGCTGGCCTTCGCGTTCCTGCGCCTGTTCCGCGGTGCCGCGCGTGACGGCCCGCTGCGCGTCGGCGTGGCGGCGGCGTTCGCCGCCCTCGTGGTGCACACGTTCATGTACGCGGCGTTCCTCGAGGACCCGCTGACGTGGGCGCTGCTGGCGGTGGGCACCGCGGCGGTGGGGACCGCGGCGGAGCCGGGCGCGGAGCCGGGGGCGGCGGCCGAGGCGGCATGAGCCACGGTCGCCGCGAGGCGCTCGTGGTCGCGGGCCTCGCGCTCGGCGCCGTCCTGGTGTGGGCGCTCGTCCCGACCTACCCGAGCTACGACGGCTACTACCACCTCGTCTGGGGCCGCGAGCTGCTGGACGGGCAGAAGCCGACCTTCGAGGCCTACCAGGCGCCGACCGAGCACCCGCTGTACCTCGCGCTCGCCGCGGCGCTCGCGGGCATCGTCGGCTCCGGCGCCGACCGCGCGCTGGTGCTCGTCGCCGCGCTCTCGCTCGTCGCGCTCGTCTGGGCGGTCCTGCGCCTCGGCCGCGCCGTCTTCGGGAGGTGGCCCGGTGTCGTCGCGGCGGTGCTGACGGGGTCGAGCTTCGCCCTCCTGCTCTACGCCGCGCGGGCGTACGTGGACGTCCCGTTCCTCGCGGTCGTGCTGTGGGCGGCGGCGCTGGAGGCCGAGCGCCCGCGGCGTGGCGCGACGGTGATGGCGCTGCTCGCCGTCGCGGGCCTGCTGCGGCCCGAGGCGTGGATCCTCGCCGGCGCCTACTGGCTCTGGATGGCCTGGGAGCCGGACCCCGCGACCGGACGGCGCAGCCTGCACCCCGGGCTCCTGGCGCTCGCCGCGGTCGGTCCCGTCGGCTGGGCGCTGACCGACTGGTGGGCGACGGGCGACCCGTTGTTCTCGCTGCATGCGACCAGCGATCTCGCCGGCGAACTGCGGCGTGAGCGCGGGATCGCGAACGTCCCGGGCGCGTTCGTCACGTTCCTCGCGGACGCGCTGCGCCCGCCCGTGTTCCTGGCGGCGCTCGCGGGTCTCGCGCTGGCGACGTGGCGACGCGCGGGGACGGCGATCCACGTGCCGCTGGCGCTGCTGGGTGCGGGGACGCTCGCGTTCGTCGTGACGGGGATCGCCGGCCTGTCGATCCTGCCGCGCTACCTGACGGTCCCCGCGATCGCCCTGACCGTGTACGCCGGGTACGCCATCGCCGGCTGGACGGCGCTCCCGGCCGCCGACCGCCTGCGCCGGCCCTGGGCGGTGGCGATCGGCGTGTGCGCGGTCCTCGGCGCGGGGTTCGTGGTCGCGCGGATCTCCGTCGTCGACCGCCTCGTCGACGAGGTGCGCTTCATCCGCGGCACGCACGACGACCTCGCGGCGATCCTCGACGACCCTGCGGTGCGCCGCGCCCGCGGCTGCGGCCCGGTCACGCTGCCGAACTACCGGCTGGTCCCGGATGCGCGCTGGATCCTCGACGCGCCGCGCACGGGCGTCGGCGCGCGCTCGGCCCTGCGCCGCGAGTACGGCGTGGCGCTGTTCTTCACCGACGCGAAGATGCTGAGGCGCTTCGGCTTCGCGCAGGGCTCGAGCACGCTCGCCAACGTCCCGGACCCGGGGTTCGTCCCGGTCGCGCGCAACGGCCGCTACGCGGCGTACGTCCGCTGCCCGCCGTCGGGCTGAGCGCTCAGGCGTCGCGCGCGATCCCGAGCCGCTGCAGGCCGGCCCAGAGCGGCCCGTTCTGGACGCGCGCGGTCCGGCCGAGCGCCCACTCACGCAGCTCGAGGTCCGGCGCCGCACGCGCGCCGGCGTGCTCGAGCAGGGCCGCCGCGAACGCAGCCGGGTCGTCCGCCACGCGCACCGCGCGGTCCCACGTCCGCACGCCCGCGAGGTCCGGCGTCACCGTCCGGCGCCCGAGCCGGGCGTACTTGAGGATGCGGTAGGGAAGGCCCGCGTCGTTGAACGGCTCGACCTTGAACGGCACGATCCCGACGTCCGCGGTCAGGATCAGCCGCGCGGCGGCGCCGTCGTCCTGCGGACCGAGCCAGACGAGCGAGGGGTGCTCGCGACACGCCGCGAAGTCGGGGTCGCCGGTGCATTCGTCCTCGTGCCAGGCGCCGACGAGCAGCAGCACGAGGCGGTCGCCCAGCTCGTCGGCGACCGCCCGCAGCAGGGCCCAGTCGGTGCGCCAGCCCAGGTGCCCCAGGGACACCGCGACGACGACGCCGCGCGGGTCGGGCGCCGGGAACCCGTCGGCGGCGAGCGCGACCACGGTCGCCTCGCGGCCCTCGGCGCGCTCGAGCTCGGCGAGCTTCTCGCTCGCGACGAACGTCAGCGACGACGCCGCGGCGGCGCGTTCGTGCAGCGCGGCGAGCCGTGCGCGCTGCGCGGGGCCCGCGTCGTAGGCGTGCTCGTAGCGGTCCCAGCGTCCGTACCAGAGCTCCGCTCCGGGGCAGAGCGCCACCATCGCCTGCGCGAGCGGCAGCTGCAGCGGGTGGAAGATCACGATCGCCCGGGGCTCGCCGAGGTTGCGCCGCAGGCTCTTCACGAGGCGTCGCGCCTGCCTTCCGGCGAGGCCGTCCCCGACGGCCTCCGGCAACCGGGCGATGGCGCCGTACGGAACGCGTGGCGGATCGACCGCCACCACGTGCGGCGCGCGCAGGAGGTCCTCGGCCTGCTCACGCAGGATGAACCGCTCGAGCTCGCGCGGGAGCAGCAGCACGCCGATCGGCG
>DAIPYF010000024.1:7343-13832 GCA_036782855.1 Solirubrobacteraceae bacterium
TGGGTACCGTGCCCCACGCATGGAGGGCCAGCTCAAGCGCCTCGCGACCTCCGGGCTGGCCTACCAGGCCGCGGGCCTGCTCGCCGCGTTCCTCGCGCTGTTCACGCTGCCGCTGTACACGCGGCACCTCAGCGAGGCGGACTTCGGCTACGCCGAGACGCTGCTCACCCTCGTCATCCTCACGAGCATCCTGCTGCGCTTCGGGATGGGCGAGGCCTTCGTGCGGATCTGGTTCGACGACGAGCACGAGGCGCGCCGCCGCCGACTCGCCCGGACGACGACCGGGTTCGTCCTGATCACGACGACGGTCGCGCTGCTCGCGGGGGTCCTGCTCGCCGGGCCGCTGTCGGAGCTCATCCTGGGCGTGCGCGACGCGACGCTGATGGCGTACGGCGTGTTCGGCATCTGGGCGTTCACGAACCTCGAGATGGCGTACGCGCTGCTGCGCGTCCAGGAGCGCCGGCGCACCTACATGCGCGCCGCCGTCGCGAACGTCCTGCTGACGGTCGCGCTGACGATCGTGCTCGTCGTCATCCTCGACGAGGGCGCGCGCGGGTACGTGCTCGGCAACTACGCGGCGTCCGCCCTCGTGCTCGTCGCGCTCTGGGCGCTCGCGCTGCGCGAACACGTCGGCATCCCGGACCTCCGGGTCCCGCTGACGCCGCTGCTGCGCTTCGGCGGGCCGACCGTGCCCGCCGACTCCGCCGTCTTCCTGCTGAACGTCATCGACCGCGCGTACCTCCTGCGGGTCGAGAGCGCGGCCGCGGCCGGCCTCTACTCGGTGGCGATCAAGCTCGCGACGGCGGTGATCATCGCGGTCCGCGGGTTCCAGCTCGCGTGGCCGCCGCTGGCGTACTCGATCACCGACGACGAGCAGGCGGGCCGGCTGTACGGGCGCGTCGCGAGCGCGTACCTGATCGTCACCGCGATCGCCGTCGGCGGCTTCGAGCTGCTCGGCCGCTGGGTCGTGCGCCTGCTCACCGCGCCCGCGTTCTACCCCGCGTACGAGGCGCTGCCGTGGCTCGCGCTCGGCTGGGCGCTGTACGGGCTCTACCTCCTGCTGGTGAGCATCGCGGGCCGCGCGAAGGTCACGATCCGCACGCTCCCGGCCGCATTCGGCGGCGTGGTCGTGAACGTCGTGGTCCTCGTGCTGCTCGTCCCGCCGCTCGGGATCGAGGGCGCCGCCATCGCCCTGTGCGCCTCGTACGTCGCGATGCTCGTCGTGCTGTTCGCGCTGACGCGGGGCGTCTTCCGCGTGCCGTTCGAGTGGGGTCGCATCGCCGGGCTCGCGCTCGTCGTCGGCGCCATCTCGATCGCGGGGAACCTGCTGCTGCCGACGGCGGGCGCCGGGGGCTTCCTCAGCCGGCTCGCCGTCTGGGCGGTGATCCCGCTCGCGCTGGTCGCGGTCCGCGTCGTGCGGCTCGACGAGCTGCGCGCCGTGCTCGCGGCGGCGCGCCGCGCGCGTCAGAGCCGCGTGCCGCCGACGTTGTAGTCGCGCGCGGCCTCGCGCAGGCCCTCGCCCTCGTCCGGGTGGAGCGTCGCGTGGACGTGGAACCAGTAGCGCCTGGGGTCGTGCCGCGGCAGCACGTACGCGGCGCACGCCCGCATCGCGTACGCCCACGCGGTGAGCCAGCGGACGAGCGCGGCGCTGAGCGCCGTGTGGTGCTTGCGCATGTAGCGGTCGCGGTTGCGGGAGAGCTCGACGATGCGCCGCTCGGGCACGGCTCCGGTCGACAGCTGCTCGTGGTGGATCGCCTCGGCGGCCGGCACGTAGAGCGTGTGCCAGCCCGCGTCCGCCAGCCGCCGGCAGAAGTCGACCTCGTCGGAGTACACGAAGAACTGCGGGTCGAACCAGCCGATCTCCCGCGCCGCCTGGGAGCGCACGAGCAGCGCCGCGCTCTGCGCCCAGTCCACCGCGCGCGTGCGTTCGCCGCGGCTCTGCACGACGGTCCAGCGGTGCAGGAGGAGCGCCGTCGCGAGCGCGCTGGCCGGGCCCGGGAAGCGCCAGGCGCTCGGCTGGGCGCGATGGTCGGGGCGCAGCAGCCGCGCGCCCGCGGCGCCCGCGCGGAGGTTCTCCTCCAGCGCCGCGTGCAGGGCGAGGGTCGCGCCGGGCAGCAGCTCGGAGTCCTCGTTCAGCAGCAGGGCGTAGCGCCCGTGCGCCGCGCGCAGCAGGGCCGTGTCGTTCTCGGCCTTGCCGGTGCGCCGCTCGCGCGTGATCACCCGGTCGACGGCGGCGTGGCCGCGGGCCGCGCCGATCGAGCCGTCGGTGGAGGCGTTGTCGAGGACGATCACCTCGGTCTCGAAGGGCAGGCTGGCCCGTTCGCGCGCGATCGCGTCGAGCCCGCGCACCAGCAGTTCGCGCTGCTCGGTGTTCACGACGCAGTAGGTGACCTCGACATCCGGCACGGACGGGGAAGATATGCCGCCCGTGCGCATCCACGTCGTCGACCCCCCCGCCTACACGCCCCCGTACGACCACGCCCTGTGCGCGGCGCTGGCCGCCGCGGGCGCCGACGTGACCCTCGTCACGAGCCGGTTCGCCTACGGCGCGGTGCCGCGCGGCGAGGGCTACCGCGTCGAGGAGGCGTTCTACGCGCGCGGCCCGCAGGCGCCGGGCGGGCGGGCACGGCAGGCGGCGCGGCTCGCCCAGCACCTGCCCGACATGCTGCGCTACCGGCGCCGCGCGCCGCGGGAGGCCGACGTCGTCCACCTGCAGTGGCTGAGCGTGCAGCAGCTCGACCAGCGGCTGCTCCCGTCCGGCGTCCCGCTCGTCCTCACCGCGCACGACGTGCTGCCGCGGGAGCCCACCCGCGGACAGCACGACGCGCAGCGCCGTCTCTACGAGCGTGTGGATGCGGTCGTCGTCCACTCCGAGCACGGGCGCGGCCGGCTCGTCGCGGAAGGGGACGTCGACCCGGCGAAGATCACCGTCATCCCGCACGGGGCGTTCACCCACCTGCTGGACGTCCCCGACGCCCAGCCGCTCGCCGGTGAGCTCGCGGGCGTCGAGGGACCCGTCGTCCTGCTGTTCGGCCTCATGCGCCCGTACAAGGGGATCGACGTCGCGGTCGAGGCGTGGCGCGGCATCGACGGCGCGGAGCTCTGGGTCGTCGGCCTGCCGCGGATGGACACCGCGGAGCTGAAGGCGGGCGCGCCGCCCGGCGTGCGCTTCGTCGAGCGCTTCGTCGGGGACGCCGAGCTGCCCGCGTTCTTCGAGCGCGCCGCGGCGGTCGTCCTCCCGTACCGCGAGATCGACCAGTCCGGCGTGCTGTTCACCGCGCTCGCGTTCGGTCGCCCGCTCGTGCTGAGCGCCGTCGGCGGGTTCCCGGAGGTCGCCGACCACGGCGGCGCGGTGCTCGTCCCGCCCGATGACGCCGCGGCGCTGCGCGACGCGCTCCGGGGGCTGCTCACCGACGAGCCCGCGCGCCTCGCGCTGGGGGAGGCCGCCGCGCTCGCGGCACGCACCCACTACGGCTGGGACGCGATCGCCCGCGCCCACCTCGAGCTGTACGCCACACTCACAGCCGCATGAGGGCGCGCAAGGCGATCTTCTGGGGCACCGCCGGGCTGCTCGCGTACACGCAGGTCGGCTACCCGCTGGCGCTCGCCGCGGCCGGCCGGCTGCGCGCCCGCCGCACCGCCGAGCCGCCGCCGGCCCCGCCGGGGCAGGAGCCGCACGTGACGCTCGCGGTCGCCGCGCACCGCGAGGAGGACGTGATCGCCGCGAAGGTCGCCGACGCCCGCGCGCTCGACTGGCCCGCCGAGCGGCTCGAGGTGATCGTCGCCTGCGACGGGTCGCCCGACGACACGCCGGGGCGCGCGCGGGAGGCGGGCGCCGACGTCGTGCTCGAGCTGCCGTGGGGCGGCAAGGTCCGCGCCCAGGACGCCGCGGTGCGCGCAGCCGACCCGCGCAGCACCATCATCGCGTTCAGCGACGCGAACTCCTCGTGGGAGCCGGACGCGCTGCGCGAGCTCGTGGCGGCGTTCGGCGACCCCGCGGTCGGCTACGCGTGCGGCCAGGTGCGGTTCGTCAACGCCGCCGACGGCACGAACCAGGAGGGGCTCTACTGGCGCTGGGAGATGTGGATCCGCGCGAACGAGTCGCGCCTGGCGAGCGTGACCGCGGGCAACGGCGCGATCTATGCCGTGCGCCGCGAGGACTACATCGAGGTCGACCCGGTCATGGGCCACGACCTGTCGTTCCCGTTCAACTTCGTCCGCCGCGGGCGCCGCGCGGTCTATGCCGCGGAGGCCCGCGCGAGCGAGAAGATGGTCCCTTCGATCGACGGCGAGATCGCCCGCAAGCGGCGGATGATGAGCCACGCCTGGCCGATCGTCCTGCGGGGCGGGATGCTCGACCTCGCGGCCTTCCCGCCGGTGTACGCCTGGATGATCGTCTCGCACCGGCTGTTGCGGTACGCCGCGCCGTTCCTCCACGTCGCCTGCCTGGCGGCGAACGTGGGCCTGCTGCGCTCCGGCCCGGTCTATCGCGTGGCGCTGGCCAAGCAGCTCGCGCTCATCGCCGGCGCGCTGCTCGCCGGCCGCGTGCCGGGGCGCCCGCTGATGATCCTGCGCTACTACGGCGGGACGAACCTCGCGGTCGCTCTCGGGCTCTACGACCACCTGCGCCACGGAACGCCGGTCGGCTGGGCGCCGCCGGAGGGCACCCGCTGATGCGCCGCGCATTCGACATCGTCGTGGCCGTCGGCGCGCTCGCGCTCGCTGCGCCGTTCCTGCTCGCCGCGGTCGTCGCGATCCGCCTGGAGTCGCGCGGCAGCCCGATCTACCGCCAGCGCCGGGTCGGCCGCGACGGCCGGGCGTTCGACGTCATCAAGCTGCGGACGATGGTCACCGGCGCCGAGCACATCGGCCCGGGCCTCGCGGTCAGTGAGGGCGACACGCGGATCACGCGCGTCGGCCGGCTCCTGCGCCGCACCTCGCTGGACGAGGTGCCGAACCTCGTGAACGTCCTGCGCGGCGAGATGGCGATCATCGGCCCGCGGCCGACGGTGCCGGTGCAGGTCGCGCAGTACACGCAGCGCCAGCGCGGGCGCCTCTCCGTAAAGCCCGGCATGACCGGCTGGGCGCAGGTCAACGGCCGCGCGGAGATCCCGTGGGACCAGCGGATCGAGCTCGACCTCTGGTACATCGAGCACCGCACCTGGGCGCTCGACCTGAGGATCCTCTGGCGGTCCGTGCGGATCGTGTTCGGCGGGGAGGGGCTGTACCGGGGCGAGACGCCGGCGTGGCGCGACGCCGCACCGGATCCCGACGGCTAGAGCGGGCCTTCCGGTGCGGGCTACGGGCCGGCGCCCGGCACGACGAGGCCCGACTCGTACGCGACGATGACGGCTCGCACCCGGTCGCGCACGCCGAGCTTCGCGAGCACGCTCGCCACGTGCGTCTTGACCGTCGCCTCGCTCAGGCGCACCTCGGCGGCGATCTCGCGGTTCGACAGGCCGCGGGCGAGCAGCAGCAGGATCTCCCGCTCGCGGCCGGTCAGGTTGGCGACGCGGGCATCATCCGGCACCTGCACCGGCCGCGCTGCGACGAAGGCCTCGATCAGCCGCCGCGTGACCGCGGGAGCGATCAGCGCATCGCCCGACGCCACCGCGTGCACCGCGGAGATCAGCTCGTTCGGCCGCGCGTCCTTCAGCAGGAAGCCCGCCGCGCCGGCCTGCAACGCGTCGTAGACGTACTCGTCGAGGTCGAAGGTCGTGACGATCAGGACCCGCACGCCGGGGTGGGTGACGCGCAGCTGCCGCGTCGCCGCGAGCCCGTCGAGCTCGGGCATCCGGATGTCCATGACGACGACGTCCGGCGTGAAGCGCTCCACGGCCGTGAACGCCTGCCGTCCGTCCGCAGCCTCGGCGACGACCTCGAAGCTCGGCTCGCTGTCGAGGATGGCGCGGAACCCTCCGCGGACCAGCGCCTCATCGTCGGCGATGGCGATGCGGACGGTCACGAGGCGGACCCGTCGAGTGGGATGTCCGCGCTCACCAGGAAGCCGCCGTCGGGCTGCTCGCCGGTCGACAGGGTGCCGCCGTACAGCGCCACCCGCTCGCGGATGCCGACGAGCCCATGGCCGGGCTCGTCGCCATGGCCGTTCGCGGCGGGTGCCGACGGCGACGAGTTCGCGACGCGCAGGAGCAGGCGCCGCCGGTCGACGGACACGTCGACGCGCGCGGTCGCGTCCGGCGCGTGCCGCCGGACGTTCGTCAGCGCCTCCTGCACGATGCGGTAGGCCGAGAGGTCGAGTCCGGCGGGGAGCGCGCCCAGATCGCCGGCGACCTCCAGCTCCACCGGTACGCCGGCATCCCTGCTCTCCCGCGCGAGGTGCTCCACGTCGCGCAGGGTCGGCTGCGGCGAGAGCGCCGCGCCGGCCTCCCGCGCGCGCAGGAGCCCGAGCGCCTGACGCATCTCCGAGAGCCCTCCGCGCGCGGTGTCGTCGATCGCCTCGAAGGCCGTGCGCGCGCGCTCAGGGTCCTC
>DAIPYF010000024.1:13842-17855 GCA_036782855.1 Solirubrobacteraceae bacterium
TGCGCAGGCGCGTGTCATCGGCTAATGCGCTTAGTGGTCCCAGCACCTCGGCGCCCGCCTGCACGGCGATCGCGCTCAGCCGGTGAGCGACGACGTCGTGCAGCTCCCGTGCGATCCGCGCACGCTCCTCGGTCGTCGCGCGCTCGGTGTACTCGTCCATCTCGTCCTCGAGCACGTCGGCGCGCGCGACGGCGTACACGGCGAAGCCGAGGACGAGGACGGGGATGAAGCCCTCGGTGATCGGTGCGCCCGCGAGGATCGAGGCGGCCATCGCCGCGAACACGACCGTCGCGGCGGCGATCGGCCGCGTGCGTCGCCAGGCGAGCGGGAGCGTCATCGCCAGCGTGGCAGCGACCTGGATGCTCAGCCGGCCGTCAGCGTCGCCGGCCAGCAGCAGCTCGAGCAGCGCGAACGCCGCGAGCGCGCAGGCGAGCGCGATGTCACTGGACGGCGGGAGACGGCCGGACCGTGGCGTCATCGGTCGGGCGACCGTACCGTGCCCGGAGGGCGATGACATCGGCCGGCCGGGCGAACGCTGTCGCGTGGCTCATCCGAACGGGTGAGCGCGAAACATCCGCCCGGGCGATGACGCTCGCGCCGTCGCGACGTAGGGTTCGACCGGTCCAGCACTCGACACCGGAGGCCCAGCGTGATCACGCGCCGCAACACCATCATCCTCGCCGTCTTCACGGCGATCTGCTTCGTCATCGCGGGCGTCACCGGCAACGACGGCGAGGGCGTCGTGCAGGTGATCGGGGACATCGCCTGGTTCGGTCTGCTGCTCGGGGGCCTGTTGCTGATCGTGGTCGGCGTCGCGCGGCTCGCGCGGTGGGCGGGAGCGCGCGGCGCGTCCGCGCGCTGAGCGACGGGCGTTCGCAGAAGCGCGCCGCTACGCCGCGGCGCGCTTCTTCGCGGGCCGGCGCTTCGCCGCCCGCGTCACCGTCCAGCACTCGTCCACGAACGCCGCGATCTCCGCGGTGATCCGCTCCGGCCGCACGCGCATCTCCACGATCGACTCGGCCTCGACGAGCCGCGCGTTCGGCAGTTCGCGGACGAGCTCGTCGGAGTCGGTGAACGGGTGGATCGGGTCGTTCGGGTGGCCGACGACGAGCGCGGGCACCTCGATCGTCCGCCGCACCGACGGCGGCGGCGCGATGCGCCCGAAGAACAGCCCGCGCAGCACGGCGAGCGAGGGCTCCGGGGGGTCGCGCGGCCAATCCATGAGCATGTCGATCGCCGGCACGCGCGAGGTCGGCATGAGGTTCGCGACCGTGTTCACGACGCGCAGCGCGGGCGCCGCGAAGCGCATCGCGAGCATGAACGGCAGGAACGACGCGCCCGCGCCGAGGATCGCATTGTCGAGCACGGGCATCTCGATGACCATGCCGCGGATCCGCTCGGGCGCGACGAGCGCGGCCTCGAGCGTCGAGTTCGCGCCCAGCGACGTGCCCTGCACGACGGCCTGCTCCACGCCCAGGTGGTCCAGCAGCGCGAGGATGTCGCCGCCGAACGCCTGCATCGAGTAGGCGGTCATGTCCACCGGGCGGTCCGACTCGCCATGGCCGAGGAAGTCGAGCGAGACCGCGCGGTAGCCGCGCTCGGCCAGGCGCCGCGACAGCGGGCGGTGCATCTTGCGGCTCATGAGCAGGCCGTGCGTGAGCACGACGGTGCGCTCGCCGTCGCCGACCACGTCGTAGGCCAGTCGCCGCCCGTCGTACTCGAACGAGCCCTTGGTGCGCTCCAGTCGCTCGGTCATGCGCTCTTCCCCTCCGCGATCGCCTCTGCCGTGCGCAGGGCGAGCGCCATCGTCGTCAACATCGGGTTCGTGCCCGATGCGGTCGGGAACCCGCTCGCGTCGCCGATCCACACTCCGGGCGTGTCGTGCAGCTCACCCCAGCCGTTCGCGACGCTCGTCGCCGGGTCCTTCCCCATGCGCGCCGAGCCCATGTGGTGGAGGCTGAACGTCGCGTGGTCGTACGGCTCCAGCGACGCCTCGCGCACGCGGGCGACGAAGTCGTCGATCGACTCGCCGCCGTCGCGCGTCCACGGCTCGAGCCGGCGGTGGAACGTCGCGATGCTCGTCGCCCCCGCCGCCTCGTGCAGGCGCACGAGCTCCTCGAGACCGTGCGCGAACACGCGCCGGTCGAGCGGGTCGTCGAAGTCGTACCGGTGGATCGGGTGGCCTGCGGCGTCGATCGTCACGCGCCCGTGGCCGCGGTCGCGGATCAGCAGCACGAACGCGGCCGTCGTCGGGCTCGCGGCCATGATCTCCTTGTGCGCCTCGCCGCCGTGCCACGGGAACGCGGCGCCGCTCACGCCCGGCGATGCGTGCGACGTCTCGATCAGGTAGCCGTAGCCGTCCTCCAGGTCGGCCATCGCCGTCGACAGGCCGGACTGCGGCGGCCCCCACCAGCTCTTCTGCGGCGTGTCGTAGACGCCGGCGATGGCGGTCGCCGGGTGCAGGCGCAGGTGGTCGCCGGCGGCCGGCCCGCCGATGCCGCTGCGCAGCAGCACGGCCGGCGTGTCGAGCGCGCCCGCGGCGACGACGACGGTCGGGGCGGTCACGGTCACGCGCGCCGTCCGCCCCTCCGCGTCGACGTACGTGCCCTCCACACCCGCGGCGCGGCCGTCCTCCACGAGCACCCGCTCCACGCGGCAGTGCACGACGAACCGCGCGCCCGCGTCGGCGGCGTCCTGCAGCCACGTCTTCTGCGTGGAGTTCTTCGCGCCGCTCACATCGCCGAAGCCCATGAGCCCCGCGAGGTCGGCGTCGTAGGACGCCTCGTCGGCGTTGCGGGTGATCCGCTGGAAGCCGTGCCCGCGCGCCTCGCACGCGCCCTTCAGCGTCTCGGTGACCGGGTTCCAGTCCGAGCAGCGGTCGGTGACGTTGACGCGCTCGCTGACCGCGTCGAGGATCCGGTCGAAGTCGGGACCGGCGAGGCCCTCGAGCCCATGCTCGGCCTCCCACTCCTCGCGCACCCACGGGTAGGGGCGCAGGCAGTTCGTCCAGTTGACGGTCGAGCCGCCGCCGAGGTTCGCCCCCGTCATCAGCGCGATGCGCCCGTCCGCCGTCGCGGACATCCCGCCGTCGCGATAGAGGTTCTCGTACGCCCACAGCTCGAGCTGGTTGAAGTCGGCCTCGTTGTGGTAGCCGCCGGCCTCGAGCACGACGACGTCCTTCCCCTGTGTCGCCAGGTGGCCGGCGACGACGCCGCCGCCGGAGCCGGAGCCGATCACGACGACATCGGCGGTCAGCGTCAGCTCCTCGCCCTCGGGGCGCGTGACGGTGATCGTCTTCGGCGCCTCCTCGGCGGTCGGCGGGACGGCGCGCGGGCCGGGGTAGCCGATCGCCTCCCAGTTCGGGTTACGGCCCGTCGCGGGGTCGGGGAGCGCGTAGAACAGGAGGTGGGTCAGGCCCTTGAGCCCGCCGAGCCCCGCGAGCGCCTCGGGACCGGAGTCCATGAAGCCCTTGACGATCGCCTCGCGCGCGGGCAGCGGAGCCTCGACGAGCCCCTGTGCGGCCAGTGCGTCGAGCAGCTGTCGCAGGCCGTCCAGCTGCTCCTCCGGCACGAGCCCCCCGGACAGCCGGTCCTCGATGATCGCCGGGATCTGCAGGTCGGACGCGGTGCGCGCCCAGAACCCCGTCGGGTCGTCGTCGCGCTCGACGGGCGCGGCGAAGGTGTCGCACAGCGCGGCGAGGGCGGCGCGCTGGACCTCGGACAGGACGACGGTGACGGCCATGCTGCGACTCCTCCTGATGACGACCCGACGGCGGACACCCGTGACAGGGTGTCGAGGCGCGGAGTCTACGCACGCGGACGTCACGCGGACAGGCCCCGGAAGCTCCGTGACGCCCCCGTCACCTTTGCGCTAGCCTGCGCTGACAGCGCGTCAGGCCGCTGCCCCGGCGGCCCGCTCCACCCTCAGGAGGACCTCATGGCGAAGCAGCCACGCATCATCGTCGGCCAGGTGGCCGCCATCACCGGCGGCGGCCGCGGCATCGGCCGCGCCAC
>DAIPYF010000025.1:0-17770 GCA_036782855.1 Solirubrobacteraceae bacterium
CCGTGCAGGCCGCCCTGGAGATCGATGTGCTCCCAGCCCGTGAGGAAGTCGTCGAGCGCGGCCTCCTGCAGGGCAGCGCCGATCGTGCGCCGGATCGCGGGGCCGTCGGTCGTGACGTCGAGGCCGGCGACGGTCGCCCGCCCGCCGGTCGGGGGCAGCAGCGTGACGAGCATGAGCACCGTCGTGGACTTGCCCGCGCCGTTCGGCCCGAGGAACCCGTAGATCTCGCCGGGCGCGACCTCCAGGTCGATCCCGTCGACCGCCTTGATGCCGCCCTTGAACTCGCGCGCGAGCCCTTCGACGACGATGCCGTTGTCGCGCCCCGCCATCAGGAGCCGGCGACGTCGGCCAGCGGCCGCGGGCCGGGACCGACGTACTTCGCGGTCGGGCGGATCAGCCGGCCCTCGCGCTTCTGCTCCAGGATGTGCGCCGACCAGCCCGCCACGCGCGCGCAGGTGAACATGCTCGTGAACAGCTCCGGCGGGATCTCCGCCGTGTCGAGCACGACGGCCGACCAGAACTCGACGTTCGTCGCCAGGACGCGGTCCGGCTTGCGCGCGTGCAGCTCGGCGAGCGCCGCCTGCTCGAGCGCCTCGGCGACCTCGAAGCGCTTGGAGCCCAGCTCGCGCGCCGTGCGGCGCAGCACGCGGGCGCGCGGATCCTCGGCGCGGTACACGCGGTGGCCGAAGCCCATGAGGCGGTCGCCGCGGTCGAGCGCGGGCTTGACCCACGCGTCCGCGTCCCCCATCTCCTCCACCTCGTCGAGCATCGTCAGCACGCGCGAGGGCGCGCCGCCGTGCAGCGGGCCGGAGAGCGCGCCGACCGCGCCGGACAGGGCGGCGGCGACGTCGGCGCCCGTCGACGTGATGACGCGCGCGGTGAAGGTCGAGGCGTTCATGCCGTGCTCGGCGGCGGAGATCCAGTAGGCGTCGATCGCCTTGGCGTGGTCGGGGTGCGCCTCGCCGCGCCAGCGCAGCAGGAAGCGCTCGGCGATCGTGTTGCCCTCGTCGATCGTCGACTGCGGCACCCAGGGGACGCCGATGCCGCGCGCGGACTGCGCGGCGAACGAGAGCGCCATGACGGACGCGCGCGCGAGGTCCATCCGCGCCTGCTCGTCGGAGATGTCGAGCACCTGGCCCATGCCCCACTCCGGGGCGAGCATCGCGAGGCCGGCCTGCACGTCCACGCGCGGGTCGCCGGAGCGCACGAGCAGCGGATGGGGCTCGGCGGGGGACAGGCCGGGATCCATCGTGCCGTCCACGAGCAGGCCCCACACCTTCTCGTAGGGCACGACGCCGACGAGGTCCTCGATGTCCACGCCGCGATAGCGGAGCGCGCCGCCCTCCTTGTCGGGCTCGGCGATCTCGGTGGCGAAGGCGACGACGCCTTCAAGGCCGGACTGCACCTCGGTGGTGGTCACGGGGCGGGCTCCTGTGTTCTCGAATGCGAAGGGTCGCGACAGGGTATCCCGCGGGGGGTTTCGGCCCGCGATAGGCTCGCGGGCGCGTACCGCTCGACACCCTGTCAGGAGACTCATGACCGACGCCGCCACCGCCGCCGACCTGATGTTCCGCCCCGCGAGCGAGCTCGCCGACCTCGTCCGCGACGGGGAGGTCACCGCCCGCGAGCTCGTCGAGGCGTCGCTCTCGCGGATCGACGCCCTGAACCCGGTGTACAACGCCTTCATCGACGTGTTCCACGATGAGGCGCTGCTCGCCGCCGACGCCGTCAGGAAGGGCGACGACCGCCCGCTCGCCGGCGTCCCGATCGCGATCAAGAACAACCGCCCGGTCGAGGGCAAGCGCTTCACCTTCGCGTCCTCGTTCTTCGGCGACTTCGCCGCGCCGTTCGAGTGGATCGGCGTGACCCGGCTGCGCGAGGCCGGCGCGATCATCGTGGGCACGACGAACCTGCCCGAGTTCGGCATCGTCCCGACCACCGAGCCGCGCCGGTTCGGCGCGACGCGCAACCCCTGGGACCCGACCCGGACCTCCGGCGGCTCGTCGGGCGGCGCGGCGGCGGCGGTCGCGGCGGGCATGATCCCGATCGCGCACGCCAACGACGGTGGCGGCTCGACCCGCATCCCGGCGGCCTGCACGAACCTCGTGGGACTCAAGGTGCAGCGGGGGCGGATCAGCGCCGCCCCCATCCTCGGCTACTCGTTCCTCGGCGTGGACGGCGTCGTCTCCCGGACGACCCGGGACACCGCCGTCGCGCTCGACGTCCTCGCAGGCCACGCGCTCGGCGACGTCGCGTGGGCCACGCCGTCGCGGTTGCCGTTCGCGACACAGGCGGACGACGAGCCCAGGGCGCTGCGGATCGCCCTGACCTCGCTCTCGCCGGTCGACGGCGCGACGGTCGAGCCGCGCGTCCTCGAGGCGCTCGGCGAGGCGGCGGCGCTGCTCCGCGACCTCGGCCACGAGGTGATCGAGGACGACCCGCCGTGGCAGGTCCCGGGACTGATCGAGCAGTTCGGCGTCCTGTGGGCTCCGATGATCTCCACCCAGACCGCGTTCGGCGCGCAGATCGCCGGCCGCGAGCCGACGCCCGAGGACATCGAGCCACTGACGATGGCGATGTACCAGGCCGCGAAGGGCGTCGATGCGACCACCTACCTCGGCGTCGAGATGATGCTCCAGGGCGTGGCGCGCGCGATCGTGCAGTGGACGGCCCGCTACGACATGGTGCTGTGCCCGACCCTCGCCGAGCTGCCCGTCGCGCTCGGGACGATCGACACCTGCGACCAGGCCGATCCGATGGCCGGATTCACCCGCGCCGCCGGCTTCACGCCGTTCACGGCCGTCGCGAACCTCACCGGCTCCCCCGCGATCAGCGTCCCGCTCGATCACGACGTGGACAGCGGGCTGCCGATCGGCGTCCAGCTCATCGGCCAGCCCGAGGGCGAGGGCATGCTGCTCGCGCTCAGCCGGCAGCTCGAGGCGGCGCGGCCCTGGACGGGCCGCCGCGCCCCGGTGGACGCCGTCTAGGTCGAACCGCCGAGCACGTCCGCCATGGCTCTCGGGGTGACCCCGAGCGCCATGGCGTCCGCGATCCCGCGGGGCGTGGTGCTCGGCACCTCGAGCAGCTCCGCCTCGTCCCACGCGGCGGGGGCGCGAGTGCCGAGCAGCGTCTCGCCGAGACGCAGGGCACCGCGCACCAGCGCCTCCGGCACGTGCACCAGCGGACGCTCGCGGCCCGCGGCACGCAGGGCGATCCGGACCATCGCGTCGTACGTCAGCGTCTCGGGCCCCGCGAGCTCCAGCCGCTCACGGCGCTCCGCGGGCTCCCGCGCGAGCGCGGCGGCGATGCAGGCGGCGACATCCTGCGCCCAGATCGGCTGGAACTCCGCGCGCCCACGGCCCGGCACGACCGCGGCGGGCAGCAGCGCGAGGCGCTCCACGGCTGTCGTCCAGGCGTCGCCGGGCGCATACACGAGCGAGCACGCGGCGATCGTCGAGGAGATCCCCGCGGAGCTGACGGCGTCCTCCGCCAGCGCCTTCGCGCGCAGGAAGCGGGTGCGGTCGTGCGCGGTCGCCCCGAGCGCGCTGAGGAAGACGAAGCGCTCGACGCCCGCGCGCTCCGCCGCCTCGACCATGCGCCACGTCGCGATGCCGGTCAGCTCCTCGATCGAGCCGGACCGCTGGTCGCGGATCGCCGCGGCGAGATGGACGACGGTGGACACGCCGCGCATCGCGTTGCGGAACGAGGGCGGGTCGCTGAGGTCGCCGAGGGCGATCTGCACGCGGACGCGCTCCGCGCCCAGACCCCGGGGATCACGGACGAGGCAGCGGACGGGCGTGCCGCCGGCGACCAGGCGCGGAAGCAGCGCCGAGCCGACGAGCCCGGTTGCGCCGGTGAGCAGGAGCATCGCGGCGCGCAGCGTATCGCGGTCCCGGCAGGCGTCCCGATAGTGTTTTGTGCCGTCGCACCCTCCGTACCACCCGTTCCAAGACCCCGAGGACCGCTTTTCCACCATGGCCTACGTGATCGCCGAGCCCTGCATCGGAGTGAAGGACAACTCCTGTGTCGAGGTCTGCCCCGTCGACTGCATCCACCCGACCCCCGACGAGCCCGACTACGACAAGGTCGACCAGCTCTTCATCGACCCCGAGGAGTGCATCGACTGCGACGCGTGCGTCGAGGCCTGCCCGGTGGATGCGTGCTTCGCCGAGGACCAGCTGCCGGACGAGTGGCAGAAGTTCGCCGGGGTCAATGCGGAGTACTACACGAACCGCTGAGCGCGGGCCGTGCCCGACAACGACGACCTGATCCGCAACGCCGAGGCCTACGCGGCCGGCTTCGACCGCGGGCGGCTCGAGCGCCCGCCCCGGCGCCGGCTCGCGGTCGTGACCTGCATGGACGCGCGGATCAACCTGTTCCTGCTCCTCGGCCTGCGCGAGGGCGACGCGCACATCATCCGCAACGCGGGCGGCGTCATCACCGACGGTGAGATCCGGTCGCTGGCGATCTCCCAGCGGCTGATGGGGACCCGGGAGATCATCCTCATCCACCACACCGACTGCGGGATGCAGGCCTTCAACGACCGCGAGTTCCGGGCCGAGCTCGAGGCGGAGACCGGCGTGCCGGCCCCGTGGGACACCGGGACCTTCGAGGACCTCGATCTCGACGTCCTGAAGTCCATCGCGCGCGTCCGCGAGAGCCCGTTCATCCCGCACAGCGACAAGGTGCGCGGCTTCGTCTACGAGGTCGAGACCGGCGTGCTGCGCGAGGTGGCGCAGGCCACCGCCTGAGGCGCGCCGTCAGCTGACGGCCTGGGTGCCGGGCACGCTGTATCCGCCACCCGCGTGCCGCGCATCGCGCAGCCCGCGCAGCGCCTCGGGGACCAGCAGACGCAGGACCGGCTCGACCTGGCGCAGGTCGCGTGTGCGCGCGTCGCCCCCGACCTCGGCGATCCAGGCGCCGCTCGATCCCGAGACCGTGTGGACGAGCAGGGTGTCGAGCGAGGTGCGCATCATGCACTCGCGCAGCAGGCCGGTGAGCTGCGCGTCGGAGCGCTCCACGACCAGGCAGCCCGAGCCCGAGCCCGCGGAGGCCATGCGCAGCGCGAGCAGGTCGCGACCGTCGAGCCAGGCGCCGCTGCGCACCATCGAGCCGACGTTGCCGGGGCGTCCGCCGACGACGAGCGGCTCGGGCTCGCGGCCGATCGGGGCGAAGGCGACCGTCCAGCCCGCGGCGTCGGTCGCCTCGCCGATCCGGCGCAGCACACCGCCGAGGCGTTCGGCGGGCGGGGCGCCCGCGAGCGGACGGTCGAGCACGCCGAGGACCTCCTTGATCAGCCGGCCGAGGTCCAGCTGCGGAGCGTCCCGGATCGCGCGACTGCGTCCCGGCGTCCCGCCCGCGAGGGTCGCCGCCTCGATGGCGCCGCCGGGCCCCGCGACGTAGACGCGCCCGCGACCGCCGCGCTTCGCGGCGTACTGGGCGGCGTCGGCAGCGCGCAGGAGGTCGGCCGGGCGCCCTTCGCCGGCGCGGAGCATCGCGACGCCGCAGGACACGCCGACCGGGGGGTGCGAGCTGCGCAGGCGCCGCAGGATGCTCTCGGCGATGTCGCGCCCGCGGTCGGTGTCGGAGCGGTGCAGGACGATCGCGAACTCGTCGCCGCCGACGCGGCAGACGAGCGCGTCCTTGACGACGGCCGCGGACTTGCTGAGCGCTCCGGCGACGGTCCGCAGCGCCGCGTCCCCCGCCTCGTGGCCGTGGTGGTCGTTGATGTCCTTGAGGTTGTCCATGTCGCAGAGCAGCAGCGCCAGGTCGTGCCCGGTGCGCCGCGCCTCGAGGACGGCGAGCTCGAGCGCCTCGTCGAACGCACGCCGGTTCGCCAGCCCCGTGAGGCCGTCGCTGTGGGCGAGCTCGGAGACGCGCGAGAACACCTCGGCGCGCCCGATGGCCGACCCCACCTGCCCGCTGATGGCGTGCAGGAAGCGCGCGTCCCGCTCGCTGAACGGCTGCTGGTCGGCGCGTCGCGTCGCCCAGATCTGGCCCCACGTCTCGCCGCCGAACGTGATCGGCACCGCCACCGAGGAGTTCTTTCCCAGGGCGCGCAGCATCTCCGCCTCGACATCGGCGATCTCGGGGTCGTCGAGCGAGCAGAAGTAGGTCCCGCCGTCCTCCAGGACGCGACGCAGGTCGCGGTCGCCCTCGAGCTGGTACAGCTCGTCGACCGGGTGGCGTTCCTCGCCGGGCGCGAGGTCGCCGACGTTCACGAGCGTGCGCAGGATGCCCCGATCCGCGATCCAGCGCTCGATCGAGAGGGAGGCGGCGCCGATCGCGCCGAGGGCCTCCTCCGCGGCGATCTCGATGACCTCCTCGAGCTTGTGTGCGGCCGCGACGGCGGAGGCCACGGCGATCAGCGCGACGAGCTCGCGCTCGAGGCTCGCGTTGCCGCCGACGACATCGGCGACGATCGCGCCGGGGTCCGGGCGCCCGTTGGCGTCGTCCCCGGACTCGGTGCTCTCCAGGACGTCGATGAGCGCCGCGGCGACGGTGGGGTCGAACTGCGTCCCGGCGCAGCGGCGCAGCTCGGCCAGCGCGACGTCGCGGGGCAGCGCCTTGCGGTAGGGACGATCGCTGCCGAGGGCGTGCCAGGCGTCGCACGCGAGGACGATGCGGGAGGCGAGCGGGATGGCGTCGCCGACGAGGCCGTCGGGATAGCCGTCGCCGTCCCAGCGCTCGTGCTCGTGGCGGACGGCGCGGGCGACGGACTCCAGCCCGGGGACCGTCGCGAGGATGCGCTCGCCGATCACCGGGTGCTCGCGCATGACGACCCAGTCGGCCGGATCGAGCGGGCCCTGCTTGTGCAGCAGCGAATCGGGGATGCCGATCTTGCCGACGTCGTGGAGCAGCGCGACCGCTGCGAGCTCGGCCATCTCCTGGCCGCGCAGCCCGAGGCGGTCGCCGACGGCGACCGACAGGTCGTGGACGGCGTCGGCGTGCTCGCCGGTGTAGCCGTCACGCGCCTGGAGCGTCGCGGCGAGCGCCTGGACGACGGAGCGCACGGACTGCGTGGCGCGCCCGCGCTCACGCTCCAGATCGCGGAGCACGGCCACGAGCGCGTCGTCGCCCTGCGCAAGGCCGCGGGCGGCCGCCATCGCCTCCTGGCGCAGCTTCAGGCGTGACGGGCTCACGTCGGGCATCACCACGCGTATCGGCGGCA
Organism: Solirubrobacteraceae bacterium; assembly: GCA_036782855.1. GTDB lineage: Bacteria > Actinomycetota > Thermoleophilia > Solirubrobacterales > Solirubrobacteraceae > F1-60-MAGs163. The sequence goes on from DAIPYF010000025.1 coordinate 7,172, forward strand.
GCGGTGCGGGCCTTCAGCATGCCGCGCGCCCGCTGGACACGCGCGAAATCCGGGGTCGGTCGCCGCGGGGAGAGCCGTCGGACCGCCTGCGGCGGTCCGTCCTTCCGGGGGTCGCCGCTAGGCCATCGGCAGCGTCATCCCCGCCGGCTCGGGCGAGCTGACGGCCGGGGGGCCGTCGGCACCGCCGGCGAGCTGCAGCACGGGCAGCTCGCGCGGGAACATCGCGATCAGGCCGCGGGCGACCTGGCGGATGGCCTGGGCGGCCGGATCGTCCGGGTCGGACGCCACGAGCGGCACGCCGGCGTCGGCCTGCTCTCGGAGCGGCATCGTCAGCGGCACCTTGCCCAGCAGCGGCACGTCGAGCTCGTCGGCGAGCTCCTGTCCGCCGCCCTCGCCGAAGATCGGGAAGCGCTCGCCGGACGGCGTGACGAAGCCGGCCATGTTCTCGACGACGCCGGCGACCTCGAGGTCGACCTTGTGCGCCATCTCGGCGGAGCGGCGCGCGACCTTCTGCGCCGTCGCCTGCGGCGTGGTGACGATCACGAACCGCGCCTGCGGCAGCAGCTGGGCGAGCGTCATCGAGACATCGCCGGTCCCGGGCGGGAGGTCGACGAGCAGGAAGTCGAGCTGCCCCCAGTCCACGTCCTCGAGGAACTGCGTGAGCGCCTTGTGGAGCATCGGGCCGCGCCAGACGACGGCCGCGTCCTCCTCGACGAAGAAGCCGATCGACATGATCTTCACGCCGCCGGACTCCAGCGGCACGATCTTGCGGTCCGGCGAGACGGGCGGGCGGCCGGCGACGCCGAACATGCGCGGGATCGAGTAGCCCCAGACGTCGGCGTCGAGAACGCCGACGGTGCGGCCCTCGGCCGCGAGCGCGGCGGCGAGGTTGGCGGTGATCGTCGACTTGCCGACGCCGCCCTTGCCGGACCCGATGCACACGACGTTCGCGACCTGGGCCAGCGCGCCCTCGGGGAGCGACCCGCGGCCGAGCTTGCGCTGCAGGTCGGACTTCTCCTGATCGCTCAGCACGTCGAACGCCACGGTGACGCGCTTGACGCCCTCGAGCGCCCCGACCGCCTTGGCGACGGCCTCCTCGAAGTGGTTGCGGATCGGGCAGCCCGGCGTGGTCAGCGACACGACGACGTCCACGACGCCGCCGCCCGGCTGCTCGATCGAGCGGACCATCCCCAGCTCGACGATCGACTTGCGCAGCTCCGGGTCGATCACCGCCTCGAGGGACTTCAGGATCTCGTCATGAGAGGGCATACGCGCATTCTCGCAAATCCGACCGTTCGGGCAGGAATGCGACGGGCCGCCGGTGAGGGCGGCCCGTCGCGGGGAGGAGAGGAACTGCTTCCACCGGCGGAGATATGAGGCCGGAGGACTGACCGCGCGGCCGGCACCTCTCCAGGGCCGGCCGGCGGGGAAGGGCATCAGGTCGGCTCCGCCGACCTGTCCTGCCTGGGGGCCGTGCCTACGCGGCGAACCGGTCCACGACCGGGCGCACGACGTCGCGCACCGGGGTGACGACGTCCGGGACCTGCGGCATCGCCGGGATCTGGATGTCGCGGACGGTCGCGCGGACGTCCTTGATCTGCGTCTCGGCGTCCTTGCGCAGCGACCGGACCTCGCGCTCGACGCGCGTGCGGTTGCGCTTGACGTCGCGCCGGACGCGGTTGCGGCGCTGGCGCAGCTCGCGCTCGACGCGCGTGCGGGCCTTCTTGACCTCGCGCTGCGTGCGGGTGCGGGCGACCTCGCCGCGCTTCTCGAGCTTGCGCAGCTCGGCCTCGGCGGCGTCGCGGTCCGTGACGCGGACGCGGAGATCCTCGATCGTCGCGGTGGCGGCGTCACGAGCGGTCAGCACGGCGCCGACCTGCACGTACGCGGCGCGCTCGGCGTAGTTGCCGGCGAGCAGCACGGCGGACCGGCCGGTCGAGACGGCGGCGTCGCGCGTGGTGCCGGCGTCGGCGCGCACGCTCTTCGTGTCGTTGACCGTGGTCTTGGCCGCGGCCTTCGTGCGGTTGACGCCACGCGTCGTCGCACCCTTGCGGGCGCTGGTCGAGCGAGCGGCGGCGGTGCGCGGCTTCGCGGCGGTCTTCTTGGCGGTGCGCTTCTTGGGGGCGGTGGTCTCAGCCATGATCTTGTCCTCGCAGTATGAACCTTAGAAGTATGGACCGACAGTGTAGCACGACAATCGAACAGCTGTTCGTCGTACAGGTGTTCGTACGCCGGCGACTGGGCTTGGTTACGGGGTCCGGTGCCCAACGCGAGCAATGACCAGTGACTGATGACAACCCGCAGCGAGCGCGCAGGCGCGCGCGGTCGTTGCGAGAAACGACCAGTGACTGGTCGAAACCCGCAACGAGCGCGTGAGGCGCTCGCTGGCGCGGGCGCGGGCGAGCCCGGCGCGGGCGAGCCCGGCCCTACGCGGCGGGCGGCAGCTGCCGGACCCGCGTGCGCGCGATCCACGCCAGCGGATCGGCGAGCTCGGCGCCCGTCGGCAGCAGCTCCGGGCCGGCGAACGCGCGCAGCAGGCCGGGCGGGCCCTCGTGCGCGACCACCGCGTCGCAGAACGCCTTGCCGTCACGGTACTGCCGCAGCTTGAGGTCCATCCCCAGCACGCGGTCGAGAATCGACGCGAGCGGTGAACGCTCGGCGCGCCGGCGTTCCAGGCCGGCGCGCAGGCCGGCGAGCCCGGGGACGAGCGGGGCGCCGGCCGCGTCCATCACGTGCTCCGCGTGCCCCTCGACCAGCGCCATCGCCGCCTGGATGCGGTCGATCATCGCCTGGCGCTCGGGCCCGGCGACGAGCGTCACGAGCCCGCCGGCCCGCGCTCTCGCGACGAGCGCCCGCAGGTCGGACAGGTCCGGCCCGCCGGCCGGCTCGCCCGGTCCGTCGTTGCGGGACTCGCCCGGGTCCGCGCTCGCCAGCAGCTCGCCGACGAGCCCGCCCAGGTGCGTCCGCAGCCACGGCGCGGACGAGAACTGCACCGCGTGCGTGACCTCGTGGACCATCACCCAGGCGAGCAGATGCGCGAGCGGGGCCTCGAGCCGGTCCGCCGTCTCGCGCAGGTTGGGCCCGACGAGCAGGAGCCGTGCGGGCGGCGGCTCGGTCTTCGTCAGCGCCACCTCGTACTGGCCGAGGACGCGGCGCCCCATGTAGCCCATCAGCGCGCCGATCTCCGTCGCGACCGCGCCGCCCGCGACGGCCCGCATCGCGCCGGGCACCTGCGCGGAGCGCTCCTCGACGGCCGCGGTCAGGGGATCGACCATGCCGCGCAGCAGGCTGACGTTGGAGTCCACCCACGACGAACGCGAGGCGTCCTCCGGGACCGGGAGCGGCGCCAGCGGCACGAGGCCGGTGTAGGCCACGACCGCCTCCTGCGCGCGCAGCCCGAGATCCGCCAGGTCGCCCGGAAGCGGGGCCCCGGGGCCGCCCGAGCCCGCGACCGTCCGCCCGATCGTCCCGGCCAGCTCCCAGGCGATCATCGGTCCACGGGCAGGGTCGCGGCGAGCGCCAGCCCGCCGGTCGTCAGGGCCGCCACGACCGGTGAGCGGCCCGTCAGCTCGGCGAGCGGGGCGCCGAGCGGCTCGGCGAGCGACGGGAACGCGACGTGGGCACCGGCCTCGCGCACGACGAGCTGCGCCGCGGCGGCGTCGACCGACCGGCAGCGCCCGAGCGAGGCCATCGCGTCGACGCGGCCGCCGGCGACCTGGCAGAGCGAGATGGCGATCGAACCGATGGCGCGCACACGGTGGGCGCAGACCTCCAGCGCCGGCACGGCCGCGGCCAGGCGCCGCGGTGCCGCGGACTCGATCGCCACGACCTCCAGGCGCCCGTCCGGGGTGCGGCGCTCGGTCGGCAGCGGACCCAGCGGCACGTCGTCGAGCCACGCGCCCGCGCCGGAGACCGCGCGCCACTCCTCGGCCGTTCCGACGTCGTAGACGTAGCCGAGCCGCACGTCGGCCATCGTCGGGCCGTCGGCCACGGCGATCGAGAGCGCGTGGTGGGCGAGTCCGCGCTTGGCGTTCAGCGACCCGTCGATCGGGTCGATGACGACGAGCACCCCGGGGTCGCCGAAGCCCACGATGCCGCGCTCCTCGGAGACGGCCGTGAACCGGGCGCCGTCGTCATGCAGCCGCTCGAGCTCCCGGAAGACGACGTCCTCCGCGGCCCGGTCGATCACGAGGGTCCGGTCGCCGCCCTCGCCGACGACCCCGGTCTCGACAACCCGCTCGCGGCTCGTCGGCGCCTGCGCGAGCAGCTCGCGCAGGCCGGCCGCGGACCGGCGGCAGAGCCCCAGCCAGTCGTGACCGGTGAGGACGGTGGGCGACGGCATCCTCGACGTATCCTAGGCCCGTGTCCGAACCGCCCCACGGCCTGACGGAGCGCCAGCGTGAGATCGTCACGCACCGCGACGGCCCGCTCGTCGTGCTGGGCGCCGCCGGCACCGGGAAGACGTACGCGCTCGGGGCGCGCCACGCCTGGCTCGCGACCGAGGGCGGACTGGAGCCCGAGCACGTGCTGGCGCTCACGCACTCCGTGCCCGCGGTCGACGGTCTGCGCGCGCAGGTCGAGGCGGGGATCGGGCACGGCTTCGCCGAGCTGCACGTCCACACCGTCCACGGGTTCTGCGCACGCCTGCTGCGCGACGAGGCCGACGAGGCCGGCCTGGACCCGTTCGTCGTCACCGTCTCGCACGCCGACCGGCTGGCGATGCTGCTCGAGCGGGTCGACGAGCTGACCCTGCGCCTGCACGACTTCCGCGGCGACCCCGCGTCGATGCTCGCCGGGGTCCTCGGACGGATCGACCGTCTCAAGGAGGCCGCCGTCACCGCGGACGAGGTCGAGGAGTGGGCGTCCGGCCTGCCCTCGGGCGACGAGCGTGCCGAGCGCGAGCGGGAGTTCGCGCAGGTCTACCGGACCCACGACCGCATGCTGCGCGAGCAGGGCGCGCTCGACGCGGGGGACCTCGTGCTGCTCGCGCTGCGCCTGCTCGAACGCCCGCACGTGCGGGCCCGCGTGGCCGACCGCCACCGCCACGTCCTGATCGACGACGTCCCGGACCTCGCCTACGCCCACCTGCGCCTCGTCCTGGCGCTCGTCGCCGACCACCGCGGGCTGACCGCGGCCGGCGACCCCGACCAGGCGATCGAGCGCGCTCGCGGCGCCGCCGTCAAGAACCTGCGCGACATCGCCGCCGAGCTTCCCGAGGCGCGGACCGTGCGCCTGGACCGGTCGCTGCGCGCGCCGCGGACGATCCTCGACGCGGCGCTCGCGGTCGTCGCGCCGAACGCCGAACGCGCCCCCACCGAGGCGAGCGCCGCGGACGGGGGCCGCCTGGCGTTCTGGCGCTGCGCCAACGAGCGCGCGCAGGCCCAGGCCGCCGCCGCCGAGATCGAGCGACTCATCCGCGAGGGCGCCGAGCCCGGCCGGATCGCGGTGCTCGTGCGGTCGGTGCGCCAGGAGGGGCAGGCGATCGCCGCGGCGCTCGACGAGCGCGCCGTCCCCTACCGGCTGGCGGGCGCCGCCGCGCTGTTCGACCGCGCCGAGGTGAAGGACGTGCTGGCCTGGTTGCGGCTGCTCGTGGACCCCGGGGACGCGGGGGCGGTCGTCCGGGCGCTGTCGCGCCCACCGGTGGAGCTGCGCGCGATCGACGTCGCCCGCGTCGTCCACATCGCGCGGCGGCGCAAGCTCGACATGGTCGCCGCGCTCGCCGCCGCGACGGAGTCCCCGCAGATCCCGCCCGAGGCGCGCGATCGCATCCTCGGGTTCCTCAAGCTCCACCGGCAGGTCGCCGCGCAGCTCGACACGCGGCCCGACCTGTTCGTCCACCGGCTGATCGACCGGCTCGGGCTGCGCCGCCAGCAGCTGTTCAGCGCGCAGGCCGACGTCGTCGAGCGGCTCGTGGCGCTCGCGAAGGTCGGCGACCTCGCCGCGCAGGAAGCGCGGCGATCGCCCCAGGCGACGGGGCGTGAGTTCGCGCGCCACTTCTCCGCGGTCGCGAAGGCGGGGCTGCGCGAGGAGGAGGGGCCCGCGGAGATCGGGCGCGCGGACGCCGTGCAGGTGATGGCGCTGCAGATGACCAAGGGGCACGAGTTCGACCACGTGCTCGTCCTCGGCCTGCAGTCCTCGCGGATGCCGGGCGCCCGCCGCGTGGCGCTCGAGCCGATCCCCGACGCGCTGCTGCACGAGGAGCTGCCGGCGGACACCCGCGACGCGCACGTCGCCGAGATGCGCCGGCTGCTGCACCTCGGGATGACCCGCGCCCGCGCGGGACTCGTGCTCGCCTACGTCGCGCGGACCGAGCGCGGCGCGCTGCAGCCGCCGTCACCGTTCGCCGAGGACGCGCTGGCCGCCGTCGGTGGGGCATGGGAGGACCGGGCGGAGGAGCTCTTCGGCCCCGACGAGGCCCTGCACGCGGCCTACACCGAGCTGCGTGACGAGCTGCTGCACGATGTGCCGCGCGTCGCCGGGACGCTCGGGGAGCTGCGGCTGGACACCGACCTGGAGATCACCCACGGGGTCGTGCGCTACCTGGAGCTCGTGAAGCTCGCGGCGATCATCAACCGCACCGACGCGCAGCCGCTGCCCGACGCGCTCGCGCAGGTCAACGCGGTGCTGGCGCTCGCGACGACCGCCCAGCAGCGCGAGGTCCTGGAGACCAGCCCGCTCGACGAGCTGATCCTGGCCGCCGAGCGCGACGTGCGCGCGCGGGCCGGGGCGACGGCGCGCCGCGGCGAGCCGTCGCTCGAGGCGTTCCTGCCGCGGCGCGGCGCGGGGCTCGTCCTCAGCGCCTCGGACATCGACACGTACCGCACCTGCCCGCTCAAGTACAAGTTCGCGCGCGTCTTCCGCATTCCCAACGAGCCGACGCTGAACCAGCGCTTCGGGATCGTCGTCCACCAGGTGCTCGAGCGCTACCACCAGTCCGGCGGCGGCTCCGTCGACGAGCTGCTCGGGCTGCTCGACGCGTCGTGGCGCCGCGGCGGCCTCGGCGCCGGGGACGAGGAGCGCCAGCTCCGCGGGAAGGCGGAGGCCGCGCTGCGCCGGTACGAGGAGCGCCAGCGCGCGGAGGACGGGGAGCCCGTCTGGTTCGAGCGGTCGTTCACGTTCCGCCTGGGCCCGCACACGCTGCGCGGGCGCGTGGACCGCGTGGACCGGCTGCCCGACGGCGGCTACGAGCTGATCGACTACAAGACGGGCCGACCGAAGACCGAGGCCCAGCTGCGCGACGACGTGCAGCTCAGCCTCTACGCGCTCGCCGCGCGCGAGGCGTGGGAGGTCGAGTCCCCCGTGCAGTCCTACCACTACGTCCTCGACGACCGGAAGGTGCCGCTCCCGGGCGACGGCGTCGACCGGGGCCGGATCGGCGAGACGGTGATGGAGGTGGCCGACGGGATCGGCGGACAGGGCTTCGAGCCGACCCCCAGCTACGCCGCGTGCGCGATCTGCGACTACCGGATCGCCTGCCCGGCGGCGGAGCGCTGAGGCCGCTACCGTCGAGCGCCGTGCCCGTGCGCAACCACGCCATCGACGGGATTCGCGGGCTCGCCGCGCTGTCGGTGCTGGGCTTCCACGTCTGGCTCTACCGCGACCGCCCGCCGGGCCACCCGACGGCGCTGCTGGACCAGATCGGGTTCGCGCTCCACCTGGGTCTCGTGTGCTTCTTCGTGCTCTCGGGCTTCCTGCTCTACCGCGCATTCGCGCGCGCCGCGCTCGGCGGCCCGCAGGCGGAGGTCGGGACGTACGCGATCCGCCGCGCGGCGCGCATCGTGCCCGCGTACTACGTCGCGATCGCCGGGGTGCTCGTGCTGTTCGCGCTGCTCGGCCCGGACAACATCACGCCGGCCGCGGGCGAGCTGCCGCTGTTCCTCGTGTTCGGCCAGAACTACTCGATGGACACGATCATGCAGCTGATCCCGGTGGCCTGGACGCTGTGCGTCGAGGTCGCGTTCTACGTGGTCCTCCCGTTCATCGGGCTGCTCGCGCTGCGGATCGGCGCGCGGCCGCGTGCGCAGGCCGCGATGCTCGTCGGCCTCGTCGTGCTCGCGACCGCGTGGAACCGGATCGTCTTCGAGCAGGGCTGGAACGACGTCGTCCAGAAGGCGCTGCCGACCTTCATGGGCGTGTTCGCCTGCGGGATGCTCGCGGCGCTCTGGATCGAGCACCGCCGCCGCCGCGGCACACCGGTGCTGACCGTGCGCGCGACGACGGCCCTCGCGCTCGCCGGGATCGGCCTCGTCGTCGGCCACGCGATCTGGATGGAGACGCCGCACGACCTCGGCGGCTGGCGCGGACCGCTGCGCGACCTGCCGGCGGCCGCGGGCTTCGCGCTGCTGATCGGCGCGGTCGCCGCGGGCCGCGGGCCGGTGCTGCACGGGCTGGCGTGGAGGCCGCTGGCGGGAGCGGGCGTCGTCTCGTACGGGCTGTACCTCTGGCACCTGCCGATCCTGCTCGCGGTGCGCAGCGCGGGCCTGCTGCCCGAGCCGTTCGTGCCGCGCCTGCTCGTCGTGCTCGGGCTGTCGTTCCTGGCGGCGTGGCTCAGCTGGCGGCTGGTGGAGCGCCCGGCGATCGCGTGGTCGCACCGGCGGGTGGAGCGGCGCAGCGCACGGCGGACGCCGGGCCCGGCCGGGTCGCGGTCGCTTCCGGCGTCAGCGACCGTCGACGGCTGAGGGCTGCGGCTCGGCGCCGGGCGGCGGTGCCCCTTCGAGGCGGTACGTGATGACCGCGTCGGCCGACCGGATGCTGCGCGGGTGGCCGGTGACGCTGTTGATGAACTCGTCGCTGTCGAGCGCGAACAAGCGGGTGGGCGTGAGCGTCCGGATCGTGGCGGTGCGCGGCACCTCGTGGAGCAGCGCGATCTCACCGAAGAACTCCCCGCTGCGCTCGACGCGGCGGCGCTCCCCATCGACGAGCACCTCCACCTCGCCCTCGTCGATCACGTAGAACGACTCGCCCGGCTCGCCCTGGTCGAAGACCGTCGCGCCCGCCGGGACCGCGACCGGGTGCATGCGCAGCGCGAGGTTCTCGATCGCGGCGACCGGCAGCGGCGCGAACAGCGGCACCCCGCGCAGCAGGACGAACTGGCGCTCGGGGATCGGCTTGCCGGCCTCGAACCGCGCGAGCGTCCGCCACCGCGCCACCGCGAGGATCGGCAGGAACGCGCCGACCCCGACGAGCGCGCCGCGGACGCCGAGCAACGAGACGAGCACTGGGGCGAGGGCGGCGCCGATGCCCATCGAGACGACGTACGTGCTCTCGACGACGCCGAACACGCGCGAGAGGACGTCGTCGGAGGCCAGGCGCTGGAGCAGCGTCAGCCCGGCGACCGAGACGAGCGCGTATCCCGCGCCGACGCACACGAGCGCCGGCAGCGCGACCGGCAACGTGTCGACGGCCGCCAGCGCCAGCAGCGGAGCGCCCATGATGAGGAGCCCGAAGCCCAGCCCGCGGGCGAGGCGCCCGCGACCCAGAAGGCCAAGCGCCACGACACCTCCGAACATGCCGCCGACGCCCCACATCGAGGTGAGGACGCCGACCTCCGCCTTCGCGAGCCCGAGCGTGCCCAGCGCGAAGATCACCACGAGCGCGTCGATCATCCCCTGGATGAGCATCGTCGCACTGAGCGTGGAGACGAGCGTGCGCAGCTGCGGGACTGCGGCGATCGTGCGGAAGCCCGCCAGGACCTCCTCGCTCACCCGCACGTCGTCGAGCGCCTGGCGATGCTCGGGCGTCGGATCGCGCCGAATGGCAAGCAGGAACAGGACGGCGAGGCCGTAGGGCAGTGCGGTGGCCGCGAGCGCCGCGGACGCCGGCAGCGTGGCGATCAGGATGCCCCCCGCGAGCGACCCGGCGATGAACCCCGCGCTGTCCACGCCGGTCCAGATGGCGTTCGCGGCCGCCATCTGCCGCGGCGCGTCGGCGAGCTGGGGCAGCAGCGCGGCCTGGGCGGGCTTGTACGCGACACCGACGATCGTCTTGAGCGACGCGATGGCGATGACGACCGGCAGCGGGAGGCCCGCGAGGACGCAGGCGCCGAGCAGCAGGCCGGTCGTCAGCCGCAGCCCTGAGGACACGGCCAGCACGTCGCGGCGCGAGTACCGGTCGCCGAGCAGGCTCGCAAACGGGGAGAACAGCCCGGCGGGCACCAGACGCGCGAGGCCGATGAGGCCGACGGCCGCCGCGCCTCCCTGGCCGTATCCGTAGACGGCGAGCGTGATGACGCCCGACCAGTGCGCGACGGAGGTGCACGCCCAGGCGAACTCCAGCCGTCTGAGGTCGCGGCTGCCGAAGGCCTCGCGGACGACGCGGACCAGCGAGCGAACCGGTCCGGCGGGTCCTGGCACGGACGCGACCCTATGCGGCCGCTGTTGCTGCAGCGTTGCCGACGTGTGAACGCCGCGTGCGCGGCGGCTCAGCCCGCGAGCGCCCGCCGCAGGTCCGCCACGAGGTCCTCGGCCGCCTCGACGCCGCACGACAGCCGCACGAGGTCCGCGGGCACGGCCGCGTCGCTGCCCTCGACCGAGCCGTGCGTCATGGCCTGCGGCACCTCGATCAGCGACTCGACGCCGCCGAGCGACTCGGCGAGCGTGA
>DAIPYF010000026.1:0-17742 GCA_036782855.1 Solirubrobacteraceae bacterium
CCGCTGCTCCGGACCGCACGAGCCTGACCCCGGAGCCCGCGCGCTCGCTGCGAGAAATGGCTAGTGACTGGTCCGAACTCGCACCGACAGCTCGCGGCAGACCACCCAGGCCCGTCAGACGAACAGCTTCCCCGGATTCATGATCCCGTCCGGGTCCAGCTCCGCCTTGACGGCGTGCAGCGCCGCGATCCCGGTCTCCCCGTCCTCCGCGGCCAGCCAGCGCGCGTGGTCGCGGCCGATCGCGTGGTGGTGGGTGATCGTGCCGCCGGCGGCGACGATCGCGTCGCATGCCGCGTTCTTCGCGCGTTGCCACTGGCCGATCGGGTCCGCCGGATCCTGGCGCGCGAGGAAGGTGAAGTAGAGCGAGGCGCCCGTCGGATAGAGATGCGAGACGTGGCACGCCACGAACGGCGCGTGCTCACCGAGGGCGGCCCGCACAGCGCGGTACAGCCCTTCGAGCCCGGTCCACGTGGTGGCGGTCTCGAGCGTCTCGACCATGACGCCGCGGGCGAGCAGGTCGTCGCGCAGGTAGGGAGCGTGGAAGCGGCCCTTCGCCCATGCCCGGCCGGGACCGGCCCCGAGCGGCGCGCCGCCGTGGGCGCGCAGCACCGCGGTCGTGCCGCGACGGCGGACCGCGACGCGCTCGGGCGTCCCCTCCCAGCCCACGATCGCGATCGACCCCGACGCGACGCCGCGGGCGCTCAGGTAGCGCCCGAACACCGCCGCCTTCGTGCCCTCCAGCCCCGCGAGCGCGAGTGACATGCCGGTCTCTGCCTCGTCGGACAGCCGCGCGACGTCGGGCTGCGCGCCCTCCTGGATCAGTGCGCGGAACGCCTCCCGGCCGGCCGCGAACGACGGCAGCATCCAGGCCTCGTAGCGACCCGCCGGCGGCCGGGGCCGGACACGGAGCGTGAGCTCGGTGAGGACGCCCAGCACGCCCTCGGACCCGACGACCAGCTCGCGCAGGTCGGGGCCGGCCGCGGTGCCGGGATGCGCCGCGAGGTCCAGCTCGCCGACCGGGGCCGCCATCTTCACGCCTTCGACGAGCGCGTCGATCCGGCCGTAGCCGGTCGAGGCCTGCCCGGCGGAGCGCGTGGCGACCCAGCCGCCGACGGTCGCGTACTGAAAGCTCTGGGGGTAGTGCCCGAGCGTGAAGCCGCGGGCGCGCAGGACGTGCTCGACCTCTGGGCCGCGCAGGCCCGGTTCGAGCGTGGCGAGCCGCGAGCGCTCGTCGAGCGCGAGCATCCGGGTCATCCGGCCGAGGTCCAGGGCGATGACCGCCTTGTGCCCGCCACGGTCGGGCTGGACCCCCCCGACCACGCTCGTTCCGCCGCCGAACGGCACGACCGCGACGTCCGCCGCCGCGCACGCGGCGAGCACCGCGCGCACCTGCTCGGCATCGCCGGGCAGGACGACGGCATCAGGCGCCGGCGTCGCGTCGCCCGCGCGCAGGCGCACGAGGTCGGGGTACCCCTTGCCCGCTGCGTGAACGACCCGTGCGGGGTCGTCCTCGCGCACTCCGGCGTCCCCGGTGATGGCGCGCAGCGCCGCGGCGGGCCTGCGCTGCAGCCGGGGCTTCGCGACGGACACGTCGTCCAGCGGGACGGGCGGCGTGGGCGGGTCAAGGGGACCGCCGAGGCGCTCCTCGAGCCACGCGATCCCGTGCTGTGGAGGCGGACCGGCGTGCGAGTCCTCGCCCCAGCCCCAATGCCGCATCTCACGTCCCGGTGCCATGTGTCTCCTCCAGCGTGTCGAGTGCCGCCTCGATCTGCAGTGTCGTCGCCCGGCGCAGGAACATGCCGCCGAGCCGCGAGAGCCCGCGCAGGCGCCGCTCGAGCTCCACCGTGACGCGCGTGCCGTCCCCCTCGGGTTCGAGCGCGACGCCCTTCCCGGCGGCGCCGAGGACCTTCTCGAACGGCGTGCCCTCCAGCTCCTGCGAGGCCCGCCAGCGCTCGCCCGGCACGGTCTCGACGAGCACCCAGTCGGCGCGCACGTCGCGCCCGCGGTCGGTCTGCAGGACCTCCGTGAAACGCCCGTCGTGGACGCCCTCGACCCGCAGGACCTTCGGCCACCAGCGCGCGAGCTGATGCAGGTCGCCGACGGTGCGCCAGACGGCGTCCGGCGGGGCGGCGAGCAGGCGCGTGCGGCGGACCGTGGCCACTACGCGACGAGCTTGCGCAGGTCGCGCAGGAGCAGCAGGTGCTTGAGGTGCGTCGTCACCGTCGCGAGGTTCTCCAACGCCTCGACCGCCTCCCGGCGGCGCTCGGGATTGCGGGAGCGCAGCGACGGGGCGAGGATCTGCTGCAGCAACGCCGCCTCACGGTCGGCGGAGGTGCGGAAGACGCGCAGGTTGCGCCCCGCGACGCCGTAGCGGGCCAGTTCGACGACCGCGCGCACGATCTCGCGCTCGGTGTCGTCGTACCAGACGGTCCCGCCACGCTGCTGGCCCGCGATCACGCCGTAGTCCTGGAGCTCCTGGATCAGCTTCGGGTCCGCCCGCGTCTCCTCGACGACGTCGTCGAGCGAGTAGACCGAGCCGGCGCCCGGCTCGGCGAGCCCGGGACGCCTGCGCGGGCGATCGTCGGCGGCCGCCGCCGCCCCGATCTCGGCTTCGCTGCGGCCCGCGGCCAGCTCCTGCCGGATGACCCGCAGCGGCAGGAACTCGTCGCGCTGCAGGCGCAGGATGGTCCGCAGGCGTGCGACGTCACCCTGGCTGTAGAGCCGGTACCCGCCGGGCGTGCGGCGCGGCGCGAGCAGCTTCTGATCCTCGAGGTAGCGGATCTTCGAGATCGAGATGTCCGGGAACTCGGTCGTCAGTGCCTTGCACACCGCGCCGATCGTCATCGGCTTCCCGCGCGGCTCGCCGGGCGCGGCCTCGTCCACGACGAGGGTCTGCTGGTCGGCCGCCATCAGCGCGAGAGGAACGTCAGCTTGTACTTCCCGATCTGGACCTCGTCGCCGTCCTCGAGGCGCTGGGAGTCGATACGGCGGCGGTTGACATAGGTGCCGTTCAGGGAGCCGAGGTCGTCGAGGTGGATCTCGTCGTGGCGCCGCACGAGCATCGCGTGGTCGCGCGAGACCGTGACGTCATCGAGGAAGACGTCCGAATCGGGGCGGCGCCCGATGCTCATCCGCTCGTGGTCGAGCGGGAAGCTCTCACCGACGCGTCCTCCGCCGGCCCGCACGACGAGCGCGGCGCCCTCGCGCGCGACCATGTCGTCCAGTTCGACGGGGACGAGCTCACCGGTCGTCTCGTCGATCCGGTACGTCGCGGTCGAGGACTCGGCCGGCTGCTGCAGGTCGCCGAGGAACGCCCCGCACTTCTGGCAGTAGTTGGCTCCGTCGGTGTTGACGAAGCTGCACTCGGGGCAGTGGAGCGCCACGTCAGCCCTCCCCTCCGCGGGGAGTCAGCCCTCGTCCTCCACGCCGGCGGCCTTGCCGGCGAGGATGTCGGTGAGCTTCTGCACGTCGTCGCCGGAGATGATCTCGCCGCCGCCCTCGTGCTTCTTGCGCAGGCGGTTGACGAGCTCGGCACGAAGGATGTCGATCTTCCCGTGGAGGATCCGCCGCCGGTAGGAGATCTCCGTCTCCTCGTCGGTCAGGGACTGGATCAGGGCCTTGAGCTCCTCGTCGGTCAGGGCGCCGAGATCGGGAAAGGTGTCGTCCATGGGCTGCGCTGGCTCCTCGTCGGGCGGGGATCGCCCCGCGGCGGCGCGAGCATACCAGCGGCGGGACCCCGCGCCTAAACGTAAGGGTGAGGGGGCATGACGGACGGCGGTCAGCGCCCGGCGGCGAGCTGGCGCCTGGCGCTGCGGCCGTACTCGACCGTCGCCATGATCAGCAGGCCGACACCGACTGCGAGCATCAACGTCGCGAGCGTGCGCAGGCCGCACATCGCGAGGAAGAGGGCGCCCATCGCCGGCCAGACCCCCCACCGGCCCCACCAGTTGATCTGCAGCGCCACGCCGCGGCGCAGCGCGACCGGACCGACGAGGAGCATCAGCGCCTCCCGGGCGATCAGGACACCCAGCAGCCAGCGCGGCACGAGGTCGAAGTTCCAGCACACGACGACGCCGGAGATGATCAGGAGCCGGTCGACGACCGGGTCGAGCATCGCGCCCAGCCGGCTGTACTGGCCGGTCACACGCGCGGCGATGCCGTCGGCGTAGTCGCCCCACGCGATCAGTCCGAAGACGAGCGCGGGCGCGGCTCCGACGCCGTCGTCCTCCCAGGCCAGCCAGAGGAACACCGGGATCAGCGCGAGCCGCACGAACCCGATGGCGTTCGGGATCGTCCACGGGCGCAGCGGCGCGCCGGGAAGCGTCTCAGGGGGCGGCGGCCCGGACCGGTCGAGGCCGAAGAAGCGGCGGCGCGTGAGCCGCGGGCTCACGGAGCCTCGCGCAGCAGGGCCTCGACCGCCGCAGGCGCGCCCTCGCGCAGCGGCACCGGGTCCAGGGCGACCTGGCCGCGGCGACCCTGCGCCTCGACGAGGCCGTCCTCGAGCGTCCGCCGGCCGACCGTCAGGCGCACGGGGCAGCCGAGCAGCTCCGCGTCGGCGAACTTCTCGCCCGCGCCGCCGGCGCGATCGTCGAAGACGACCTCGATCCCGGCGGCGAGCAGCTCGGCGTAGAGCTCCTCCCCCGCGTCGCGTTCCGGCGTCCCCGCCTTGCCGAGCGCCACGAGATGCACCTGCCACGGCGCGAGCGAGCGCGGCCAGGCGATGCCCCGCTCGTCGGCGGTCTGCTCGATCGTCGCCGCGACGATGCGGGCCGGCCCGATGCCGTACGAGCCCATCACGATCGTCTGCTCCTTGCCGCCCTCGTCGAGGTACGTCGCGCCCAGCGGCTCGCTGTAGCGCGTGCCGAGCTTGAAGATGTTGCCGACCTCGATCGCGGGCTCGATGCGGATCGCCGCGCCGTTCACGAGATCGCCGGCCTCGACCGTGCGCACGTCGCAGCGTTCGAACGCGAAGTCGCGCCCCGGCTCGACGCCCTGCAGGTGCACGTCCGGCCGGTTCGCTCCGGCGACCCAGCCGCCGGGAGCGCCGTCGGCGACCGCGAGGTCGAGCAGGACCGGCACGTCGGCGCCCACGGGCCCGATGAAGCCGGGCGGGCCGAGGTGCCGCTCGATCTCGTCGGCCTGCGCAGGACGGAACGGCTCCCCGAGGTGGTTCGTGAGCTTGATGTCGTTCACGCGATGGTCGCCGCGCACGACGACGAGGACGAACCGCCCCGAGTCCGCGATGACCGGGTAGGACTTGAGCAGCGCGCCCGGGGCGACCCCGAGGTGGCCGGCGACCGCGTCGATCGTCGTCGCCCCCGGTGTCGGCGCCTCGGCCGGCGCGCCGAGCGCCGGCGGCATCGGGACCGGCTGCGGCTCGGCGCTGGCGACCTCGACGTTGGCGGCATAGCCCGGCGCGAGCGCGACGTCGTTCTCCCCCGCCGGGCACGGCGCCATGTATTCGTGCGCGCCGCTGCCGCCCATCATCCCGACGTCCGACTCGACGCGGTACCACTCCAGCCCGGTGCGGTCGAAGATCCGGTCGTAGGCGACGACGTGCTTGGCGTAGCTCTCGTCCAGTCCGGCCTGGTCGCGGTCGAAGGAGTAGGAGTCCTTCATGATGAACTCGCGCGTGCGCAGGACGCCGGCGCGCGGGCGCGGCTCGTCACGGCCCTTGATCTGGAAGTGGTAGAGGATCTTCGGCAGGTCGCGGTAGCTGCGCACCAGCTGCGACATGTGGAACGTGATCGCCTCCTCGTGCGTCATCGCGAGCACGAGTTCGGACCCCTTGCGGTCCTCGAGCTTGAAGACCTCGTCGAAGTCGGCCCGGCCGGTCCTGCGCCACAGGTCCCGCGGCTGGATGAGCGGCATCAGCAGCTCCTGGCCACCGATCGCGTCGAGCTCCTCGCGGATGATCTGGACGGCGCGCTGGTGGCAGCGCCAGCCGGCGGGGAGCCAGGTCCACAGGCCCGCTCCCAGCTGGCGCACGAGCCCGGCGCGGACGCCCAGCACGTGCGAGAGGGCCTCGGCGTCGGCGGGCGCCTGGCGCTCGGTCGGCAGGAGCAGTTTGGACATGCGCATGTGCGGGCAAGCCTAGTGAGCGCGATAGGTTTCGTCCCGACCCGACCGAAGGAGACTGACCCAGATGCCGTTCGAGGTTCCCCCGCTCCCGTACGCCCCCGACGCGCTCGAGCCGCACATCGACGCGCAGACGATGACCATCCACCACGACAAGCACCACCAGGCCTACGTGGACAAGCTCAACGGCGCCGTGGAGGGCACCGAGTGGGCCGGCAAGAGCATCGAGGAGATCGTCCAGAACCTCGGCGCGCTCCCGGCGGACATCGCCGGCCCCGTCCGCAACAACGGCGGCGGGCACCTGAACCACTCGCTGTTCTGGGAGTCGATGAGCCCTGACGGCGGGGGCGCGCCCGACGGCGATCTGGCGGCCGCGATCGACGCCGCCTTCGGATCGCTTGACGCCTTCAAGGACCAGTTCGAGGCCGCCGGCGTCGGCCGCTTCGGCTCCGGCTGGGCCTGGCTCGTCCTCGACGACGGCGAGCTGAAGATCACCAGCACGCCCAACCAGGACAGCCCGCTCACCGACGGCCAGGCTCCGCTGCTGGGCAACGACGTCTGGGAGCACGCGTACTACCTGAAGTACCAGAACCGCCGCCCCGAGTACCTGAAGGCGTGGTGGAACGTCGTCGATTGGGGCGTCGTGGCCGGCCGCTACGCCGCCGCGCGGGCCTGAGCGCCTGCCGCACGCGGCGTCCCGCGCCGCTAGCCTGAGGACACCAGAGGGGCGACGGTTGCCGTCGCCCCTCGCCGTGTCGCGGCCCTGACGCGTCCGGGCCGACCGCAACTCTCAAGCTCCACGACGGGTTCCAGACACCAGTGATGCGCGCCGTTCTCACCACCCTGTCCGCAGCCCTCGTGCTCGCGGTCCTCGCTCCCACGGCCTCGGCGGCCCCCGGGATGCAGTTCGGGATCGCCGACGATGGCATCACCCAGCGCACCCCGGACCTGGCGGCGTCGGTCATCCCGGAGTGGAAGGCCACGGGGATGGACGCCGCGCGCGTGCTCGTGATCTGGTCGTACGTGGCGCCCGGCAGCGACCGGACGACGCGGCCCACCGGGTTCGACCCGGCGAACCCCAACGACCCGCAGTACAACTGGGCCCCGGTCGACCAGGTCGTGGACCTCCTGCTCGCCCAGGGCGTCGAGCCGATCCTCAACGTGACCGGGTACATCCCGTTCTGGGGCAGCCTCGAGCCGGCGGAGCGGCGCAACCGCTACAGGCCCGACCCCGCGCAGTTCGCGGTCTTCGCCAAGGCGGTCGCCGAGCGCTACGCCGGGCGCGTGAACCGCTACATCCTCTGGAACGAGCCGAACCTCCCCGACTGGCTGCAGCCGCAGTTCTCGTGCAGCGGCGGGCGCTGCACGCCGGTTGCGCCGCACCTGTACCGCGAGCTGGCGCTGAACGCCGTTCCCGCCATCAAGGCGGGCGACCCGGGAGCCCAGGTGTACGGCCCGGCGCTCGCGTCCAAGGGCCAGGCGGCGACCAGCGCGAACGCCCGCACGCGCCCGCTCGCGTTCCTGCGGTCACTCGGCTGCGTGGACTCCAAGCTGCGCCGCGACACCGTGTCCAAGGCGTGCAAGGGCTTCCGGCCCGCGACGCTCGACGGCATCGCCTATCACCCGCACAGCACGACGTTCGCGCCCGACCGCGGCTACACGAACGTCGATGACGCGAACCTCGCGGACTACCCGCGGCTCGTGAAGACGATCGACGGCGTGCAGAAGGCCCGCGGCCTGGTCAACGGCCTGTCGGCGTCGAAGAAGTTCGACATCCACTACGACGAGTACGGCTACCAGACGAACCCGCCCGACGCGCTTCTGGGCGTCACGACCGCGCAGCAGGCCTCGTGGCTGCAGTGGAGCGCCTACACGGCGTACCGCCAGCCCCGCGTGCGCACACTCATCCAGTACCTCTGGCGCGACGACCCCGTCAACACCCGCGTGGACGCCTCGAAGTACGGTGGCTGGCAGTCCGGCCTCTACTTCTTCGACGGCAATCCCAAGCCGGCGCGCAAGAGCTTTCCGAACCCGTTCTGGGTCGACCTGCCGCGCGGGCGGAAGACCGCCACCGTCTGGGGCCAGGTCCGCCCCGGCGGCGCCGCGCAGGTGACGGTCCAGAAGGGGTCCGGCTCGTCGTTCACCACCCTCAAGGTCGTCACGACCGACGCCCAGGGCTACTTCCGCTTCCCCACGGCGGTCACGCGCAAGACGTCGTTCCGGTTCCGCTACGTCGGCGCCGCGGGAAAGACCGTGACGTCCTCGACGGTCACCGTCGCGCCCGCCCGGGCCGCGTCGTCGAAGAAGAAGCGCCGCTGAGCCGCCCGGCCCGCGCAGGGCTGGCAGACTGCGTCCCATGCGTCTGCTGCCCCGCGAGGAGGACCGCCTCCAGCTGTTCCTCGCCGCCGAGCTCGCCCGCCGGCGCCGCGGACGCGGGCTGCTGCTGAACCAGGCCGAGGCGATCGCCCTGATCGCCGACGAGGTGTGCGAGGCGGCCCGCGACGGCCGCCCGTACGCCGAGGTCGAGGCACTCGGGTACACGGTGCTGACCGAGGACGACGTGCTCGACGGCGTGTCCGGCCTCGTCCCGCGGGTCGAGGTCGAGGCGCTCTTCGACGACGGGATGCGCCTGATCGTCCTGCACGAGCCGCTGGCGTCCGGCGCCCCGCCCGCGGCGCGCGAGGTGCCCGTCGCCTGGGACGCCGAGAGCAGCGTGACGCTCGACATCGTGAACGAGGGTGACGTCCCCGTCGCGATCACCTCCCACTTCCACGTCTTCGAGGTCAATTGCGACCTGCGCCTGGACCGCCGGGCGGCGTGGGGCTGTCGCCTCGCGATCCCGGCAGGCCAGAAGCTCACCATCGACCCGGGCGAGACCGTCACGGCGCACCTGCGGGCGTTCGGCGGCGCGCGCGTGATCCGCGGGCACGCCGGGCTGTGCGACGGGCCGCTCGACGCCGTCGGTGCCCTGGAACGCGCCCTGGGCCTGGCGCGCGAGCGCGGGTATCGCGGTGCCTGAGTCGGGCCTCCCGTATGAGGCCGAGCGTCCCGGCGACGGCGTGGAGCTCGGCGACAGCGGGCTGATCGTGGTGCCCGAGGTCGACGAGGCCACCGGCCCCGACGAGCTGCTTCCCGGCTGGGGCGGCACCATGCGCGACGGCCTCGGCGTGCGCGCCGAGCGCGGGGGCGTGGAGATCGCGATCACCGGCGGGCTCCTCCTCGACCCGGTGCTCGGCGTACGCCGTACGAGCATCGGCGTGCGCGGGGGGCGGATCGTCGCGATCGGGCGCGCCGGCAACCCGGACACGATGGACGGGATCGACGTCGTCCTCGACAGCGGGACGGCGGTCGTCGATGCGACCGGGCTCGTGATCACGCCGGGCGTCGTCGACAGCCACGTCCACTTTCTGTCCCCGCAGGTCGGCGGCGCCGCGCTGGCCGCCGGCGTGACGACGGTGATGGTCCAGGACCCCGGCCCCGTGTGGAACCTCGGGTCCGGCCCGGCATCGCTGCTGCAGACCGCCTACGCCGCCTTCCAGGGCGTCCCGCTGAACGTCCTGATGCTGATCCGGGGGTCGGCCGCCCGGCCCGGCGTCGTCGAGGACGGGCTGCGCGCAGGTGGCGGCGGGCTGAAGATCCACGAGGACGTCGCCGCCGGACCCGAGCAGCTGCGCTGCGCGGTGGGCGTCTGCGACCGGTTCGACGTCCAGCTCGCGATCCACACCGACGGTCTCAACGAGGCCATCGGTGTCGCCGGCACGCGCGATGCCATCGGCGGGCGCCCCGTCCATCTCTTCCACATCGAGGGGTGCGGCGGCGGCCACGCGCCGAACCTCCTGGAGCTCGCGGGCGACGCGAACATGCTCTGCTCGTCGACGAACCCCACGGTGCCCTTCGGCGTGAACGCCGAGGCCGAGCACCTCAGCATGGTCGGCGCGGTGCACCTGCTCGACCCGGGCGGCCGCGGTGGCGACCGGCGGATCCTGCGGGCGCGGGTCCGTGCCTCCACGATGGCCGCCGAGGGCGTGCTGCACGACCTCGGCGTGATCCCGATGACCTCCTCCGACTCGCAGGGGATGGGCCGGATCGGCGAGATCCTGCGGCGGATGCTGCAGAACGCGGCGCTGATGAAGCGCCGGTTCGGCGGCGAGGGCGTCGGGCACGACAACGAGCGGGTCCTGCGCCACATCGCCAAGGCGACGGTCAACCCCGCGATCACCCATGGCATCGCCGAGCACGTCGGCTCGCTGCAGGTCGGGCGGCTCGCCGACTGCGCGCTGTGGCAGCCGGCGCTGTGCGGCGTGCGCCCCGAACTCGTGCTGAAGGCCGGCGTTCCCGCCTGGGGCGCCTCCGGCGACGGGAACGCCACGACGCTGCTGTCCCAGCCCGTGCGGGTCGGGCCGCAGCTCGCTGCGCTAGGCGGCGCGCCCGACCGCGTCTCGCTCGCGTTCGTCTGCGCGGCGGGGCTCGACGCCGAGCTGCCGACCGCCCGCGAGCGCGCCGTCGTCAGCGGCTGCCGCGACCTCGGCGCCGCCGACATGGTGCGCAACACGCGCCGGGGCACGGTCCGCGTGGACCCCCGCAGCCTCGCGGTGACCCTCGACGGCGAGGTCGTCACGGCGCCCCCGGCGGACGAGGTGCCGCTCAGCGCCCGCTACCTGCTCGGATGAGGCGGGCTCAGGTGCGCGTGAACCTGCGGCCCGCGACGGGAGACTGCTCCTCGTCGAGCGTCACCCCCGCGGCTGCCAGCACGTCCTCGCCGCCGCCGGAGGCCGCGTTGGCCGCCTCCTCCATCGCCGCGAGGCGCTCGGGCGTCATCGCCGTCGCGTCCTCGTTCTCCGACAGCCAGCGCGCGGCCTCGGCGGCCGCCGCGTCGTCGCGCACGACGGTCTTCCCGGCCGCGTAGTAGCGGTCGATCTCGGCGAACAGCTCGTCGACGAGGCGGTCCGTCGGGACCTTCTTGAGCGGCTCGCCCTTGCTGAAGATCATGCCCGCGTCCTTCGCACCCGTGATGCCGAAGTCCGCATGCCGTGCCTCGCCGATGCCGTTGACCGCGCAACCCAGGACGGACACCTCGATCGGGTCCTCGTAGGCCTCCAGGCGCCGCTCGATCTCGACGACGACCGAGTCCATGTCGAACTGCAGGCGCCCGCAGGTCGGGCACGCGATCAGCACGGGCCCGCGGTCGCGGAGCTTCAGGGCCTTGAGGATCTCCCAGGCGACCTTGACCTCCTCCTCGGCGTGGAAGGTCGAGAGCGAGATCCGGATCGTGTCTCCGATGTCGTCGGCGAGCAGGGTGCCGAGGCCGACGGCCGACTTCAGCGACCCGGTGTACTTCGTGCCGGCCTCGGTCACGCCGAGGTGCAGCGGGTACGGGATCCGTTCGCTGAGCAGCCGGTTGGAGGCGATCGTGTTCGGCACGCTCGTGGACTTCATCGAGACCTTGAAGTTCGTGAAGTCCAGGCGCTCCATCAGTTCGACCCACTCGGTCGCGGCCGTCACGAGCGCCTCGACGGGGTTCGTGAACTCGAGGTCGAGGAGGTGCTTGGGCAGCGAGCCGGAGTTGACGCCGACGCGGATCGGCGTGCCGAGTGCCTTCGCCTTCGCGAGCACCTCCGCGACCTTGTCGGGACCGCCGATGTTGCCGGGGTTGATCCGCACGCATGCGGCGCCGTTGTCGAGCGCCTTCAGCGCAAGCGTGTGGTTGAAGTGGATGTCCGCGATGATCGGGACGGGCGACTGCGCGACGATCGTCTTCAGCGCCTCGGCGTCCTCGTCGCGTGGAACGGCGACGCGGATCACGTCGGCGCCCGCCTCCGCACAGCGATGGATCTGGTCCATCGTCGCCGAGAGGTTCGCCGTCTCGGTCTTCGTCATGGTCTGGACGGCGACGGGCGCGCCGCCGCCGATCAGGACGCCGCCGACGTCGATCTGCACCTTCGAGGCCATGTCCGGAGTGTACGAGCGTCGGCCGGCCGCGGACCGCCGCGGCGGTAGGGTCGGCGCGCGATGTCCGAACCGCTGAACGTCATGGACTATGAGCGCCTGGCGGCCGCGGCGCTCCCGGAGGGCCCGCTCGGCTACTACGCGGGCGGCGCCGGCGATGAGCGCACCCTGCGCGACAACGTCGCGGCGTGGAGCCGGCGCCGGCTGCGGCCGCGCGTGCTCGTGGATGTCGGCGAGGTCTCGGCGGCCACCACGGTCCTCGGGACGCCGGTCGCCTCACCCGTGCTCGTCGCACCGACGGCCCTGCAGCGGATGGCCCACCCTGACGGGGAGCCGGGGATGGCACGCGCGGCCGCGGGCGCCGGGACGATCATGACCCTCTCGACGCTCTGCACCTCGACGCCCGCCGAGGTCGCGGCGGCCGCACCGGGCGCCCCACGCTGGCTTCAGCTCTACGTGACGCGCGACCGCGCGATCTCCCGCGCGCTCGTCGACAGCGCCGTCGACGCGGGGTTCGGCGCCGTGGTCGTGACCGTCGACGCTCCGGTCCCCGGCCGGCGCGAGCGCGACCATCGCACCGGCTTCCGCGTCCCCGCCGAGCTCGACATGCCGGCCGTGACGGCGGCGCTCGGCCGCAGCGGCGGTGTGACGGTCGAGGACTTCTTCTCCGTCGTCGACCCCACGCTGACGTGGGGCGACCTCGAGGACTTCGCCGCGGAGTGCCCGCTGCCCGTCGTCCTCAAGGGCGTGCAGACCGCCGAGGACGCGGCGCTGGCCTGCGATCACGGCGCCGCGGGCATCGTCGTCTCCAACCACGGCGGCCGCCAGCTCGACGGCGTGGCCGCGACGGCCGACATGCTCCCCGAGGTCGTCGACGCCGTCGCGGGCCGGGTCGAGGTGCTGGTGGACGGCGGGATCCGCCGCGGGACCGACGTCCTCGTCGCGCTCGCGCTCGGCGCGTCGGCCGTCCTGGTGGGACGCCCCGCGCTGTGGGGCCTTGCGGCCGGCGGTGAGGTCGGAGCCCGCGCTGTGCTCGACACGCTGCAGCAGGAGGTGGAGAACGGCCTCGCGCTGCTCGGATGCCGCAGCCCCGGAGACGTCATCCGACAGCACGTCGCCTCGCCGCAACCAGTGCCGTAGTCCTCCGGCGGAGGTGCGGAAGAGCGCCGTTGCGCCGAGTTTTGCACTGTGCAACGCTCGCGTCGTGGCAAATTTGCCGCGAGGTCCGACGCTACCGCTGGCCGCAGCAACCGTGCTCACCGCGGGATGCGCGGCTGTCGTCGGCGCGCCGGCGATCGCGGCGCCGGGCGCCGCGCAGCACCGTTCTCTGTCGCAGGCCCATGCAGGGAACGTTCCACGTGACTTCTCGTTCGTCGATGACACGCCTCTGACTCCCGGTCCCCGGCCCGCGGGAGCCACGCCCCTCAAGCCCGCGCTGAAGACGAGCCCGGTGGCGGTCGGCCGGGGACACGTGCGCTTCGTCGTGCGGCCCCGCAGGCGCCCGCGCGGTCGCGCCGTCCCGTTCCACGTCGCGGCCGGAACGGTCGCGGAGCTCGAGCAGGCGCGCCGGGACGCCCGCAATGTCTGGGCCGAGCCGGCATACCCGGTGGCGGCGACACTCGCCCCGAACGACCCGCTCTACCCGAGCCAGGCGGAGGACTTCACGAGCGCCGGTGACGACGGGTTCCGTGCCGCGTGGGAGGTCACGACCGGCCGCCCGCCCCTCGGGGGCGAGCCGCCGATCATCGCGATCGTCGACAGCGGTGTCGACGTCGGCCACGCCGACCTGAAGCCGAATCTCTGGACGAACCCCGGCGAGATCGTCGGCAACCGAAGGGACGATGACAAGACCGGCTACCTCCACGACATCCACGGCGCCGACACCCCCTCCCCCGGCACCCCGCCCCATGACGAGTACCCCCACGGCACCGCCGTCGCCGGCGTCGCAGCGGCCCGCGGGGACGACGGCCGGGGCGTCACCGGCGTCGCCTGGGTCGCGCGGATCATGGCCGTCCGCGTCCTCGACGCCGACGGTGTGGGCGACACGTCGCAGCTGGCGGAGGGCATCCTGTACGCCGTCGCCAACGGTGCCCGCGTGATCAACGTCTCCGTGACCAGCGGGATTCGCACGAAGGTCATCGACGAGGCGCTGGCGACGGCCACGCGTGCGGGCGCGCTGGTCGTGACCGCCGCCGGGAACGGCGGCTCCGACCTTGCACGCGACCCGGTGTACCCGGCATCGAATCCCAGCCCGGCCGTCATCTCGGTCGCGGCGACCGAGCAGCGCGGCGTTCTGGCCGACTGGTCCAACTACGGGCGCAGCGGCGTCGACATCGCCGCTCCCGGGTCCAACCTGCTGACCACGCTCGTCGGAGACTCGTACGCCGCGTTCTCGGGCACGTCCGCCGCCGCCCCCCTGGTCACGGGCACCGTCGCCCTCATGCACGCCGCGCAGCCGCACGCGAGTGCCGCGCAGCTCCGCGCGACGCTGCTCGAGACCGCAGCGCGCACAAGCGTCCCGGTCCGTTCCGGCGAACTGCGCGCGGGCAGCGCGCTCTCCGCCATGGCGCCGCTCGACATCGGCATCCGGACACTGGCGACGCCGGACGTCCCGTACGTCACGATCCGGACCCTCGTCACCGACGGGGTCCGCCTGCGCCACCGGGTGGCCGTCCGCTGGACGGTCCGCCGTTCCGCGAGGACCGCCCACTTCGCCCGGCTCAGCATCCGCCGGCGATGGGCGGGCGGCGCAATGCTCTGGCGCCACACGCGCACGGTCACCGGGTTCTCCGGCAGCATCACCGCAACGAAGATCAACTCGCTGCTCAACCGACCGAAGGCCGAGGTCGTGATCGAGGTGCGCGTGATCAGCCGCAACGGGACCGCCCTCGGGACGGGGCGCGAAGTGCTCGCACTGGACGCGCCGCCGCGCCCCCGGTCGTTCGTGCGGGACGGCTGGTTCTACCGCGAGGCACCCGACGGACGGGTCCTGCGGATCCGCCGCGCGAGCAGTCAGCTGTAGAGCGCGTCGATCTGCGCCGCGTACTTCGCGCCGATCGGCTTGCGCTTGAGCTTCATCGTCGGCGTCAGCTCGTCCCCGCCGGGCAGCCAGTCGCCCTCGACGATCGTGAACTTCTTGATCTGCTCCACGCGGGCGAGGTGCTCGTTGGCCGCGTCGATTCCGTTCTGGACCTCGGCGATCACCGCGGGGTTGCCTGCGAGCGCCTCGAGCGACGTGTCCTCGATCCCCTGCCCGCTCGCCCACATCGGCGCGAAGTCGGAGTCCAGGACGATCAGGGCGGTGTTGTAGGGCCGCGCGTCGCCGATGCAGCAGGCCTGCCCGATCAGCGCGTGCGCGGACTTCACGTGCGCCTCGATGTTCGCGGGCGACATGTTCTTGCCGGCCGCGTTGATGATGATCTCCTTCTTGCGATCGACGATCCGCAGGTTGCCGGCCTCGTCGAAGGCGCCGATGTCGCCGGTGTGCAGCCAGCCGTCCGGATCGATCGTGTCCGCGGTCTGCTCGGGCTTGTTGCGGTAGCCGCGCATGACGGCCTCCCCGCGCACGAGGACCTCGCCGTCGTCGGCGAGACGCACCTCGACCCCGGGCACGGGCGGGCCGACCGTCCCGATCCGGGCGCTCCCGGGCCGGTTGACGGTGCCCGAGCCGGACGTCTCGGACATCCCCCAGAGCTCGCAGACCGGAAGGCCGATGGCGTGGAAGAACTCGAGCACCTCGACGGGCGTGGGCGCGGCGCCGACGTTGATCGTCACGACCTCGTCGAGGCCCAGCATGCCGCGCCAGGCCGCGAAGTGGGCGCTGTCCGCGACCGCAACGCGTGCCGCGAGGTCAGCCGGGACCTCGTCTCCCGCCTGTTCCAGCCGGACCTTCGCCACCGCGTCGGCGAGCGCGCGCTCGAGCGGCTCGCGCTCCTCGGGCGGCTTTGCGTGAACCATCGTCTCCAAGCCCGCCTTGAGCTTCTCCCAGATCCGCGGCACCGCGAAGAACCACTGCGGGCGCACCTGCCCGAGAGCCGCGACGATCTCCCGCGGGTTGGCGAGCGTCGTGACCTGAAAGCCCATGACCATCGGGGCGTAGTGATGGGCGTTGCGC
Organism: Solirubrobacteraceae bacterium; assembly: GCA_036782855.1. Classification (GTDB taxonomy): domain Bacteria; phylum Actinomycetota; class Thermoleophilia; order Solirubrobacterales; family Solirubrobacteraceae; genus F1-60-MAGs163. The sequence continues at coordinate 16,139 of DAIPYF010000026.1, forward strand.
TCGGCGATGTGCGCTGCCGGCAGCCACGAGATGACGCGCGCGCCCGGCGGGAAGTCCACGATCTGGGTGAAGGCGTCCATGACGTTCATGACGTTGGCGTGCGTCAGCTCGACGCCCTTCGGCGGTCCGGTGGTGCCCGAGGTGTAGATGAGCGTGAGCACATCGTCGGGCCGGACCGCGGCGGCGGCGGCCTCGGCGTCGAAGGCGGGGTCGGCGCCCTCGACATCGCTCAGCGCGGTCGTCCCTGCCGGCGTGGCCTCCGCCGGCGGGTCGATCACGATGACGTGCTCGACCTGCGGGAGCTGCTCGCGCGCGGCCTGGACGACCGGCAGGTACGCCTGCTCGGTGATGATGATCTTGGCGCCCGAGTCGGAGACGACGTAGGCGATCTGATCGGGCGTGTACGTCTGGTAGATCGAGAACGGCGTGCCGCCCGCGGTCACCACCGCCATGTCGGCGAGGTGGAACTCCGGCCGGTTGACGAGCATGATCGCGACGGTTTCGCCGCGGTCGACGCCGAGACCGCGCAGCCCGCCGGCGAGCGCGTCCACCCGGGCGAGCAGCTCGCCCCACGTCCACTCGACCGACCCGTCCAGCGTGCGGATCGCCACGGCGGACTCGTGCTCACGGGCGGTCCGACGAAAGGCCTGGGCGACGGTCGGCGCGTGCCGGGACGGGGTGCTGATCATGCCCGGAACCTACCGAACGGGGAACCCCTCGCCGGTGAGCCGCCCGATGTCGTTCGTCAGGCCGATGGCGAACAGGAAGACGATCAGGACGAACCCCACGACGCTCGCGCGCTCCATGACGCTGAACGGGATCGGCCGGCCGCGGAGCTTCTCCGCGACCGCCCAGAAGATGTGCCCGCCGTCGAGCGGCAGGAACGGGAACAGGTTCACGAGCGCGAGTGACAGCGAGATGACCGCGAGAACGGTCAGCGCGCGGACCCAGTCGAACTCGATCGACTGCCGCGTCACCTCGTAGGACCCGACGACGCCGGAGACCTCCTTGCGCGCCTGGGCGTCGTAGAAGATCTTCGTGATCGCACTGACCGTGGCGGTCGAGACGTTCCACATCGACGTCACGCTGCGCTGCGCGGCGTCGGCCGGACCGACGTCCCTCGTCGTCGTCCCGAACCCGAAGCCGAGCCGCGCCCGCCGCAGCTCGGCGTCGTAGCGCGGGGCGATCACGAGCGTGCGCTCCGTCCCGTCGCGCACGACGACGACGCGCGCCGGCGTCGCCGCTCGGCAGCCGTCGGTCTGCGCGTCCGCGCAGCGGTGCGTGGCGATCTGATCGCCGAGCGCGCGCGCGTCGCCGCGGACCCCGTCCACCGAGACGACGGTGTCTCCCGGCAGCAGTGTCCCCTGGGCCGCACTGCGCGCCTCGACCCGGTCCACCCTGTTCGTCGAGCTCGTCGAGCCGAGCGCCACGAACAGGCCGAAGAAGATGACGAACGCGATCAGGATGTTCATCGCGGGACCGGCGGCGATGACGACGACGCGCTTCCAGACGGGCATCCGGAAGTAGGCGCGGTCGGCGACCTCCTCCGGGATCTCCTCGTGCGGGTTCATCCCCGTGATCCGCACGTAGCCGCCGAGCGGGAT
>DAIPYF010000027.1:0-17509 GCA_036782855.1 Solirubrobacteraceae bacterium
AGATCCTGCGCAACACGATCGGCGAGCGCGTGCTCGGGCTGCCGCCCGAGCCGCGCCTGGACAAGGGCATCCCGTTCAGCGAGCTGCGGGCCAAGGAGAAGGAAGGGGCGGCGGCATGAACCTGAACCTGTCCGACGAGCAGGAGTTCCTGCGCGAGGCCGCGCGCGGCGCGCTGTCGCGCGTGAAGACCGTCGAGGCCGCCCGCGCGGCGCTCGAGGACGAGTCCGCGCTGCCGGACCTGTGGCCGATGGCCATCGAGGCCGGCTGGCCCGGGCTGCTCGTCAGCGAGGAGCACGGCGGCGCGGGCCTGGGCGCCTACGACGCGCTGCTCGTGGCGCAGGAGGCCGGCCGCGTGCTGGCCCCCGCCCCGCTGCTGGGCCCGCTGCCCGCGTCGCTGCTGCTCGACCGGGGCGCCGCCGCGGTGACCGAGCAGGTCGCAGGCGGCGAGCTGAAGGCCGCCTGGCTTCCCGCGCGGCCGCCGAGCACGCTCCAGCCCGGCTGGACCGTCGACCCGGTCTCCGGGAAGGCGCGCGCCGCGGCGCCGGCCGCGAGCGTCGCGGGCGACACCGTCACGTTCGACGGCGTCGTCGCGTGGGCGCCGGATGCGGCGCAGGCCGACGTCCTCGTCGTCATCGGCCAGGACGCAGGCGGCGCACCGATCGCCGGCGTCGTCGAGGCGACGGACGCCGGCGTGAGCGTCGAGGGCACGTGGCGGTACGACGCGACCCGCCGCCTGGGCACGGTCACGCTCACCGGCGCGACGGGCGCCCGGCTCGACGTGTCGGCGGCCGACATCGCCGAGGCCTGGTACCTCACCCAGGCGCTGATCGCCGCCGAGTCGCTCGGCAGCGTGGAGACGGCGCTCGAGGTCTCGCTGACCTACGCGAAGGAGCGCTTCACGTTCGGGCGCGCCATCGGCAGCTACCAGGCCATGAAGCACGGGCTCGTCGAGATCCTGCGCCGCCAGGAGAACACGAAGTCGCTGCTGATCTACGCCGGGTTCGCGTTCAGCGACCGCCCGGACGAGATCGCCTACGCGGCGAGCGCGGCGCGCTCGGTGGCGGGCGGCGCGCTCGACTTCGCCGCGCGCCAGCAGATCGCCGTCCACGGCGGCATCGGCGCGACGTGGGAGCACGACGCCCCGCTGACGTTCCGCCGCGCCCAGCTCAGCCGCCGTCTCGTCGGCGGCACGGGCGACGCGACCGACCGGGTGGCCGAGGAGCTGCTCGAGGGTCGCGGGCCGTCGGCGCAGGCGGCGTAGCACCGCTCCTCGACTGCGGGGCGCGCCGCGACGCGCCCCGCAGGAAGCGCACAGGTCCTGCGCAGAGTGCTCGCCTCGTGCGCGTCCGATCGCCCTAGGCTCGGTCCATGGCCCGGCCGCAGCACGCTCCCCGCCTCCGGTCGGCAGTCGCCGATGGCCCCGGGCCCGTCCGCATCACCCGCGCGGGCGGCACTGCGGTCAGCGACCGCTGCCACGTCGCCGCCTCGCCGCTGCGCCGGCTGCGCGGCCTGCTCGGACGTCCGGCGCTGCGGGAGGGCGAGGGCCTGCTCCTCGTCCCGTGTGCAAGCGTGCACACGCTGTTCCTGCGCTCGCTCATCGACGTCGTGTTCCTCGACCGTGACGGCGAGGTGCTGCGCGTCGTCCCGCGGCTGCGCCCCTGGCGCGCGGCCGCCTGCCGCGGCGCGCGCTCCGTCCTGGAGCTGCCCCCCGGGACGTGCGACCGCACGGGCGTCGCGCCGCGCGAGCGCCTACTGATCGTCCAACGCGCGGATGCGACCGGCCAGCTGCTCGAGCAGCGCCCAGGCGACGGCGGGCCGGCCCTCGACGAAGGCGCGGAACGACCAGACGGGGAGCGACCAGCAGCGCATGTCGCTCGCGGCGGTGATCGTCGCTGAACGCCGTCCCTCGTGCTCGAACAACGACAGCTCGCCGAACCCGGCGCCCGGGCCGAGCGTCGCGATGTCGGCGCCCGCCTTCGTCACCGTCGCGGAGCCGGACTCGACGACGAAGAAGCTCAGGCCCTGCTGGCCCTCGCCGGTGATCAGCTCGCCGGCCGCGTAGGACCGATCGACGAACTCGGGGGCGAGCGATGCGACGTCCTCGTCGGAGAGGCCCGACAGGAAGGGAACGCCGCGCAGGAGCGACGGTGCGGGACCGGACATGGCCTGATCCTGCCAGGACGGCCCGGGCCCGCGCAAGTCGCGGGTCAGGGTGCCGGGGACCGGCCGTGCCCGCGGACACAGAATCGCAACGCCTGGGCAACAGGTCCGTCACCTCGGGCCGCGAGGGCCACCGTAGGTTGCCGCAACCATGCGCCGCCTCCTGCTCACCGTCACCGTCGTCTGCTCGCTCGCCGCGCCCGCCGCGGCGACCGCCGACCCGATCTCCCTGTCCGTCGTGGGCCGCACGCCCGCGCTGGGCGAGGAACGCTCGGAGATCGCGGCGTTCCACACCGGCACGAACCGCCTGTTCGTCACGAACGACTTCAGCGATCGGCTCGACGTCTACACGCTCGGCCCGACCGGGTCGCCGACGCCCGCCGGATCGATCACCTTCACGTCCGGCGGCGCCCCCGCGACCGGCTCGCCGACGAGCGTCGACGTCAGCCGCAGCGGCCTCGTCGCCGTCTCCCTCGCCGCGTCCCCCACGACGGACCCCGGCAAGATCGCCTACTACGACGCCGCGAGCCTCGCGCCCCTCGGAACCACGACGGCGGGCGCGCTCCCCGACATGGTCACGTTCACGCACAGCGGGCGCTACCTGCTCGCCGCCAACGAGGGCGAGCCCGCGGGCGCGGTCGACCCCGACGGCAGCGTCACGGTGGTCCGGCTGGAGGACTTCACGCTCGGCGGGCCGCTGCCGAGCCGCACGGTGAGGACCGCCACGTTCGGCGGCGTCCCGACGGTGAACGACCCGCGCAGCTTCACCGGGTCCAACGCCCGCGACTTCGAGCCCGAGTACATCACCCGCGCGATCGGTGATCGCCGCGCCTACGTGTCCATCCAGGACGCGAACGCGGTCGGCGTGCTCGACATCCCGCGGGCGAAGTTCACGAAGGTCCAGGGCCTGGGCTACAAGAAGCACGTGCTCGGCGCCAACGCCCTCGACCCGTCCGACACCGACGGCGTCGTCAGCCTGCGGTCCTACCCGAACGTTCTGGGCATGTACCAGCCTGACGCGCTCGCGGCCTACCGCCTGACCGTCAGGGGCAAGCCCGTCACGTTCGTCGCGACCGCCAACGAGGGCGACGCGCGGGCCGGCGAGGACACGCGCGTGTCGGCCCTGCCCGGCGGCCTGGATCCGGCCTCGTTCCCGGCGCCGACGCCGTGGACCTCGAACACGGAGCTCGGGCGGCTCAACGTCTCGAACATCATGGGCAACACGGACGCCGATCCGCAGTACGAGAAGCTCTACGCGTTCGGCGGGCGCTCGATGTCGATCCTCGACGACGACGCCGAGATCGTGTTCGACACCGGCAGCGAGCTCGAGAGCTACGCGAAGCTGAACGACCTCGCGAACTTCAACAAGAGCAACAGCGCAAGCTCGGCGGCCGACAACCGCTCCGACGACAAGGGTCCCGAGCCCGAGGGCATCGCCGTCGGCTCGGTCAACGGCCGGCTGTACTCGTTCGTCGCCGCCGAGCGCTCCGGTGGGCTGTACGTCTACGACCTCGAGGCGAACGGCCCGGGCGGCGCGAAGCTCGTCGCCTACATCAACACACGGCCCACGGACCTCGGCCCCGAGGGCGTGCGGTTCGTGCGCGGCCCGCAGTCCCCGACGGGGCGGCCGCTCGTGATCGTCTCCCACGAGATCTCCGGCACGGTGACGATCTTCGAGGTCGCGGGCGGCGGGGCGTAGCCGCCGCGGCTCACAGCTCCCGCTCGTACACGTACATCACCGGACCATCGGGCGAGCCCTCGCGATTCGTGAACCCGAGGCGCTCGTAGAGCGCCCGGGCCGCGACGTCGTCCTCGCTGGTGCCGAGGTCCATGTGGTCGGCGCCGCGCGCGCGGGCGACCGCGATGGCAGCCTCCAGCAGCGCGCGCCCGACGCCGTTCCCGCGCCGCTCCGGCACGACGTACAGCTCGGCGAGGTAGCACTCCAGGCCCGCGCTCCACAGCGCCGGGCGGAAGCGCAGGACGGCCAGGCCCTCGGGACCGGGCTCGGCGACGAGGAGGACCGTGTCACCGCCCGCCAACAGGTCAGCGAGCCGCTGCGCGAGCGGCTCGGGTCCGGGCGTCGGCTCGTCGTACTCGCGATTGAACGCGTCGAGCAGCCGGCCGACCCCGGGGGCGTCCGCGGCCGTCGCGACCCGCACGCCGTGCTCCGGGTCCGGGCTCATGGCGCCTGCGACTCCATGGGCGCAGGATCCCATGCCCCCTACCATCGCGTCATGCGCCGGGGGATCGCGTGGCTGACGGGACTGCTCGGCGTCGCCGCACTCGCGCCGGCGGCGGCGCAGGCGACCGTCGTCCTCAACGAGGTCAACTGCGAGGCGACCGACTGGGTCGAGATCGTCAACACCTCCGCCGCCGCCGTCGACCTCGGCGACTGGCTGCTCACCGATGACCCGCTCGACGGGACCCGCGCGGACCACCGGCTCGTGTTCGCCGCCGGGACGACGATCGCCCCGCAGGGCACGCTGCTGGTCGAGAAGGGCGCCGCCGGGTTCCCGTTCGGGATCAAGTGCGGGGACGACACCATCCGCCTGGCCGACCCGGCCGGCGTCCTCGTCGACGAGGTGGCCGTGCCGGAGCTGTCCGCGCCCACGGCGACCTGGGGCCGCTACCCCAACGCCGGCGGCCCATGGCGCGAGACGAACCCGACGCCGGGTGCACCGAACGAGCCGGCGACCGGTGGCGGCCCGCTGGCGGACGAGGCCGCGTGGCTCTTCGAGCCCGGGCGCGTCGCGGAGATCGACCTCGGGCTGTCGGCGGAGGCCCGTGAGGAGCTCGAGGAGGAGCCGGACGAGTACGTCGCCGGGACGTTCGCCCTGAGGACGCCGGGCGGAGCCTACGGCCCGTACACCGTGGGCGTGCGACTCAAGGGCAGCGGCTCGTTCCGTCCACTCGGCGGGAAGGCCGCGTTCAAGGTGAGCTTCGACCACGTCGTCGCCGGGCAGCGTTTCCTCGGTCTGCGGCGGCTCACGCTGAACAACATGGTCCAGGACCCGTCGATGGTGCGGGAGGCGCTGGCCTACGAGGTGTTCCGCGACGCGGGCGTCCCGGCACCCCGCACCGGCCACGCCTACGTCCGCCTGAACGGCGAGGACTACGGCGTGTACCTCAACGTCGAGACGCTCGATGACGTCGCGCTGCCGCGCTGGTTCCCGACCACCCGGCACCTGTACGAGGGGCCGCTGTACGCGGACGTGGCGCCCGGGATGCTCGAGGACTTCGAGGTCGACGAGGGCAGTGAGCACGACCGCGGTGACCTGGAGATGCTGGCCGCCGCGGCGGAGGCGACGCCGTTCACGGACGCGATGGCCGCCGTCGCCGATCTCGGCGAGCTGACGCGCATGTGGGCGGTCGAGCGCTACGTCGGGCACTGGGACGGGTACACCCGGGAGGGCGGGCCCAACAACTACTACCTCCACAGCGACGCGACGGGCCGCTTCAGCATGCTGCCGTGGGGCACCGACCAGACGTGGTCGGTGCGGCTCCCGTTCGAGCAGGGCCCCACCGGCCGGCTCTTCACGGCCTGCCTGCGGGCGACGGACTGCCGCGCCCGGTTCCGGGAGGCGCTGATCGCCCTCCCGGCGCGGGTCGGCGCCCTCGATCTGGACGCGCGCGCGTCGTCGCTGGCCGCGGCCCTCGCGCCCTGGCAGCAGCTGGACCCCCGCCGCGAGGACAGCCTGGACGAGATCACCGCGGGCGTCGCGGCGGTCCGCGCGTTCATCGCCGCGCGCCCGGCGGACCTCGCCGCGTGGCTCGCGGCCCCGGGCCCGCCGCAGCCCGCTCCGGTCCCTGCGCCCGACGTGGCCCCCGGCGGCACGGCGGCAGCCGGCGGATCCCCCGGCCCGGCCGCAGGATCGCCGGCGGCGCCCCGCGGGCCGCTCTCCGTGCGGTGGCTCCAGGTGGGTCGCGCCCGCCTCGTGACGCGGGTGCGCGTCGCGGGCCCCGGGGTCGTGACGCAGGTGGTGTCCGTCGACGGCGGCGTGACGGCATGCCGAGAACGGACCGTGGTGCGCGGTGCCGGGACGCTGACGCTGCGCTGCCCATTCACGACCGCGGCACGGCGCGCGCGCGTGGACCGCGCGCTGCCCGCGACCGTGCGCACACGGTTCGTGCCGGTCGCGGGCCCACCGGTGACACGGGTCCACCGCCGGGTGCTCGGTCGCGCGGCTCAGGCGACGACGGCGAGCGCGATCCGCTCGGCGGGCACCGTGCGGTTGCGCCCGGCGGCCTTCGCCGAGTAGAGGGCGCGATCGGCCGAGCGGAACAGGGCGTCCGAGTCGGCGCCGACCTGCGCGGTGCACGCGACGCCGAGCGACAGCGTGATCGCCGGGCCCGACCGCGCGGAGCGGCGCTCGATCTCATGACGCAGGCGCTCGGCGACGAGCACGCCGGAATCCAGGTCGGTGTCCGGCAGGACGAGCGCGAACTCCTCCCCGCCGAATCGCGCCGGAAGGTCGATCTCGCGCGAGGTCTCGGCCAGCACCTGGCCGACCATGTGCAGCACGTCGTCGCCGACGATGTGGCCGTACGTGTCGTTGACGTCCTTGAAGTGATCGAGGTCGCAGACGATGACGGTGAGCGGGCGGCCGTCGCGCCGGGTGCGCGCCAGCTCGCGCTCCAGCTCGTCCGCGAAGTGCCGTCTGTTCGCCAGGCCCGTCAGGCTGTCCGTCTGCGCGGCGCGCTCGAGCTTGGCCATCGTCGCGCCGAGCCGTCCGTGGAGGATCGAGACGATGAGCGTCACGCCGATGAGCGAGGCGATGGTCGTCGTGAGGTGGGCGACCGGCGGGAAGTCCGGGGGGGCGAGGACGGTCACGAGCAGGTAGCTGGCGGAGCACCCGAGCGCGACGCCGACGGCCCACCGCTGCGGCACGACGAACGCGGCGTAGAGGCAGATCCACATGTACAGCGCAGCGGTGGCGTTCGGCGGGCCGCCCGTGGCCCAGATGGCCGCCGCGGTGAGCGCGGTCGCGACCGCGAGCAGGACGCGGACGCCGGACTGGCCGATGCCGCGGTGGCGGCGCGCCCGGAGCCCGGCGGACAGCAGGAGCGCGCCCGCCGACAGGCCGAGGACGACCGCGTCCCGGGTGATCGGGTCGTGCGGCAGGATCACCGAGAGGACGCCCAGGACGCCCGCAGCGAAGAACAGCCAGACCAGCGGGGCCAGCGGGACGTCGCGGTTGGCGGATCCCTCCGTCATACACCGTTCATCGACGGATACACGCCGTTCCTCGACCGTAGGAAGCCCGGAATGGACCCGAAGCCCACCCCCTGGGGGACCCGGTCAGCCGGCGGCTGCGACCGGACGCGTCACGTCGTTCGTGCGCCGCAGCCAGGCCGCCGTCACGGGGTGGCCGTCGAGGGCGGCCCGCCCCTCGCGAGCGCCCGAGATCGCCGTGACCTGCGCGGCGACGGCGATGTCCGCGATCGTCAGCGCGCCGGAGGCCAGCCAGTCGCCCTCGCCGAGCAGCGTGTCGATCGCGTCGAGGTGGCGCTCCAGCTCGCGCAGGACCAGCTCGTGCGGCTTGCGGCCCACGCCCTGCGCCTTCGTGCGCTGCGCGACGAGCAACGGGACGAGCAGTGGGCCGATCGCCTCACCGAAGCGCCCGTCAGCGCGCATCAGCTCGCGCGCCCAGCGCGCGGAGTTCGACCGCCATTGCAGGCGCATCGTCATCTCGTAGAAGTAGAGGCTCTCGTCCGCCCAGTCCTCGAGCAGGTGGCACTGCGCCCGCTCGCGCGGGTCCGCCGGCCACAGCGGCGGATCGGGAAAGCGCTCGTCGAGGAACCGCGCGATCTCGGACGAGTCCGCGATCAGCTGCCCGTCGACCTCGAGCACGGGCACCCTGCCGATGCGATTGATGCGCCGGACGTCGACCGCGCTGCGCAGCGCGCGGATCTCGCGGATCTCGTACGGGACGCCCTTCACATGGAGGATGCGCCGGACCTTGTCGCAGAACGGCGAGATCTCGAACTGGTGGAGCGTGATCGGGGTCATGTGGGAAGCGTTGCAGGAGGGCGGGTCCCGCCGCCGGACGACCGGGACCGTATGGAATGATCGGCCCGCAACGACCGTCCACCGACGCGGAGGTCCGGAGATGCCGTCACCCAAGGTCGAGGAGTCCATCCGCGAGGCGAACGCCGCGGTGCGGATGCACCTGCCGTTCGACAACCGCGAGGACTTCGACGACGCGCGCCGGGGCCTCGTCGCGCCGCTCTCGGAGCCGCTGATCACCGCGACCGACGGGCGCGTCGTCTGGGACGCGGACGGGTGGGCGTTCGTCGACGGCGAGTGCCCCGACTGCGTCAACCCGAGCCTCTGGCGCCAGTCGCAGCTGAACGTCATCCACGGGCTGTTCGAGGTCTGTGAGGGCATCTACCAGGTGCGCGGCGCCGACCTCTCGAACATGACGATCGTCGAAGGCGACGAGGGCGTCCTGGTCATCGATCCGCTCATCTCGACGGAGACCGCGGCGGCCGCGCTCTCGCTCTACCGCGAGCACCGCGGTGATCGCCCCGTGACCGGGCTGCTGTACACGCACAGCCACGTCGACCACTTCGGCGGCTCGCGCGGCGTCGTCGACCAGGCGGACGTGGACGGCGGGCGCGTCCCGGTCATCGCCCCCGAGGGCTTCCTCGGCCACGCGGTGAGCGAGAACGTCTACGCCGGCGGGGCGATGATCCGGCGCGCGACGTACATGTACGGCCCGCTGCTGGAGAAGGGGCCGGCCGGGCAGGTCGGGACGGGGCTCGGACAGGGGACGTCGACCGGGACGATCTCGCTGATCCCGCCGACGCTCGAGATCACCCACACCGGCCAGGAGCTGACCGTCGACGGGATCCGGATCGTCTTCCAGATGACCCCCGGCACCGAGGCGCCGGCCGAGATGAACTTCCTCTTCCCGGACCACCGCGCGCTGTGCATGGCCGAGAACGCGACGCACAACCTGCACAACGTGCTGACGCTGCGCGGAGCCCTCGTGCGCGACCCGCACGTGTGGGCGTCGTACCTCGACGAGGCGATCGTCCTGTTCGCCGGCGAGGCCGACGTCGTGTTCGCCCAGCACCACTGGCCGCGCTGGGGCGCCGAGCGCATCGAGGACTTCCTCGCCAAGCAGCGCGACCTCTACGGCTACATCCACGACCAGACGCTGCGGCTGCTGAACAAGGGCTTCGTCGCGAGCGAGATCGCCGAGCAGCTCGAGCTGCCCAGGAGCCTCGAGCAGGAGTGGCACTGCCGCGGCTACTACGGCTCACTGAACCACAACGTCAAGGCCGTCTACCAGCGCTACCTCGGCTGGTTCGACGGCAACCCCGCGCACCTGTGGCCGCACCCGCCGGAGGCGGCGGGGGCCCGCTACGTCGAGCTTGCGGGCGGTGCGGACGCGCTGCTCGAACACGCCCGCGCGGCGTTCGATCGCGGGGACCTGCGCTGGGTCGCCGAGGTCGTGAACCACCTGGTGTTCGCCGACCCCGAGAACCAGGACGCGCGCGAGCTTCAGGCCCGGGCGCTCGAGCAGCTCGCCTACGGCGCCGAGAACGCGACCTGGCGCAACTTCTTCCTCATGGGGGCCCACGAGCTGCGCTCGGGTCCGGCCGGAACCGCCGTGTCGATCGCGCCGGACTTCGTCGCGAGCCTGAACGACGGCCAGCTCTTCGACGCGATCGCGATCCAGCTCGACGGGCCGCGCGCCGGCGAGCGGTCGATGACGATCGCCTGGCACTTCACCGACACCGAGCGCGACTACACGCTCGTCCTCGCCAACGGCGTGCTCCGGCACCGGGTGGGCGCGCCGCAGGTCGCGGCCGACGCGACCGTGCGGGTCAGCCGGACGGGGTTCGACGGCCTGATCGCCGGCGTCTCCCAGCCGCAGGACCTGCTCGCCGCCGGCGACCTCACGATCGAGGGGAACGCCGCGCTGTTCGGCGAGCTGCTCAGCCTGCTCGACCCGCCGGACCCGAACTTCGCGATCGTGACGCCCTGACGCGATGGCCGACGCGGGCCGCTGGCGCCTCGCCGGTCATGACGCCTCCTCCTCCTCGTAGAGCCCGCTGAAGATGTCCGCGAACTCCCGGTAGGCGACACTCCGTTTGAGCTTCAGCGTCGGGGTCAGCTCGCCCCCTGCCTGCGTGAGGTCGCGATCGAGGATCGCGAAGCGCTTGATCTGCTCTATGCGCGCGAAGTGCGTGTTCGCCTCGGTGACCGCCGCCTGCAGTTCCGCTCGGACGCGTTCGTCCCGCGCCATCGCCGCGGGGTCGGGCTCGATACCGAGCCGCTCGGCGAGCCTTGGCACCTCATCGGGATCGAGCGTGAGCAGCGCGACGAGGTAGGGGCGATTGTCGCCGAACACGACCGCCTCGGAGATCCAGCGGTGCCGCTTGAGCGCGTTCTCGATGTTCGCCGGGCTGATGTTCTTGCCGCTGGAGGTGATGATGAGTTCCTTCTTGCGGCCGATGATCGAGACGAAGCCGTCCTCGTCGATCGCCGCCAGATCGCCCGTCGACAGCCACCCGTCATCGAGGACCTCGCGGGTCGCCTGCTCGTTCTTGAAGTAGCCCTGAAAGACGCTGGGGCCGCGCATGAGCAGTTCGCCGTCCGCGGCGAGGCGCAGCTCCACACCGGGCAGCGGCCGGCCGACCGACCCGAAGCGCCGTTCGTCGATCGTGTTGATCGTTCCGGCGGCCGCCGTCTCGGTCATGCCCCAGCCCTCGAGCACGAGGACACCGCAGGCGTCGAAGAACTCGAGCACCTCCTTGGAGATCGGGGCCGCGCCGCTCGCGGCGAGGCGCAGCTCCCCTCCGAACAGGGCACGGACCTTCGAGAGCACGAGCCGATCGGCGACCCGGTGGCGCCATGCCTGGAGCGCGGGAACACGTCCGCCCGTGCGCTCCAGCGCGCGCACGCGCTCGCCGGTCCTGATGGCCCAGTCGAAGACCACGCGCTTCGGAAGCGGCTGCTCCGCCACCCCGCTGCGCGCCGCGCTGTAGATCTTCTCGAAGACCCGGGGCACCGATGGAAGGTAGGTGGGACGCGCCTCACGGATGTCCTCCAGCAGCAACTCGGGGCGGCGCTGCCAGAAGACGAGCGTCCCGCCCATGTCCAGCGCGCACAGCTCGATGATGCGCGCAAGCGAGTGCGCGAGCGGCAGGAACATGAAGAAGACGATCGGCACACCCGGGATGCGCAGGTCCAGCCGCTCCTCGTAGGCGCGCGTCGCGTCCAGGAGGTTGCGGTGCGTGAGCACGCAGCCCTTCGGCGGACCCGTCGTGCCGGACGTGTAGATCAGCGTCGCCGCGTCGTCCGGGGCGACGAGCGCCACGCGCTCGTCGACGGCGGCATCCGGCAGCTCGGCGCCGCGCGCCTGCAGCTCATCGAGCGTCAGCACCTCGTCGCTGCGCCCTTCGATGAGCACGACGTGCTCAAGTCGTGGGCAGTCGCCGCGGACGCTCAGGATCTTCGCGAGCTGCTCTTCGTCCTCGCAGAAGATGACGCGCGCGTCCGAATCGCGGAGCACGTAGGCGCACTCCTCAGGTGCGTTGGTGTGGTAGATCGGCGCGACGACCGCACCCGCGCAGAACGCACCCATGTCGACGATCGACCATTCGGGTCGCGTGTTGGCCAGGATCGCGACGCTGTCCCCCGCCTCGATCCCGAGGGCGAGCAGGCCCTTGGCGATGTCGCGCGCGGTCCTGCCGAGCTCGGTGTACGAGATCTCCGCCCAGCCCGCACCGCTCCGCTCGCGCAGCGCGACCCCCTCGTACATGGCCGCCGCGCCGAGGAGCATCCCGCCCAGGGTCCTGGCGCCGGTACCGCCCGACCCGCGCTGCGGCACCTGCGCCGGCGGGCGGTCCGATGTCTTCAGGTCGTTGCCCATCAGCCCCTAGCTCTCGGGCGCCGTGCGCGCTGACTGGAGCTTCGCCAGTTCCTGCTCGACCAGCCGTTCGTGTGCCTCCTCGTCTGCGCGCGCCTTGCGCGGGCTCCAGTGCCCGGTGAGGACGAAGATGAACGGGATGAACAGGAGCTGCCCGGCGAACGCGATCCACCAGTAGGTCTGCCACTGTCCGGGAGCGTCCTTCTGCGCCGCGGCGACGTCCTCGGCGTTGTCGGCCAGGTACTCGAGGTCCGCCGGCGGCACCTGCGACAGCGCTGCCAGGCGCGCGGCGGACTGCTGGACCTGAGGGCCGGTCCTCAACAGGAAGACCGTGTCCGCCGCCGGGACCCTGCCGAGCGCGCCCAGGCGCGCCGCCGCCTGCTGCGGGGAGACCCCCAGCTTGGTCGCGATCGCGGCCACCGCGACCTGCTGGGCCTTCAGGTCGGTGGGCTTCGCGCTCAGCGTCAGCAGGGTCGCCTGCGGGATGGCCGCGGCCGTCTTCAGCTCCGTCGCGTAGCGGGTCCCGAGCGTCACCGCCTTGGTGACCTCCGCCGCGGACAGGCCCGTGAGCTGGGTCAGCGCCTGCACCTGCGCCCGCTGATCGCCGGCGTTCCGTTGCAGCGCGGCGAGCACCGCAGGGTCGACCTGCTGGAGGGTCCGGACCTGCTGCGGATACTGCGCGACGATCCGCTGCACGCGTGGCCCGGCGTCGACGAGCGTCGACGTCGCGGGGACGACGATCAGCAGCGACGCGAACGACAGCGTCACGACGGTGCGGATCGTCATGCCCCAGACCGCCAGGCCGGTCGCGGTCGCCGCGGGGTTGTGCTTCTCGACCGTCTCGGTGAACGCGGCCATCCACGCGACGTAGACCAGGCCGCCGCCGAGGGCGGCGATCACGAAGTAGAGCTTGAACGTGCCGGCGCTGGTCCCCAGGTCGTCCGACGTCGCGGCGAACAGCCCGACGCCGACGAGGCTGATGAGCGCGCCCACGAGCATGAACGGCTTGCGCACGTGGAACCTGTCGGACAGCAGGCCGGCGGCCACGAGCGCGATCGCGTTCGTCGCCCAGTACCAGTTGACGATCGAGTTCGACCGCTGCTCGGTGAACCCGAAGACGGTCGCGAAGTACACGACGATGAACGCGACGAGCGCGTAGTAGAGCAGCAGGAAGAGGCTGATCGCCAGCGCCGGACCGAGGATGTCCAGGCGCAGCATCTGCCGCCAGCTCCCCTGGAGCGCCTTCTCCGGATCCAGGCCGGCGGCCCGCGCCTCGACCAGGGCACGGTCACGAAGGCTGACCATGAGCTGGTCGCGCAACCGCGGCGAGAGCTCCCGCAGCCCGAACAGCGCGATGACGGCGACGACGAGGCCCACGGCGCCGCACACGTAGAACTGGAACTGCCAGTCCGGCTGGCTGTCGAGCGTGTTCGTCGCGATCGTCGTCACGACGAGGCTGCCGAGTACCGGGCCCAGGGTCCAGAAGCCCATCGCGACCCCGCGACCGACCTGAGGAGAGAAGTCACGGATCAGGGCCGGCGTGGCGACCAGCGCGGCGCCCTCGACGAGACTCAGGATCGCGAACAGGATCGTGTACATCGCCGTGCTGCCCGCGTTGGGAAGCCCGAACGCGATGATCGCGCCCGTGATGAACAGGCCGACGACGACGATGTTCGCGCGGCCATAGCGATCCGCGAGCCCAGCCGCCAGCGAGGCGAGCGCTCCGACGGCGTTGCCGATCACCAGGACCATGACGAAGCCCGTCCAGCTGAACCCCAGGTCCTGGATGATCTTCGTCGCCACCGAGCCCTGGACGTAGAGCTCGTAGTACAGGACGACCGTGCACAACACGGTCAGCGCGAGGTAGCCGTAGCGCGGACCGGTCTCGGGATAGTGCTGCAGCTGCCGATCCCAGAGCCGTCGCGGCCCAACCGGACGATCTGCGATCGCCGCATCACTCGTGGTGGCGCTCATCCCGTGTCTCCTCGCTCGCTCGGTCCGGCGCCTGCCACGTCGGCGAATCACACGACGCTAAGACCGAGGCCACGGGACGCCATCCGGGACAGCTACGTACGGATCACAGGGAAACCACGGGCACGTATCAGCGGACGCCGCGTACGCGACTCAAGGGCTGTAGCCGGCCGGAGCGCCGCGCGCTCCCGGGCCGCTGATCGTCCCCAACGGGCTCCGTAGTCGCGTGCGATGGTGACCGCGGCGCTTACGGTGGCGGGCGGACGGTCTGCGGAGCACGATGGATGAGTGCCTCACGCGCTCGGCCGAACCCCAGCAGCACCGGCGACGACCGTCACGCTCGTCCTCGTCGTGCTCCTCGCGCTCATGCTCCCGGCGCCGGCGCTGGGCACGTTCGGCTGCCTCGGCCAGTGGGGCGGCCGGGGGTCGGGGAATGGGAAGTTCCAGGCACCGTTCGGGATCGCGACCGACGCCGCGGGCAACGTGTACGTCGCAGACTGCATGCGCCACGACGTGCAGAAGTTCGACCAGTCCGGCCTCTTCCTGACGAAGTGGGGGAGCGGGCCCGCAGCCGGCAACGGCCAGTTCAACTGCCCGCGCGATGTGGCGGTCGACGCCGGCGGCGTCTACGTGGTCGATTTCTACAACAACCGGGTCCAGAAGTTCGACACGGACGGCGGGTATCTGTCCCAGTTCGACAACGCCGGGCACGGGACGTTCGACCAGCCGGTCGGCGTCGCGGCCGACGGGCTCGGGCACGTCTACGTGATCGACACGAGCGCGACCGACAACGCGAACCAGCGCCTTCAGCGCTTTGACACGAACGGAACCTGGCAGGCACTGATCGGCTCGGCCGGTTCGGGGCCCGGCCAGTACGGCAAGCCCTACGGCGTCACCACCGGCACCGGCGGTGCGATCTTCGTGTCCGACCAGGGCAACAACCGCGTCGTCGGCTTCACGGCCGCCGGGGCCGCCGGACCCACGTGGGGCGGCTTCGGGACCGCCGACGGACAGTTCGGCGGACTCCAGCAGGGCATCGACGCCGACGCCGGCGGCGACGTCTACGTCGCGGACTACACGCTCAACCGCTTCCAGAAATTCTCGCCCACCGGGGCCTTCCTCGGCAAGTGGGGCACGACGGGGTCGGGTGACCTGCAGCTCTCCGGCCCGATGGACGTCGCCTCGGGCGCGGCGGGCAGCGTCTACGTCGCCGACGCCGACAACGACCGCATCGTCAAGTACGGCGAAGGCGCGGTCACCCTGCCGACGGTCGCCACGGGAGCGGCGACGGCGGTGGCGTGGTCGTCGGCGACACTGAACGGGACGGTCAACCCGCAGGGGACGGCGACCTCCTACCGCTTCGAGTACGGCGAGACGACGGCCTACGGAACGACCACGCCGACGGTCTCGGCCGGGGCGGGATCGGCGGACGTGGCGGCCACCGCCGTGCTGACCGGGCTGGTCGCGCAGCGGGCCCACCACTACCGCTTGGTCGCGCTGCGCGGCGACACGGTCGTTGCGACGGGCGCCGACATGACCTTCACGACGACCCCGGACCCCGGGGGCGCGGCGGGCTGCGCCCGGGTCGGCCACGTCGTCGGCGTGGTCAGTGTGTGCGCGGACCAGATGACCTACGACGCCGGCCGCTGGACCGCGAGCGGCAACGTGGTGCTCAACACCGGCGTTTCGGTGTCCGGCCCGATCGTCATCAATGACAGCCTCGCCGACATCACATCGACGGGGAGCGTGACGGTCAGGGTGGCGCGCTCGCCCGCTGTCGAGATCGGCTCGGGCCCGCTGCACATCACCTCCGCCGGCGTCAACGACCCGGTCTCCAACCGCCCAGGCCTCGGGGTGCTGACGATCGGCAACCCGCTCGGCATCCTGCTCGGCGGCGTCCCGTTCGCGCCGCTGCTGTCGCACTACATCGACAGCGCGGACGGCGGCGGCGTGATCCTCACGGGGCGCCCGTCGTTCGACATGCTCGGCCCGCTCGCCGGCGCCACGCTGCCCACCGGCAGCTTCTCGGTCGGCATCCACCGCACGCACGCCAGGCCGTTCAACGTGCTCGGCGGCTCGATCACGTGGAGCGCGATCCAGCTCTCGAGCGCCTGGAAGATCGGCTTCGGCGTCAGCTACGCCGAAGGACCGCCATCGCTGTGGTCGGCCATGGGCAAGTTCGAGGCGCCGTTCCTGCCGGCGGGCACCGGCGCCGAGCTGACCGGCGCCTTCAGCGGCGGCGCACTCGACCAGGTCGGGATCAAGATCAGCACACCGGGCGTGCCGCTCGGGACGACCGGGATCATGATGGACACGTTCGGCGGCTCGCTGAAGGGCCTCAGCGGTGGTGCGAACAACCCGCTGATCATCAGCACGCTGGTCGCCGGTGGCTGGACCAAGACGAACGCGCCGGACCCGTTCAACTGGATCCTGCACATCAAGGACGTCACGCTGACGATCAACACGGCGGGCTCGGGCTCGCTGTCCGGCGGCGTCGCCGTGCTCGACGGCGAGGGCCGGCTCGCCGGCGGGACGGCGTCGCTGGCGATCCAGACGGCGCCCACCTTCGCGGCGAGCGGGAATCTGAACGTCGGTTTCAACGCCGTCGCGGTCAGCGCGAATCTCACGGCCTGGGCCGCCATGAATCGCTACCACTTCACCGCGCTCGGCACCGTCAGCGGCAGCGTCCTCGGCACGACCGTCGGGGCGGCCAGCGGCATCGTCTCCGACACGGGAATCGGCGCGACGACGAGCGTCTGCGTGCCCTACTGGACGCCGTGGGACGGCTGGGAGGAGTGGTGCGGGAACGTCGGCGCCGGCCTGGCGTGGCGCAACGTCTCGAGCTTCCCGCCCGAGGTCGAGTGGATCGGCTCGGACATCAACCGGTACAAGACCGTGACGTCGAGCGCCCACGCTGCGGCCGGCACACGCCGCTTCACCGTCGATGGCCGCGACCCCTTCCTCTACGTCGAGGCGCGCGGCGCCGAGGCGCGTGAGTTCGAGTTGGTCTCTCCCTTCGGGATCCACTACCGCCCGGGCAGCAAGCGCCGCGACACGTTCAGCCAGACGATCGGCGATGTCACCGGAGTGGTCGTCTACGGCCCGCCCAAGGGCACCTGGCAACTGCGGTCGACCGCGGCCAGGCGCACGCGCTTCTCCGTCAAGACGATCCCCGAGCTCGGCCGGATCAGGCCGCGTGCGATCAGGCCCTCGAGCTCCAAGAAGCGCCCGCTCACGACCAGGGTCAAGCGCATCCGCCTGACATGGCGCGGATCCAAGCTCCCGCGCGATACGCGCGTCTCGCTCTACGTCTCGTCCTCGAAGAAGGCGCCCGGGAAGCGGCTCTCGAGCAAGCTGCGGGTGTCCGGCACGACGACCGTGAAGCGCTCGACGCTGGCCAAGGGCGCCAACTACTTCCACCTCGTGCCGCGCTCGGGCGGCGTCGCGTTCGCCGCCGTGTACTTCCCCAAGCCCGTCTGGAAGCGCTGAAGCTC
>DAIPYF010000028.1:0-8251 GCA_036782855.1 Solirubrobacteraceae bacterium
TCGAGAGGGTCGCGGGCATCATGAACGCGGCGCCGACGCCCTGCGCGGCGCGCCCTGCGACGAGCCAGGCCTCCGTCTGCGAGAACGCGATGAACAGGCTGGAGGCGCCGAAGACGGCCACGCCGACGAGGAACCAGCGGCGGCGCCCGAAGATGTCGCCCATCCGGCCGCCGGTGACGAGCAGGACGGCGAACGTCAGCGTGTACGCGTTCACCGTCCACTCGAGATTCGCGGTGGAGGCGTCGAGGTCGCGCTGGATCGAGGGGAGCGCGACGTTCACGACGGTGTTGTCGAGCATCACCATGAACAGCGCGAAGCACATCGCGCCGAGCGTCCACCAGCGGCGGTCGGCGTCGTCGATGGTCGGGAGGGCGAGAGCCATGGGGTGTCCTGTTCGGCGGCGGGTTCGGGTCAGGCGGCGGGGAGGCCGGTCAGCGCGCCGGCGAGGCGCTCGCGCTGGTCGTCGGTGAGGGTCGCGGCGTACTGCTCGAGCCCGCGCAGGCGCAGGGCGTCGATCCGGGCGATCGCGTCGACGCCCGCGGCCGTGATCGTCAGGCGCTTGACGCGCCTGTCGGCCTCGTCCTCGCGGCGCTCCAGGAGCCCGCGGCGCACCAGCGCATCGACCGCACGACTCGAGTTGGCCAGCGAACAGCCGAGCGACTCCGACAGCTCCTTCACCGACGGTGCGGCCGGGTGGGCCGTCAGCGTCTCGAGTGTCTTGAGCTGCGCGAGCGACAGGTCGAGATCTTCGAGGAGGTCGGCGAACTGGCCGCCGGCCTCACGGGCCACGAACTTCCAGAGCGCGAGCAGGCTGCCGGCGAGCTCGGTGGAGGAGGGCGCCGCGGGAGGAGATACTTGCATTGCATCAAGTATTAGCACGATGCATCTGTTGCGCAAGTGTGACCTTCGTCACACGGGTGTGCGAGCGGCCGGGAAATGGCCAGTGATCGGTCGCAACGCGCCGCGGGGCGTGCGCGCGCCTGCCTGGGCGTCGCGCCGGGATGGGAGATCCATCAGCCCGTGCCTGCGGCGCGGGCTGTCCTGCCGGGGGCCGTGACTAGGGCAGCATCAGGTCGTTCTGCGACGACGGGCGCTTGCGGCCGATCGCGAGGGTCGCGGGGGCGACGGCGTCGCCGGTCACGCGGACCCGGTACAGGCCCGGCTGGACGGTGGCCTTGAGCTGGGCGGTGTCGTTCGGGTTGATCGGCCCCGTCTGCTGGCGGATGCCCGGGCGGTTCGACGATCCGGGCGCGCCGGCCGACTCGAAGGTGACCTGCTGCGAGGTGCCGGTGAGGTTCGTGAACACGAGCGTGATCGGTCCCGCGCCCGCAGCCCGCGGGGAGATGCTGATGCGCTCGGGGGTGATCGAGGCGCCGAGGAGGATCGGCGCGGGCGGGCGCAGGGCGTTGACGTGCTTCTCGGTGCCGCAGCCGAGAGCGCCGGTCGCGAGCGCGCCGGTGAGCGCGATCGCAAGGGTCGTGCGCCGTGGGTTCTGCATTGCTCCTCCGTGCGGCGCATCCGGCACCGCGCTGGGGACCCTACCCCAGGGCACGGCGCCAGGGAAAGTGCGGCTCCCCCGGAGGGGTGCCCGGCCGGCCGGTCAGAGACCGAGTGCGGCCTCCGCATGGGCGTCGGCGAGCGACTCCTGCAGACGCTCCCACGCGTCACGCTCGGCGGCCTCGTACTCGGCGCCGGAAAGGTCGCGCAGGTCCTCGGCGTACCGCTGCCAGGCGTCGCGTGTGCGCTCGGCGATCACGGGGTCCTGCGGTGCGATGGTGCTCATGCGTGCCTCCCTCTCTGGTGCGCGCACCATACTCCGGTCGCCGGAGGGTTCGCGGCACCCGGCGCGCAACGTGGCGTGCACGCCGTCCGCGCCGGTTCGTAGACCGTGACCGATGGACCCTGCCAGCCCGCTGCGCACCGCCGAGTTCCTGGTCGTGGACACCGAGACCAACGGGCTCGCGGGTGAGGCGTGCGAGCTGACCGAGGTCGGCGCCGTCCTCGTCGGGGGAGGCGAGCTGCACGAGCGCTGGGAGACGCTCGTCGCCACGCGGCGCCCGCTGTCGAAGGGGATCCAGCGCTTCACGGGCATCACGCAGGCGATGGTGGACGAGGCGCCGCCGGCGGAGGCGAGCCTCCCCGAGCTCGCGGAGCTGATGCGCGGCCGCGTCCTCGTCGCGCACAGCGCCGCGTTCGACCGTCGGGTGCTCGCCCAGGCGTTCGGGCGAGCCGGGATCGACTGGCCGGAGCCGGTCACGCTCTGCACCGTCGCGATGGCGCGCCGGCTGCACCCGCTCGCGCGCCAGCGCAAGCTCGTCCCGCTCGCGGGGTCGCTCGGCATCGACGTCGAGACCGCGCATCGCGCGCTCGCCGACGCGGAGACCTGCGCCCGCGTCTTCTGCGCGCTGTTCCCGCGGCTCTGCGCGGGGGCGGCGACGGTCGCCGAGGCGGTGGCGCTGCTCGGGCCGCGGCGTCCCGCCCGCCGGCGCCGCTCCGGCGCGACGGACGGGGGTCCGCTGCCGCGCGGCGCCCGGCGGCGGCTCCCCGACCTCACCGACGTGCGCGACACCCCGGGCGTGTACATCGTGCGCAACGACGCGGGTCAGGTGCTCTACGTCGGCAAGTCGGTGCGCGTGCGCACGCGCGTGCGGGCGCACTTCGCGCCGTCCTCGTCCTCGACCGCCTGGACGGCCCGGGCCGAGACGGTCGAGCAGCTCCCGACCGCGACCGACCTGGGCGCGCTCCTGCTCGAGCATCGCACCGTTCGCCGGCTGCGCCCGCCGGGCAACGCGAAGCTCAAGCACGTGGACGAGTGGGTCTGGGTGCGCTGCCGTCTGGACATCGGGTTCCCCGTGCTCGAGGTGGGCCCGGCGCCCGCGCCCGCCCCGGCGGTGAACGTCGGGCCGTTGCGCGGCCGCGCGACCGCGATCGAACTCGTCGAGCAACTCGTCTCCCTGTTCGGGCTGCGGCAGTGCGGCCGGCGGCTCCCGCGCCGTCACCATCCCTCCGCGTACGGGGAGATGGGGCGGTGCCTGTCGCCGTGCCTGGGCGACCTGGACCCGAACCTCTATCGCCGCCGGCTCGACGCCGCACTCGGCGTCCTCAGCGGGCCCGGCGACGGCGGGCGCCGGCTGCTCGCGCACGTCGACGCGCTGATGGCCGAGGCCGCGGCGGCCCGGCGCTACGAGCGCGCCGCGTGGCTGCGCCGCCGGCGCGAGCGGCTCGTCGTCCTGCTGAAGCGTGCCGGCCCCGGCCTGGCCGATGCGGACCGCCCGCGCCTCGTGCTGGACGAGGCGCCGGAGGGCGGGACGTTCGAAGCGTTCTGGATCGTGCGCGGCGCGGTCGCCGACTGGGGCCCGCTGCCGGGCGATGCCGACGAGCTGTGCGAGCGCACCGCCGCAGCGCTGCGCTCGCCGGGGCCGGCGGGTGCGGACGACCTCGACGAGGCGCGCATGGTGACGGCCTGGGCTGCGGCGAACGACGCTCCCGTGCTGGAGCTGGAGGGCGGCGTCACGGGTGCGCGGCTGCGGCGGTTCCTGCGCCGGGCGGGCGTGGACGTCGGATCAAGTGGCTGCGCCGCGGCCGCCTGACGGGCTCAGGCCACGCAGGCATCACCGCGGCGGTGGGAACCCGCAACGACCCCCGGTTGAGCACGGCTGATGTGCGGCAGCACCACATCCGCAGGGCCGCGTTTCCTGCGGTACAGACGCGGGGTCCCGTCTGGTGTGCTGACTGGGTCCAGTCGCCGACGAAAAGGAATTTCCAGATGCGTACGCACCGCCGTAGGACGCCCTCGCCCGCGCTCGTCATCGCCGTGATCGCGCTCTTTGCCGCGCTCGGGGGGACCGGAGTGGCAGCGACCAAGTACCTGAGCCCGAAGAGCGTCAAGAAGAACTCGATTCCCGGGGATCGCCTGAAGTCCAACACCGTCACCGGCAAGCAGGTGAAGGAGTCCACCCTCGGCAAGGTCCCGTCGGCGGCGTCCGCCGACAGCGCGACGACCGCGACGAACGCCACGAACGCCACGACGGCCACGAACGCCACGAACGCGACGAACGCGACGACGGCCGCCACCGCGACGAGCGCGGGCACCGCGCAGAACGCGGAGAAGGTCGGTGGCGTCACGGTGAAGCATTTCAGCCTCCGCGTGGCCTCCGACGCCGCGGCGGCCACCGTGCTCCAGCTCGCCGGTGTCACCGTGAGCCTCGCCTGCCCGGGTGGCAACCCGGTGCTCACGGCGAAGAACACCTCCGGAGCCGACGACATGCTCGTCCGCGGGACGTTCGTGGGCGCGGCGAGTGCGGATCTCGCCGGAACGAGCGACCTGGACCAGGCTGATCCGCCCACCACGCTGTTCAACGGCACTGCCGAGGAGCGCGGCAGCGTGTCGTTCGGCGTCGCACGTGACGGCGGCCCGTCGATGCTGGTGCAGGCGATCTTCGACGACACCCCGACCTACGGGTCGTTCACGGGCTGCTCGATCGTCGGCAACGCGACGTCCAGCTGACGCGAGGCTGTCACGAGGTGACGCGGCGGGGCCTGCGGGCGCCCGCCGCGTCACCGCCCGTCCGTCCGAGCCTCAGCTGGACGGGGTGAACGGCAGCGCGACGACCGCCGCGGTCACGCCGTCCTCGCCGACCCGCAGCTCCGCGCCGGGCTCTGCCTCCCGGCGCACGAGCGCGAGGCCGATCGGTCCGAGCGCGGGGGACAGGACGCTGCTCGTCAGGGTGCCGACCTCGCGGTCGCCGAGCACGAGTTTGGCGCCCGCCGCGACGGGGGCCGAGAGCCGCAGCCCGCGCAGGTGGCGGTTGGGCTTCCCCTTGTAGAAGAGCCGGGCGACCGTCTCCTGGCCGACGTAGCACCCCTTCGTGAAGCTCACCGCGCGGTCGTTGAGCCCCGCCTCCTGGGGGATGACGCTCGCGTCGAGGTCCACGCCGTAGCGCGGGCGGCCGGACTCCACCCGCAGGATCTCGGCGGCAGGCTCGGCCAGCGGCGCGGCGCCTGCGGCGGCGAGCGCCGCGCGCACGCGGTCGGTGTCCTCGGCGGCGCACAGCACGTCCACGCCCAGATCCGTCGCGATCACGCGCACGGTGGCACCACCGACCGCCGCGGCGACGTGCGCGTGCTCGTCGGCCGGCAGCTCGGGCGCCCCCGCCGCCGCCCGGGCGCCGTCGCCGACGAGGGAGAGCAGGCCGGACTGGAGCGTGCGCTTGTGCAGTTGCGCGCGGTAGCCGACCAGCCCATGGCGCACGGCGTCGAACACCGGCTGCAGCGCCGGGCGCTCCATGTCGAGCAGCAGGTCGTCACCGGTGTCGAGGACGCGGACGTCGCCGAGCATCTTGCCCTTCGGGGTCAGGACGGCCGCGAGGACGCCCGTCCCCGGCGTCAGGCCCTCGACCTCATTGGTGACGATCCCGTTGAGCGCTGCGCGCGCCTCGTCGCCGCCGATCGCGAGCTTGCCGCGCTCGCTGCGATCCACCAGGCCGAGGGGGACGGTCATGCACCGAGGATACCCGTGGGACCGCCGGGATCTTCGGGCGCGCGAGATCTAGGTTTAGGTATGCCATAATCTGAATCGTGGAACAGACGACCCACCGTCCGTCGGCCGCCGTCGAGGACTACGCGAAGGCGATCTACTCGCTCGAGCGCCGGACCGGTGGCGGCCCCGTCACGACGAACGCGCTCGCCGAACGGCTCGGCGTCACGCCCGCGTCCGCGTCGGGGATGGTCCGCCGGCTCGCCGAGCTCGGCCTCGCCACCCACGAGCCCTACCACGGTGTCGCGCTCACCGAGCAGGGGCGGCGCGTCGCGCTCGAGATCCTGCGCCACCACCGCCTGCTCGAGCTGCTGCTCACCGACCTCGGGCTGCCGTGGGACCGCGTGCACGATGAGGCCGAGGTGCTCGAACACCACATCTCCGAGGAACTCGAGGCGCTCATCGCCGAGCGGCTCGGCGATCCGACCCACGATCCGCACGGCGATCCCATCCCCAGCGCCGACCTCACGATCGACGAGGGGGAGACCGTGGCACTCGACGCTCTGGAGGTCGGTGCGCGCGGGCGCTTCGTTCGCGTCTCGGACGCCGACCCGGAGATGCTGCGCTACCTCGGCGAGCGCGGCATCGCGCCGGGCGACGCGCTCGAGGTGCTGGAGAAGCAGCCGTTCGACGGGCCGGTCTTCTGCCGGTTCGGTGACGAGGTGCACGTGCTCGGCGGGGCACTGGCGCGGGCGATGCGCGTGGAGGTGCGGACCTCCCGCGCCGGGGGCCGCGCATGATGCACCGCACGCCGCGCCGGCTCGCGCTCCTCGCGCTCGCACTCCTCGCGCTGCCGGGCTCCGGATGTGCAGGCGCGGGCGGAGACGAGACGGTCAGTGGTCGCAAGGTCCGTGTTGCGACCACCACGAACTTCATCACCGACACCGTCAGGCAGGTCGGCGGTGATCACGTGGAGGTCACCGGCCTGATGGGACCCGGGGTCGATCCGCATCTCTACAAGGCGAGCGCCAAGGACGTGCGGACCCTGCGTGACGCCGACATCATCGTCTACGGCGGCCTGTTCCTCGAGGGCAAGATGCAGGACGTCCTCGACGGGCTCGCCCGCAGCCAGACGACCGTCGCGGTCTCGCGCGACATGCCGCGCGAGCGACTGCGCCCGGCCGCGCCGAATGCCCCGGCCGAGGAGGAGTACGACCCGCACGTGTGGTTCGACCCCGACCTCTGGGCGTTCGCCGTCGGCACGATCGCCGATGCGCTGGCCGCGAAGGACCCTGAGCACGCCGCCGAGTACCGCCGCAACGCCAAGCGCTACACCGCCGAGCTGCGGCGGCTGCGGGACAGCTCGCGCGAAGCGCTCGCCGCGATTCCCGAGCGCCGCCGACTGCTCGTGACCTCGCACGACGCGTTCGGGTACTTCGGGCGCGCCTTCGACGTCGACGTCGAAGCGATCCAGGGGATCTCGACGGCGACCGAGGCCACCGCGGCGGACGTCAAGCGCGTCGCGGGCGTCATCGCCGATCGCGAGGTCCCGGCCGTGTTCGTCGAATCGAGCGTTCCGCGCCAGACGATCGAGGCGGTGATCGCCGCGGCGAGGGCGCGCGGCCAGGACGTGCGGATCGGCGACGAGCTCTTCTCCGACGCCGCCGGCGATGAGGGAACGTCCGAGGGCACGTATCTCGGGATGGTCCGGGCCAACGTCGATCGCATCCGGAGGGGTCTGTCGTGAATCCCGTGCCTCCAGCGCTGGAGATCCGGCGCCTGACCGCCTCCTACGGAGCCAAACCGGTCCTCTGGGACGTGGACGCGCGCTTTCCGGCCGGCGCGCTGTCGGCGGTCGTGGGGCCCAACGGCGCCGGCAAGTCGACGCTGCTGCGCGCCGCGCTCGGCCTCGTCCCCACAGACTCGGGCCAGGCCCTCATCGCGGGGCGCCCGGCGCGCAGCGCACTCGATCGCGTCGCCTTCGTCCCGCAACGCGACGAGGTCGACTGGGACTTCCCCGTGACCGTCCGCGAGGTCGTCGAGATGGGCCGGTTTCGGAACGCCGGCTGGCTGCGGCGCCTGAAGGCCGAGGACCGCGAGGCCGTCGACGCGTCCCTCGAGCGCGTCGGGATGAGCGCCTACGCCGGTCGTCAGATCGGGCGCCTGTCAGGCGGTCAGCGCCAGCGCGTGTTCATCGCCCGCGCCCTCGCCCAGGGCGCGCCGCTCCTCATCATGGACGAGCCGTTCGCCGGCGTCGACGCGCGCACCGAGGCGGCGCTGCTGGAGCTCTTCGCAAGGCTTCGCGGCGAGGGCCACTCGATCGTCGTCGTGCACCACGACCTCGAGACCGTGCGGGCGGCCTTCGACTGGGCGCTGGTGCTCAACGTCCGCGTCGTCGCGGAGGGCCCGGTCGGGGAGGCGCTGCGCCCCGAGGTCATCCACCGCGCCTACGGCGCGCCCGCGACGCCGCTCGCGGCCGAGGCCGGCGGCACCCTCTCGTGAGCCTGCTGATCGACCTGTTGCCGCTGGACTACACCGACGCGGTGATCGCCGTGGGCGCCGCGATCATCGGGATCACCGCCGGGGCGCTCGGGGTGTTCGCCGTGCTGCGCGAGCGCAGCCTCGTCGGCGACGCGTTGTCGCACGCCGCGTTGCCCGGTGTCGCGATGGCGTTCATCGTCACCGGCGCGAAGGATGTCGGGACCCTCATGGCGGGGGCCCGGCCGGGCGGGCGGGGCCGGGGGCCGCCGCGCGTGGGGGGGGGGGGAGCCCCCC
>DAIPYF010000028.1:8261-17400 GCA_036782855.1 Solirubrobacteraceae bacterium
GCTGCTGATCGTGGCGATCGAGCGAACCCGCCGGATCCGGCCCGACGCGGCGATCGGCGTCGTGTTGTCCGTCTTCTTCAGCCTCGGGATCGTCCTGCTCACGTTCATCGCCAACGGCGAGAGCGCGAGCCAGACGGGGCTCGAGAAGTACCTCTTCGGTCAGGCGGCCGGGATGCTCGAGCGTGACCTCGACGTCATGGCGGCGCTGTGCGTCGCGAGTCTCGCCGTCGTCGCGATCGCCTTCCGGGTGCTGAAGACGACGCTCTTCGATACGAGCTTCGCCGCCTCGGTCGGGCTGCCCGTGCGTGCGCTCGAGGTCGCGATGACCGCGCTGCTCGTCGTGGCGATCGTCGTCGGCATTCGCGCGGTCGGCGCGATCCTCATGGTCGCGCTGCTGATCGCGCCCGCGGTGGCCGCCCGCCAGTTCACCTCGCGGCTGAGCGTCATGCTGCCGCTCGCGGCGCTGCTCGGCGGCGCGATCGGTGTCGCGGGGAGTCTCCTCTCCACCCGCGCCGAGGTCCCGACCGGCCCGGTCATCGTGCTCGTGGGGTTCGGGGTCGTCGTGCTCGCCCTGCTCGGCGCGCCCTCGCGCGGCGTGCTGTGGCGCAGCCGGCGCCTCGCGCGCGAGCGCCGCCGCGCCGCCGCGGACGGGACGCTGCTCGATCTCGAGGCGGCGATGCATGCGGGCCCGCCTCCGACGGTCGAGGAGCTCGTGCTCTCCTCCGGGCGCACGCGCCGGCGCACGCGCCGCGCGCTGCGGGACCTCGATCGCGCCGGTCTGCTGGCGCGCGACGGCGACGGTCCGGTGGCCGAACGCGACGACGCCCCGCACGTCGCCGAGCAACGGCTGTACCTGACCGAGGCCGGTGCCGCGGCGGCGCACGCGGCGTTGCGACACCGGGAACTGTGGACGCTGTGGCTCGAGCATGGGCACGCGCTGGACCTGCCCGATGCCCGTGAGCCCGATCCCCGCGACCTGCGCGGGAGCCTCGGGGACGAGCACGTGGAGCGGCTGCTCGCGCTCGACGCGCAGCGGGCACCGGTGACGCGATGAACGCGGACGACCTCACGATCATCATCACGGCGGGACTCGTCGCGACCGCCGCGGGGCTGCTCGGGCCCTACCTCGTGCTGCGGCGCGCGGCGCTGCTCTCCGACGCGGTGAGCCACGCGGTCCTGCCGGGCATCGTCGCCGTGTTCGTCCTCTTCGGGACCCGTGCCGCGCTGCCCGTCGTGCTCGGTGCGGCGTTCTTCGCGGTCGTCTGCGTCCTGGCCATCGACGCGCTGCGGGCCACCGGCCTCGTGAAGACCGACGCCGCGATCGGGCTCGTGTTCCCCGTCCTCTTCAGCCTGGGCGTGCTCGGGGTGACGCGCTGGGCGGAGGACGTCCACCTCGATCTCGACGCCACGATCTACGGAGAGATCGCGTTCGCCCCGTTCACGACCGTGAACCTGTTCGGGTTCGAGATCGCGCGCTCGATCCCCGAGATGGCCGCCGTCGTCCTGGTCAACCTGACGCTGATCACCGTGCTCTGGAAGGAGCTCAAGACCTCGACGTTCGATCCGGCGTTCGCCCAGACCGCCGGCCTGCGCCCCGCGCTGCTGTCGCGCATCCTGCTCGTCGCCGTCGCGATCACGGCCGTGACCGCCTTCGAGTCGGTCGGCGCGATCCTGGTGGTGGCCCTGTTCATCGTGCCCGCGACGACGTCGTACCTGCTCGTCGAGCGGCTGTGGCTCATGATGGTCGTGACGGTCGGCATCGGATGGGTCGCCGCGATCGGGGGGTACGGCACGGCGGTCGCCCTCGATGCGTCGATCGCAGGTGCGATCGGCGTCGTGGCCGGCGCGTGCTTCACCCTCGCGCTCTTCGTCTCGCCGCGGCACGGCCTGCTCGCCCGCCGGCTTGCACGTCGCCGCGAGCTGCGCGCGCTCACCGCCGCCGGTCGCCCGGCGGGCGCGGCGTAGACTCCCGCCGATGCCGCTCGCCGACACCTTCCAGGAGGTCCTCGACTCGCTGCCCGACGACTGGACGGACATCGAGCTCGACCTGCGGATCTTCGACGAGCACCGCTACGTCGAGGCCGCGACGTTCCTCGTCACCTGCAACGCGCAGCCGTACTCCGAACACGACTGGCACTGGCGGATCCTCTGCGCCCACCGCTTCGGGCACGCCGCCGCCGCGCCCGCGGTGCACCGCTCGCTCCTGTTCCTCGACGAGGCGGGCATCCCCGGGGAGCTCGCCGTGCGCGAGGTCCGGTCCGGCCGCGCGCCCGTGTTCCACGAGTGGGGACGGCCCGAGTCGGTGCGCGAGGAGTTCCGCCAGCTCCACCACCAGTAGCGATGGCCCGCGTGCTCGCGCTCATGCCGGACCTGCTGTTCGGCTCGAAGGTGCAGGCCGCGCTGACCGCGGCCGGGCACGACGTCGAGGTGACGGGCGACGAGCTCGCCGCGCGCGTCGGCGCGCCCGACGCCGACGTGCTCGTCGTCGACCTGACCACGGATGCGATCGACGGGTCGACCCTGGTCGAGTCGATGCGGGTGGACGGGGAGCTGGGCTCGACCCGCACACTCGGCTTCTACAGCCACGTCGACGTGGCGGTGCGCGAGCGCGCGCTCGACGCCGGCTTCGATCTCGTCGTTCCGCGCTCGCGGATGAACCGCGAGGCCGCGGAGCTCGTCACCCGGCTCGCGGAGGATCCGGGACGGTGACCGTGACGTCGGCGCTCGGCGTGCTCGCCGGGTCGTTCGGCGTCGTGATGGGTGCGAGCCCGCTCCTGCAGGCGATCCGCGCGCACCGGCGGCGCAGCTCGGCGGACGTCAGCCTGACGTTCCTCCTCGTCCTCCTGATCGGCGGGGCGACGTGGCTCGCCTACGGGGTGGCGCTCGGCAACGCCGCGCTCGTCGTGGCGAACGTCGCGGGCGTGGCCGCCTCGACGACCGCCGTCGCGGTGACGGTGTACTGGCGCCGCCACGGCGACGCCCCCGGCTCAGCCGGGACCTGACCGGGCGACGGCGAGGTCGAACAGCCGCGCCACGGCGGGCCGCTCGCGCACGATCCCGAAGCGCTGCTCCCAGGTCGCCCATGCGGCGAGCGTCCGCCGGTCCAGCACGCCGAACGGCCGGCCCGGCGCCGTGAAGGCGGGCGCGACCGCCGCCAGTTCCCGGGCGGCGCCGGAACGGCCGACCCCCGGCGCCCCGGCGACGAGCGCATCGAGTGCAGCGCCGGGCTCGGCGAGGGCCCCTGCGTAGCCGCGGCGCAGTGCCGCGACGGCGCCGGTCACCAGCGCGCGCCGCGCCCGCAGCCGGGCGGGCGTCGTGACGAGCACCAGCTCGGGGTAGGCCGGGGCGCCGAACTCGTCGACCTTGAAGATCCTCGTCGCAGGCCGGCGACGCCGCAGGGCGACGCCCTCGGCGTTCCAGAAGGCGGTCGCCGCCGCGACCCGGCCGGCCAGCAGCGCGGGGACGGCCTGGAAGCCGATCGTGACCTCCCGCACCGCGTCCGGGTCGCCGCCGTCGCCGCGGACGATCGACGCGAGGACCGCGCGATCGCTCGGCAGGCCGGTCACGCCCGCCCGACGGCCCGCCAGGTCGCGCGGCCGGGAAACGTCCGGCGCCGCCAGCACCGCGGCGAGCGGCCGCTGGACGAGCGCCATCACCGCCACCAGCGCGCCGGGGCTGCGCTCGTCCGCGATCGCGAGGTCGTGGATGTCGAGGTAGGCGAGGTCCGCCCGTCCCGCGCGCAGGAGCTTGACCGCGTCGGTGGAGCTCGACGGCGCCTGCACGGTCAGGCGCACGCCGGCCTCGCGGTCGTAGCCGCGCGTCGTCGCGAGGTACGTGCCCGCATGGACGGCGTTCGGAGCGAAGTCCAGGACGAGCGTCGCCGGTGTGGGGGACGGGCCCGCGGCCTCGTCCGTCCCCCCGCACCCCGCAAGCGCCCATGCGGCCGCGAGCAGGAGCAGCACCGCCGAGAGCGAAGGAATCCGCGTCATCCGGGGCCGGAGCATAGGAACACGCGCCGAGAGCCCCGACACCACGTTCACCCAGGAAAGGAAGTACCCCGTGGAACCCAAGGGAGCCCGCGCATACGTCGCGGAGCTGGTGGGCACCTTCGTGCTCGTCCTCTTCATCGCACTCGTCGTGTCGCTGACCTCGCGGTCGGCGCTCGGCTTCACCGACTGGGCCGTGATCGGCCTCGTCCACGCCTTCGTCCTCGCGCTGCTGGTGGCATCGCTCGCCGGTGTCTGCGGCGCGCATTTCAACCCGGCGGTCACGATCTCGCTCGCCGTGACGCGCAGGATCCGCGGCGCCGACGCCGGGGTCTACATCCTCATGCAGCTCGCCGGCGCGACGCTGGCCGCGCTCGTCGCCAAGGGCCTGCTGCTCGATGAGGGCAAGCCCGTGAACTACGGGGCGACGCTCATCGCCAAGGCGTTCTTCCAGAGCGACTGGAGCGGCTTCTGGGCCGAGGCCATCGGCACCTTCCTCCTGATGGCGACCATCACCGGCACCGCCGTCGTCGCGAAGAACAAGAGCGACATCACGCCGTGGCTCATCGGCGGCGCGCTCGGCGCGGCCGTCATGTGCATCGGCCCGATGACGGGTGGCGGCTTCAACCCGGCACGCGCGTTCGGCCCGCTCCTCGTCTCCGGCACGCTCGGCGACAACTTCGGCACGTTCCTGCTCGTCTACACGGCCGGCCCGATCATCGGTGCGCTGGTCGCGACGTTCCTCGTGCAGTGGTTCTACACCGACGATGACCTCGAGAACGGCATCACCGCCGCCCGCGAGGACCTGATCGTCGACACGGACGGTGACGGCATCCCCGACGAGCCCCGCTGACCTCGGATGACTCCCGGCCCCCGGCATCGCGCCGGGGGCCTGCGTCCGGCGGCGCACCGGTAGGCTCCGGCCGACCGATGCGCCGCCGTGTCACGTTCTCGCGGAACTTCACGCTGTCGCTGTCGCGGCGGTGTCAGTGCTATTGCAAGTACTGCGCGTTCGCGACCCACAGGGCGCACCTCTACGCGCCGGACGAGGTCGAGGAGCAGCTCGACCTTGCGGTCCGCCGTCGCGCCAAGGAGCTGCTCGTCCTCACCGGCGAGCGACCGGAGGTCGACCCGGTCGTCGCGGCGCGGCTGCGCGAGTACGGCCACGAGGACTTCACGGCGTACGTCGTCTGGACGTGCGAGCGGGCACTCGAGCGGGGACTCCTGCCGCACACGAACCTCGGGGTCCTGTGCCGGGAGGATCTGGCGCGGCTGCGCGAGGTGACCGCATCCCAGGGCCTGATGCTCGAGTCGATCAGCGAGCGCCTGATGCAGACCGTGCACGCCGGCTCGCCGACGAAGCACCCCGCGCGTCGCCTGGAGACGATCCGCGCCGCCGGGGAGCTGCGGATCCCGTTCACCAGCGGCATCCTCGTCGGCATCGGCGAGAGCGAGGACGAGCGCGTCGCGTCGCTCGAGGCGCTCGCGGCCGTCCACGCCGAGCACGGTCACCTCCAGGAGGTGATCCTTCAGAACTTCGTCCCGCACGAGCGCTACTACGGCCGCGAGCCCGCGGAGATCGCCGACGCGAGCGCGAGCCGCTACTGGGAGACCGGGATCGGGCACCAGCCGGACGTGCCGTCGCCGGACTGGGCGTGCGAGGTGACGATCGGGGACATGAAGCGCCTCGTCGCCGAGACCCGCCGCCTCATGCCGGACGTCGGGATCCAGGTCCCTCCGAACCTCGCCGAGTGGTGGCCGGAGCTCGTCGCCGCGGGCGCCACCGACCTGGGCGGGCTGTCGGCCAACGGCGACCACATCTCGCCCGAGCACCCGTTCCCGTCGCCGACACAGGTGCGCAGGCGCCTGCAGGCCGACGGCGTCGCGCTCACCGAGCGCCTGTGCGTCTACCCCCAGTACCTCGACGCCGAGTGGGTCGCGCAGGGCGTGCTCGACACCGTGCGACAGCGGTACTGGAGCTTCATCCCGCGACGCGGCTCCGGCCGGCAGGAGGCGCCGTTCGCGATCAACGCGGACCTCGTCGGCCCGGCGACCGAGCGTGCCCGCCACGGCGAGCGCCTGTCGCCCCGGGAGCTGACGGCGATGTTCGCCGAGACCCGCCCCGAAGCGGTCGAGGCCATGCGGGTCGCCGCCGACGAGCTGCGCGCCGACCTCGCGGGCGACACGGTCACGTTCGTGGTCAATCGCAACATCAACGTCTCGAACATCTGCACGGTGGGCTGTGCGTTCTGCGGGTTCGGCCAGGGGCGCCGGTCGCCGGATGCCTACGAGCATTCGGAGGACGAGTTCCGCGCGCGCGTGGCCGACGCGGTCGCCTTCGGCGCGACGGAGCTGTGCATCCAGTCCGGCATCCACCCCGACTGGGCGCTCGAGGACTACCTCGGCTGGCTGCGGGTCGCCCGCGACGAGGGCGCGCGCCACGGGGCCGACCTGCACCTGCACGCCTACTCGCCGATGGAGATCGCGCACATGTGCGACATCTCCGGACTGCCTCCCGCCGAGGTCTTCGCGCAGCTCGCCGACGCGGGCCTGGGCTCGACGCCCGGCACCGCCGCCGAGGTGCTCGACGACGGTGTGCGCGAGCGGATCAGCCCGAACAAGCTGCCCGTCGCCCGCTGGGTGGAGATCATCGAGGCCGGGCATCGCGCGGGCGTGCCGAGCACGAGCACGGTGATGTTCGGGCACATCGAGGAGCCCTGGGAGCTGGCCGAGCACCTGCGCGTCATCCGCGACGTGCAGGAGCGCACCGGCGGCATCACCGAGTTCGTGCCGCTCTCGTTCATCCCGTTCCACACCCTCCTCGGGCGCACCCACGGGATCGAGGAGATCTCGCGCGCGGAGAACCTCAAGCACACCGCCGTCTTCCGGCTCGCGCTGGGTCGGTCGATCACGAACCTGCAGGCGAGCTGGGTCAAGATGGGCCTCGACGCCGCCACCGAGGCGCTGCGCTGGGGCGTCAACGATCTGGGAGGAACCCTCATGGAGGAGAGCATCAGCCGGCTCGCCGGGAGCTACCACGGCGTGCGCCTGGATCCGCCCGACCTGGCGGGGGCCGCGCCTCGCGCCGGGCGCCCGGCCGCCGAGCGCACGACGCTCTACGCGATCCGCGAGCGCTACCCGGTCGGCGTGCTGCCCGAGTCGCCGCTGGACCAGGTCGCGACCGCCGACGTGACGCTGGCCGAGGTGGCGGCATGACCGCGCGTCATTGCCCGACGCTCGTCGCGGGACACCCCGGCAGGGAGTCCTCGCGATGATGGCCGGCGAGGCGATCACCGCCGAGGGCCTGGCCGCGCTGAAGGCCGAGATCGCGGACCTCGAGGGCCCGGTCCGCGCCGCGCTGGCGAAGAAGATCAAGGCCGCGCGCGAGGAGGGTGACCTCAGCGAGAACGCCGAATACCACTCGCTCAAGGAGGAGCAGGGGCACCTGGAGACGAAGATCCTGCGCCTCACCGAGCGCCTGCGCAACGCGGTCGTCGTCGAGGCGACCGGTGACGCGAGCGTCGTCTCGTTCGGCAGCACCGTGCGCGTCACCGACATCGAGGGCGGCAAGGAGCAGACGTTCACGCTCGTCGGGCCGACCGAGGCCGACCTGAAGGCGGGGAAGCTCTCCGCGGAGTCGCCGGTCGCGCGCGCGCTCATGGGCGCGGCGCCGGGTGACGTGGTCGAGGTCGAGTCGCCGCGC
Organism: Solirubrobacteraceae bacterium; assembly: GCA_036782855.1. Taxonomy (GTDB): domain Bacteria; phylum Actinomycetota; class Thermoleophilia; order Solirubrobacterales; family Solirubrobacteraceae; genus F1-60-MAGs163. The sequence continues at coordinate 15,951 of DAIPYF010000028.1, forward strand.
GGCGCGCGCAAGTGGCGCGTGGACGCGATCGGCGGCTGAGCGCCGCCGCTCGCGCGCGCCCCGGTCCGCTGGCGGACCGGGCACAATCGCGCGCATGTCGCGCCTCCCGCTGCTGATCGTAGCCCTGATGTTCGCGGGCGTGATCGCGTCCGTCGTCGTCGTCAACGGCCGGCCCGGCGCAGACCCCTCGGGGAAGGACGCGATGATCCCCGTTCTTGCGGTGGTCGTCGTCGGGATGCTCGCGATCATCGTCGTGCAGACGCGCTCGCGCCACCGCATGCGCGCGCAGGACCTGCGGGCCGCCGAGGAGCGCGCCCGGGCGCCCCTGGCACCGCTCGCGGACGCGGGACCGGCGTCCGCGGAGGACGTGCAGGCGTCGCTGGCGATCACGCGCGACGGCGGGCGCGACCTCGCCGCGCGCAAGGCCGGCTGGGACATCGCCGACAGCTCGGGTCGCGGGGCGGCCATCGCGACGCTGCTCGTGATCGTCCTGATGCCCGCCGCGATCATCACCCAGAACCCGACGGTCATCGTGTTCGCGGCGATCCCGATCGTGCTGTTCGCGCTCTACCAGGCGGCGAGGGTCATGCGCCCCGGCGGGCAGCTCGATCAGGGCTATGCGGCCGCGGACGAGATGATGGCGCCGCTCGGGCTGCAGGGCATCGAGCGCCCGCAGTGGATGCCGATGCCCTACGCCACCGGGGAGGTGCACTCGACCGTCATCGGGCCGACGGTGCTCGGCGGCACGCGGCACGGCCGTGACGTCGTGGTGGTGCTGCAGGGCGGCGACTCGCAGGTCGCAGTCGCGTGCGCGAGCCCGGCGTTCCGGCTCAAGGGCGGCGACGGGGTGCTGCATGCGGGGGACGGCGTCCCGCCGGCCGTGCTCGGCGCGATCGGCACGCTCGCACCGGCGCCCGTGTGGAGCAGCGCACGCGTGGAGGGCGGCGACGGAAGGATCCTGGTGACGCGCCGGCGGGGCGGGCAGAAGCGCTGGTCGCACGACCTGTGGCTGGCGGAGCGGCTCGCGGACGCGGTGGCGCCGCGCGGGTAGCATCGCGGGCCACCCACCTGAGGAGCGCGGCATGGCCGAGTACACCGTCATCGCGATCGAGGACATCGAAGGGATCTGGGGCGGCGGCTTCAAGCGCGCCCGGTCCGCCCTCGGCGTCACCTCGTTCGGCATGCAGATCATCGAGATGCCGGGCGGCGCCGACCGCTACCCGGAGCACGACCACAGCTCCGACGGCCAGGAGGAGGTCTACGTGACGCTCGCGGGCAGCGGCGAGATCCAGATCGACGGGCAGCGGCACCCGCTCGACGCCGAGCACCTGGTCAGCGTGAAGGCCGGGACGATGCGCAAGGTGTTCGCGGGCGACGACGGGCTGCGGCTGCTCGTGATCGGCGGGGTGCCCGGAGCCGCCTACGAGGTGCAGGAGTTCACCGAGGTCGG
>DAIPYF010000029.1:0-8983 GCA_036782855.1 Solirubrobacteraceae bacterium
AGCTGTACGAGACGAGCAGCGGCATGGTCACGATCACCGGCGGCAAGCTCACCACCTGGCGGCGGATGGCGAAGATGGCGGTGGACCGCCTCGTCGAGCGCGAGGCGCGCGAGGCGCCGTGCCGCACGCACGAGATCCCGCTCGGGCAGGCCGTCGAGGCCGCCGACCTCCCGCGCGTGGAGGGGGTCCCGCCGGAGGCCTACGAGCGGCTCGCCGGGCGCTACGGGCACGCCGCGCACGACGTGCTGGCGATCGCCGCCGAGCGGGGGGAGCTCGCGCAGCCGATCCTCGGATCGGTGGCCGGCCCTGCGGACCTGCTCGCGGAGACGGTCTACGGCGCGCGGATCGAGCAGGCCCGCTCGGTGGGCGACGCACTGCTGCGGCGCACGCGCCTGGGGCTGCTGGCCGCGCGGGACGTCAGCGACCCGGGGTCGGAGGTCGCGCTGCGCGTCGCGCGGGCGATGGCGCCGGAACTGGGCTGGGACGCCGAGCGCACCGAGCGGGAGGCGCGCGCGTTCCTCGAGGAGGCCGCGGCGGAGGGAATCGTCGCGCACGACTCCGCGGCCGCCTACCCTGTCGGGTAGTGGTCACAGCGGCATCGACGACGCTCCGCCGCGGCATCGCCGCGGCCTGCGTCCTGGCAGTCCTCGCGCCCGTCGCCCCCGCGGCGGCGCAGCGGACGCCGGGCGCCTTCTTTCCGGGACAGCCGGTGGACGGCCCGTCCACGGACGTGCGCGCCCTCGGCGGCCTCGATCTCGCTCGTGACGGCACCGGCGCGGTCGTCTACGTCCGCCGCGACGGCGGCGAGGACCACGCCTTCCTGTCGGTGATCTCCGCCGGGGTGCCCCAACCGCCCATCCGGATCGACGGGGGGCAGCCGCCGCTCGTCGGGCGCCCGGCGGTCGCGGCGGGGGACGGCGGCCGCCTCGCGGTCGTCTACGCGAACGTCGCGGGTGTCTGGGCCGTCGTGCGCGGTGCGGGCGACCAGCCGTTCGGCCCGCCGCAGCAGCTCGGCGACGCGGGCGGCGCCACGCCGGACGTGGACATGGCCGCGTCGGGCTCCGGGTACGCCGTGTGGTCCCAGAACGGGGACGTCCGCGGCGCCTATGTCGCGCGCCGGCAGACCGGCTTCGCCGGATACCCCGCCGCGCTGGACACCGATCCCGCGCGCGACGCCGGCGGGGGCGAGGACCTCAAGCCGGCCATCGGCGCTTCCGCGGACGGCCTCGGCGTCGCCGTCTGGGGCGAGCGGGACGCCGCCGGCATCACCCGCGTGGTCGCGCGGCGCCTGGCTCGCGGCGTCGCGTCCGCGGTGTCCGCCGACGCGACGCTGTCAGCCGTCGACGGCCGCGCCGCCCGTTCGGCCGACTCGCCGGACATCGGCATCGAGGACGACTCCTCCTACGCCTGGGTCGTCTTCCGCCAGGCGGTCGACGACGGCGCCGGCGGCACCGTCGTGCGCGCCGTCGCCCGCCGTCTGCGCGGCTCCGGCTTCGACGACCCGGCGGCGATCGACGGCGCCCCTGCGAGCGGCAGCGTCGGCGCCCCCCGGGTCGGGGTCAACGGCCGCGGCGCGGGGATCGCCGTCGTCGAGGCGCCCGGGGGCGCGACGCTCGCATCGGTCATTCGCGACGACGCCGTGACGGCGCCCGGCGTCCTGGGCCTCGCGGGCGGCATCACCGCACGGCCCGCGTCGGCCTTCGGCGAGAACGCGGACGGCGTCGCCGCCTGGCTCACCGCGCCACAGCTCGGGTCCGCCCCGACCGTCAACGCCCGTCTGCTCGAGGACGATCCCGGGCTTCCCGTCGCGCCGCCGTTCAGCACCTCCGTGACGCTCTCCGATCCGGCCTTCGGCCCGGTGGACCCGGAGGCCGGGTTCGACGTGGGCGCCGACCGCGCGGGCGACGCCGCCATCGCGTACGTGCAGGGCAGCGAGGCGGCGGGCCGGCGGCTGGCCATCGGGGTGTACGACCGCGGACCGGGCGCGCCGACCGGCACCACGACCACCAACTGGCGGCGCTCGAGCCTGCCGGACCTCGCCTGGTCGCCCGCGCTGGACCTGTGGGCGAGCATCACCTACCAGGTGCTCGTCGACGGGCAGCCGGTCGGCACCACGCAGTCCAGCCGGTTCACCGCGGCGGCGCCGATCGCCGACGGCATCCACCGCTGGCAGGTCGTCGCCACCGACGTGCGCGGGCAGAGCGCGCGCTCGGCGACCCGCAACCTGCGGATCGACAGCACGCCGCCGAAGCTGCTGCTGAAGGTCACCGGCACCCGGATCGCCGGCCGCAAGCTCGTGTTCGCGGTCCGCGCGCTGGACCTGCGCTCGCCGGCCGGCTCGGGCATCAGGCGTGTGCGGATCGACTTCCGCGACCGCACGCCGGTCCTGGAGCGCAAGGTCGAGCGCCCGAGCTTCGGTCACGTCTTCCGGGCAGGGACGTTCTTCGTGCGCGTCAGCGCGACGGACGGCGCGGGCAACGCCACGGTCCTCACCCGCAAGGTCGTCATCAAGAAGCCCAAGAAGAAGGGCAAGAAGGGCAAGCGGAAGACCGGCCGCACGCCGACGACGCGCAAGCCGTCGACGACGCCCTCGCCGCCGCGGACGCCCGCGCCCACCGCGGGCGGCGCCCCCGCCGCGCCGTAGCGCGCGCACGGGGCTCACGTACGATCGGGCGATGCGCACCGCGCTGCACCCGCTCGGTCCCACCGGCCCGGTCTCCGACGCGGCAGCGTTCGTCACCGCCCTGGGTCTGTGGGACGACCCCGGTCGCGGGGACCGCCCACGCGTCGTCGCGGCGATGATCGGCGCGGCGGACGGGCGGGCGACCGTGGACGGCGGCGCCGGCGGGCTCGGCAGCCCCGCGGACCGCTCCGTGCTGCGCGAACTGCGAACCGCCGCCGACGCGCTGCTGGTGGGCGCGGCGACGCTGATCGCCGAGGGCTACGCGACGCTCCTGGACCCGCCGCAACAGGAGGTCCGGCTCGCGCGCGGGCTGCCGCGCGAACCGGTCCTGGCGACCATCTCGCGCGGCCCGGACCCGCGGCTGTTCGACGTCCCGCTGTTCGCGGAGGCCGGGCAGCGCATCCTCGTGTGCACGGAGTCGCGGGCGGCGCTGCCGGACTGCGCCGCCGACGTCGAGGCGCTGCGGATGGCGGAGGGCACGCTCACCGCTGCGGCCTGCCTGCGCCACCTGCGCGCGGGCGGCGCGCGGGTCGTGGTGAGTGAGGGCGGCCCGACGCTGCTGCGGGAGCTGCTGGCCGAGGGGCTCGTCGACGATCTCGTGCTGACGATCGCACCGGCGCTCGTCGCCGGTGAGGGGCGGTCGGTCGTCAACGGCCCGGTGTTCGACCCGCCGCTCGCACTGGAGCTGCGCGACGTCCTGCGCGGCGGGGACCACCTGTTCCTGCACTACGTCCCTGCCGGACCGGCCGCGTGAGCGCGCTCCCGCCGCTCGCCGTCCCCGGCCGGACCCTGGCACTCGAGGCCGGGCGCCCGCTCGTCATGGGCATCGTCAACGCGAACCCGGACTCGTTCTCCGACAGCGTCCGGCTCGACACGCTCGACCGGCAGGTCGAGCACGCGCTCGGGCTCGTCGCCGCGGGCGCCGACGTCATCGACGTCGGGGGCGAGTCGGGCGTCACCTACACCGGCGTCACGGCCGCCGAGGTCGAGATCGCGCGCGTCGTGCCGCTCGTCGAGCGGCTCGTCGCCGCCGGCGTCCTGGTGTCCGTCGACACGTGGAAGCCGGAGGTGGCCGGGGCGGCGGTGGACGCCGGCGCCGCGATCCTCAACGACGTCAGCGGGCTGGCCGACCCGCGGATCGCCGACGTCGCCGCCGCGTCCGGCGCGGCCCTCGTCGTGATGCACACGCGCGCGCAGCCCAAGCGTGAGCACTTCGCCGACTACGGGGGCGACGTCGTCGCCGACGTCGAGGCGTTCCTGCGCGAGCGCATGGCGGTCGCCGTCGAGCGGGGCGTCGCGCCCGAGCAGCTGCTCGTCGACCCCGGCCCGGATTTCGCCAAGACGCCGCAGGAGAGCGCCGAGGTGCTGCGTGCGCTGCCGCGGCTGCGCGCGCTCGGCCGGCCGATCCTGCTGCCGGTCTCGCGCAAGTACGTGATCGGCGCGATCACGGGGCGCCCGCCGGGCGAGCGCCTGGCCGGGACGCTCGCCGCGCTGCTGCACGGCGTGGCCGCCGGGGCGGCCGTCGTACGGGTGCACGACGTCGCCGCCGCGGTCGACGCGATCGCGGTCTGGCGCGTGCTCGAGGGGCTCGACCCGGTGCCCGCCGTCGACGGCGAGGACGACGCGCTGAAGTGGATCCGCGCTGCAGGGCCGGGCGGGTAGCGCGCCGCGCCGCCACCGGGTGACGCGCTACCGTCTGCGCCGCACGGGTCGACCTGCCGCTGTCCCAACGCGCCAGGACGCCGACCGACTCACCCATCCGAAGGAGACCCCATGTCCGTCCTCTCTCGCGACGCGCTGCAGGACAGCCCGCTCGCCGACCTCCACGAGATCGCCTCCGCGCTGGGCATCGACGGCTTCCGTCGCCTGCGCAAGGACGACCTCGTCGACACGATCCTCGAGCGCCAGGGCGGTGACGCCGGCGGCGACGCGCCCGACACCGGCGACGCGCCCGCCGAGGAGCGCCCGGCGCGCTCGCGCAGCCGCCGCGGTGGCCGCGGCCGGTCGCGCAAGACCGACGACGCGGCCGAGGACGCGGACGGCGCCGAGGGCGCCGACGAGCCCGCCGCAGCGGACGACGACGAGCCGGCCGAGGAGCGCCCCGCGCGCTCGCGCAGCCGGCGCCGCAGCGGGTCCGATGCCGACGGCGACGCGCCCGCGCGCCGCCGCGGCGGTCGCTCCGGTGACCGGGACCGTGACCGCGACGAGGACGAGGCCGAGGGCGCCACGATCGAGGGCGTCGTGGAGATCCTCGCCAACGGCTCGGGCTTCGTCCGCGTCGGCGAGGGGGAGAACGACGGTGACGTCTACGTCTCCGCCGCGCAGGTGCGCCGTTGCGACCTCGTCAGCGGCGACCGCATCGGCGGCCCGGTGCGGCGCCCGCGCCGCTCCGAGCGCTTCGCCTCGCTCGTGCGCGTCGAGACCATCAACGGCGCCCCCGCCGAGGAGGTCTCCGCCGGCACGCCGTACGACGACCTGCCCGCCGTCTTCCCGACCGAGGTCATCGCCTTCGCCGCGAAGGACCCGACGCTCAAGGAGATCAGCGACCTGGCCCCGTTCGGGCGCGGCTCGCGCGTGACCGTCCTCGGCGGCCCCGGCTCCGGCCGGACGACGACGCTGCGGGCGATCGCGATCGAGCTCGCCGCGCTCGAGGGCGTCGAGCTGCACATCGTCCTCGCCGGAGCGCGGCCCGAGGAGCTGCCCGAGTGGGCGGCCGCCGAGCTGCCGCTCGCCGCCTCGACCACGCTCGCCGCGAGCGGCGAGACGCAGGCCCAGACCGTCGAGCACGTCGTCGACGCCGCCAAGCGCGCCGTCGCCCGCGGCGGCCACGCAGCCGTCGTCATCGACGCGCTCGACAGCGTGCCGCCGCACGTCGCCCGCCGCGTCCTCGCGGCCGCCCGCAACGTGCCGGACGGCGGCTCGCTCACCATCGTCGCGGCCGCTCGCGGCCCGGTCGGCGGCGAGACGACGATCATCGGCCTCGACAGCGCGGCCGCCGCGGTGGAGCGCCGGCCCGTCGTCGACGCCGGCGCGAGCGGGACGCTCCGCGTCGCGGTGCTCGTCGGCGCCCGCAAGGCGACGACGATCGCGAAGAACCGGGCGAAGGCCGTCGCCGGCGCGGAGTAGCGCGGAGCGGCGTCCGAAGCGCCGGGTCCGCCGCTAGGCCGCGGACCGCGGGATGTACGCGACCCGGCCCCACGAGGGCTCGGGCGCCAGCTCGACGGGCTCGTCGCCGCGGTCGGGCTGGACGTACGCGAAGGTCTGGCGCACGTCGTCGAAGCGGACGTCGAGCTCGCCCTCCTTGACGCGCTGGTCCAGCCACGCGGACCGGAAGACCAGGCGGCGCAGCCAGTGCACGAGCGAGCGGTCCGCGGGACCGACGAGCTCGGGCCAGCAGTCGTTCACGTGCTCGCCGAGGGCGGAGGCGGGCTCCTGCACCTCGCCGTTCACGGCGAGGTTCACGAGGTCCTCCAGCTCATGCTCCTCGAGCGTCCCGCCGACGAAGCCGAGCTTGCGTGACGCCTGCTCGCAGCGTTCGCTGAAGTCACGTTCGTTGAACGTGAAGCGCAGTTCCCCATATTCGAGGACGAAGTCCTCGCCGGAGTCGTAATTGCCGCGTACGGAAGCGTCCATGAGTTCCCAGAAAGCAGTCGGCTCCGGCGGCCACCAACGGCACACCCGAGCCCGTCGGGATCCTACGGCCGTTCCCTCCCCAGCCCACAGGGCTGAACGAGATGTTGCACCGAAACGCGCTGTTTGCGGGTTTCCGGAGGGGTCTGTCAGGGGTCCGCGACGGGGTAGGGTGCGCGCATGACGTATGACCTCTCCGGCAAGGTGGTTGCGATCACGGGCGCGTCGTCCGGGATCGGCGAGGCGACGGCGCTGCTCTGCGCGCGGTCCGGCGCCGCGGTCGCGCTCGGCGCGCGGCGGGCGGACCGCATCGACGCGCTCGCGCAGCGGATCGAGGCCGAGGGCGGGGTCGCCGCGGCGATCGCGGTCGACGTCGCCTCCGAGGAGCAGGCGCGCGGCTTCGTGCAGGGCGCCAGGCACCAGCTCGGCCGCCTCGACGCACTCGTCAACAACGCGGGCGTGATGCTGCTGGGCCCGATCGAGGGCGCCGACACCGAGCACTGGCGCCGGATGATCGACGTCAACGTGCTCGGCCTCCTCTACTGCACGCACGCGGCGCTTCCGCTGATGCGCGAGCAGGGCGGCGGGCACATCGTCAACGTCAGCTCCGTGGCGGGCCGGCGCGCGTCGCTCGGCGCCGGCGTCTACAACCTGACGAAGTTCGGCGTCAACGGGTTCAGCGAGGCGCTGCGCCAGGAGGCGCTGCACGCCGACGTCCGCGTGACGATCATCGAGCCGGGCTTCGTCGAGACGGAGCTGCTCGGGCACAACGAGTCGTACGTGATCGACGCGGCCGAGAAGATCAAGGAGCAGACGGGGGAGATCCTGCGCAGCGAGGACATCGCCGACGCGATCGTCCACTCCCTGGCGGCGCCGCCGCACGTGAGCATCAACGAGGTGCTCGTGCGGCCGACGAAGCAGCGGACCTGACGCTCAGGCGCCGTCCGGCGGGTGGGCCGTGCGGTCCCACCACAGGAACGCGCCCGCGAGCATCGCGATGCAGCAGAGCAGCCCGAGCCACGCGGCGGGCTCCACGCCGACGATCTCGGACGGCTGCGGCGGGCTCAGCACGTGCATCAGCACGAGCGCCGTGCCGAGCGCCCCGGCGACGATCGCCCCGAGCGCGGGGGCGAGCCCGCGTAGGGCGCCGGCCAGCGTGGCGGCCGGCAGCGCGACGCCCGCGCCGATGACGAGCAGCAGCAGCAGGTCGGCCGGCAGGCCCCACGGCTCCCAGGCGTTCGCGCTCGTCGCGAAGTCGTTCTGATCGACGAAGCGCTGCACCACCGCGCGGCCGCCCTCGATCCCGTCCAGGTCGACCGTGTACCAGGTGAGGAACGACAGGACGAACAGGCCGGCGGCCGCGGCCAGCACGATGAGCGGGCCGGTCTGCGGACGCTGGCGCACGGCGCGGATCGTAGTCGGGCCGAGCGCCGGCGCGCCGCGACGGGGGGACGATGCAGCCGCGGATCCCTACGGAACACATGACCAATCGCGACCGACCCACCCTGCTCCTGGTCGAGGACGACGCCGCCACGCGCGGCTTCCTCGGCGACAACCTCCACGCCGACGGCTACGACGTCGTGAGCGCCGAGACCGCGCACGACGGCCTGCGGCTGCTGGGGACGGCGTTCCCGGACGTCGCGATCGTCGACGCGAGCCTGCCGGACGCGCCGGGGCTCGACCTCGTCGCCCACGCCCGCGCCTCCGACGGCGTCGGCACGCGCATCGACCCGGGCGTGCCGATCCTCGTCCTGCTGCCGCGGGACGGCGAGCTGGAACGCGTCCGCGCGCTGGAACGCGGCGCCGACGACGTGCTCGCCAAGCCGCTGAGCTACCGCGAGCTGTGCTGCCGCCTGGACGCCCTGCTGCGGCGCAGCGAGCGGCGCACCCGCGCGGGCCGCATGCGCGTCGGCGACCTGGACATCGACGCCGCATCGCGGGCCGTGCACCTGCGCGGCGAGCGCCTGGACCTCAGCGCCAAGGAGTTCGCGCTGCTGCGCACCCTCGCCGCGGACCCGACGCGGGTGTACACCAAGGCGGAACTGCTGCGGGCGATCTGGGGCCAGCGCGGCGTCGGCTCGACGCGCACGCTCGACTCGCACGCCTGCCGGCTGCGGCGCAAGCTCGGCGCGGACGGCGAGCGGTTCGTCGTCAACGTCTGGGGGGTGGGCTACCGCCTGGTGGACGTGCCCGCCCCGGCCGCGCCGCTGGCCGCCGCTGCATGAGCCGCGCCCGCCGCGCTGCGGTGCTCGGCGGCCTGGCGCTCGTGCTCGGATCGCTCGCGGCGTCCGACGTCGCCGGGCGCGAGGCCGCGCTGCGCCGCGAGCTGGGCCCGGTGGTGGGGGTGCTGGTCACGCGTGCGGAGGTCCCCGCCGGTGCGAAGATCCGCGCTCGGGCGCTCGCCGTGCGGCGTGCGCCCGAGCGCTACGCGCCGGCCGGCGCGTTCCGCGATCCGGCGGAGGTCGTCGGTGCTCGCGCCGGGGTGGCGATCCCGGCCGGCACCGACCTGCAGCCGGCGCTGCTGGCGGGGGGGGGCGAGGTCTGGGCGATGACCTCTCTGCTGGGGGTCGAGGGAATTCTGCGTGGAATTCCCGTGACTTGCCTTGGCGCGCCGTTCTATGCCGGATGGGGCCTGACGCGCGAACTTGGCCCGGTGCCGGACTGGCGGGG
>DAIPYF010000029.1:8993-17355 GCA_036782855.1 Solirubrobacteraceae bacterium
CGGGCCGGCGCCCGCGCGCGCCGGTGAGCGCGTCGCGCGCATCGTCGCCGTCGGGGCCGCCCGCGAGCTTGCTCCGGGGACGCTCACCGACGTGCTGATCACCCGCGACGGCCCCGGTGGCGTGGCGCGCACGCGACTGGCGCTGCGCGGCGCGGAGGTCCTCAGCTCCGCGGCCGCCCCGCGCGCCGGGGAGGGCGACCAGTCGGGGCTCCCACGGGTCGCGCTGGCCCTGCGGGTGACGCTCGCGCAGGCGATCGCGCTCGTCGAGGCCCAGAACGGCGCGCGCGAGCTGCGGGCGCTGCCGCGACCCGGACCCTCGGCCCTCCGTTGAGCTTCGCGCGGGGGGACTCAAGAAACCGCGGCAGCAGCCGATATGCCGAGCGATGCCCGGTTTCCCCACTGTCCGCCGTCGGCGCGCCCCGATCACCGCGCTGGCCCTCGTCCTGGCCGTCCTCCCGGCCGGGGTCGCCCATGCGGCAAGCCCCCCGGTGATCACGAAGGTCTCCCCGATGAAGGTCGAGATCGGTCAGACGCTGACGATCAAGGGCCGTGGCTTCCGGGCCGGCGCCTTCAAGAACATCGTGGCCTTCAAGCGCAGCCGCAAGCCGGCCGTGTTCGTCAAGGTCCCGACGGCCACCACGACGCAGCTGACCTTCCCCGTCCCGGAGAAGCTCCTCCCGTTCCTGAAGGACGCCAAGGGCAAGGCCGGCGTGAAGCAGTTCCGCCTGCGCGTCCTCGCGAAGCGCTTCGGCAAGGCCTTCACCTCCGCGAAGCTCTCGCCGCGCGTCGGCCCGCCCGGCAGCAACGGCGGCGGCCCGGAGACTCCGGCGCCCCCCGGCTCCGCGCTCGCCTGCAAGGCCGTCCTGACCTCCGAGACGCTCGACACCGACAAGGACGGCATGTCCGACGCGCTCGAGACGCGCGTGAAGACCAACCCGTGCGCGCTGGACTCCGACGGCGACGGCGTCTCCGACGGCTTCGAGTACGAGTCGGCGCTCGACCTGAACTCGCGTGCGCTGCCCTACCCGGGCAAGCGCCAGTGGCCCAACCCGCTCGACGGCTCCGACCCTGCGATCGACTTCGATCAGGACGGCCTGTCGATGACCGACGAGTACGCGCAGTGGATGTTCTCGACCGGTGGGCGCTTCCCCCTGAACTACTCCGACGGCGATCAGGACACGAACGTCAACGGGAATGACACGCCCGTCACTCCCGAGACCGCCGTCCTCGACATGAACGACAACGGCGTCCTCACCGACGACGAGAAGGACGTCGACGGCGACACCATCGGCAACTGGGACGAGACCGGCGGCCGCATGAAGACCAGCTGGTGGTCCTCGGCCTACTCGAGTGAGATCCAGTTCGTCGGCGGCGCCGGCGCCTCCCCGCTGATCGAGACCTCGCCGGTCGACCCCGACAGCGACGGCGACGGGCTGCTCGACGGCCCGGACGACCAGGACCACGACGGCTGGACGAACTTCGACGAGATCAGCCGCGCCCGCGACTTCGGCGCCGGGATCCGCTACTGGGTCCACCCCTACAACCCGTGCCTGCCGGACTACGAGTCCCGCGCCTGCTCGCTGCACCCGCCCTTCAGCAGCCCCTGGGCGCCCTTCGGCCTCGGCCCGCTCGGCCCGTCGCCGCTGACGCTCACCATCGGCCCCTAGACACCGGACTTCTCAGGGACGCGATCCCCCCGGATCTTCACCGGCCGCCCCTCGGGGCGGCCGGGCGTTCTTCCGGGGTGCTTTTCCGGAGCCCGCGACTAGGGGGTGCATGGACGCCGCCGAGCGCACCGAGCGGATCGACGCGCTCGCCGAGACGCTGCGGCTCCGGCTGCTCGAGGAGGCGCACCACGGGGCCGTGGCGCCCGTCGCCGGATCCGAGGCGCGGGTCCGCGCGCTCGTCGACGAGGAGGCGTCGGCGCTGGGCGAGGAGGATCGCGCGGCGCTCGCGGGGCGCATCGCCGAGCGCGCGCTCGGCCTGGGGCCGCTCGAGCCGCTTCTGCGCGACCCGGGCGTCGACGAGATCCTCGTCAGCGGCACGCGTCCGGTGTGGGTCGAGCGGGGCGGGCGCCTGGAGCGCACGAGCGCCGCGTTCGCCACCGAGTCGGACCTGCGGCACACGATCGAGCGCCTGCTCGCGCCGGCGGGCAGGCGGGCGGACGAGGCCGAGCCGCTGTGCGACGCGCGCCTGCCGGACGGCTCGCGCGTGAACGTCGTTCTGCCACCGCTCGCGGTCGACGGTCCCGCGCTGACGATCCGCCGGTTTCGCCCGCGCGGGCTGCGGCCCGAGCAGCTCGTCGAGATGGGCTCGTGGACGCCGCCGCTGCACGACCTGCTGCGGGCGGCGGTCGAGGCGCGGCTGAACATCCTGGTGTGCGGGGCGACCGGCTCGGGGAAGACGACCACGCTCGGCGCGCTGGCGGGATTCCTCGGCGACGAGGAGCGCGTCGTGACGATCGAGGACACGGCGGAGCTGCGCCTCGTCGGCGCGCACGTGGTCCGCCTCGAGGCGCGGCCCGCAGGCCACGACGGCCGTGGTGAGGTGACGATCCGCCGCCTGGTCCGCAACGCGCTGCGGATGCGCCCCGACCGGCTCGTCGTCGGCGAGGTGCGCGGGCCCGAGGCGCTGGACATGCTGTCGGCGATGGCGACCGGCCACGACGGGTCGCTGTGCACCGTCCACGCCGGCTCAGCGGCGGAGGCGCTGCGGCGGCTGGAGACGCTGGCACTCATGGCCGGCGTCGGGCTGCCGCACGACGCGGTGCGCGCGCAGGTCGCGGATGCGCTCGACCTCGTCGTGCATCAGGTGCGCGCGCCGGACGGCGCGCGGAGGGTCACGGCGGTCGCGGAGGTCGTGCGCGTCGCAGGCGCTCCCGGCATCCGGGAGGTGTACGCCCTGCGGGACGGGCGGCCGGTCGTGCGGCCCCGGGGCGCCCGGCCATGACCGTGCTCCTGGGCGCCGCGGCCGGGGCGCTCGCCGTCGTGGCGCTGTTCGACGCGCTGTCGGCCGTCGACGCCCGCAGGACGCTCGGGCTGCTCGAGCGGCTGCTGGCGGTGCCGCGCGGCGCGGGCCGCGACGGACGCGCGCTCGCGGGGGGCGAGCTCGGCCGCCTCGCGATCACCGCCTCCGTGGTGCTGTGCGCGATCGGCTGGCTCGCCCTCGGTCCGGCGGGCGCCCTGGTCTGCGGAGTTGCGGGCCCGCCCGTCGGCCTGGCCGGGGTGGCGGCGCGGCGGCGCCGGTGGCGGGGGGCGGCGGCCGCCGACGCGCCGGCGGCCGCACGGGCGCTCGCCGACGCGCTGGGCGCGGGCGGCGGCCTTGGTCGGGCACTGGCGCTCACCACCCGCGATGGCGCGATCGGGGGCGCCGGACGCTCCCTGCTCGCTCCGGCCGTTGCAGCGATCGAGCTCGGCGCGCCCACCGCCGAGGCGCTGCGGGAGCTGGCACGACGAGCCGGGCCGGGCCCGTGGCCCGCGCTCGTCGCCGCGACGCTCCTGCACCGTGACGCGGGCGGTGACCTGGCGCGGCTCCTGCACGGTCTCGCCGACGATCTCGACCTCCGTGCGCGCGCCGCGTCGGACGCCCGCGCGGCGAGCGCGCAGGCGCGTCTGACCGCGCGCATCGTCGTCGCGCTGCCGGTCGCCGGGGCCGGGCTCGGTGAGCTCGCCGCGCCGGGCACGCTCGCGGCGGTCCTCGCCGAGCCGCTCGCCCGGTCACTGGTGGCCGGGGCCGCACTGCTGGAGCTCCTGGCGTTCGGCGCGGTGCGGCGGATCGCGCGTGTGGGGGAGGGGTGAGCGGGGCGATCGCGCTCGCGGCGCTCGCCGGCGTGTGCGGCGCGGTCGCGGCGGGCGAGGCCGTCAGCCTCGTCCGTCAGCGCCTGCCGCGGCGCGCGGGGCGGAGCGCGGGACGCTCCGGCGCGCTGGCCGCGATCCTGCTCGGCAGGCTGGGCGTGCCGGGCCCCCCGGGGGATCTCGCCGCCCGCATCGCCGCCGGGGACGCGCCGGCCTGGCTGGGACCGGGGGAGGCGATGGCGGTGAAGTCGCTGCTCGCCGCGGCGGGCGCGACGGTGACGCTGGCCGCCGGTCCGGCGCTGCCGGGCCGGCTGGGCATGCTCGCGCTCGTCGTGGGGCCGGCGCTCGGCTTCGTCGCACCCGATCTGGTGCTCGCGCGGCGGGCCCGGGGGCGGGCGCGCACGGTGCGGGCCGAGGCACCGGATCTGCTGGACCGGGTGCGGCTCGCCTGTGATGCGGGCCTGGCTCCGGCGGCGGCGCTCGCACGCGCGGCCCGGGACGGCCACGGGCCGCTGGCCGCCGAGCTGCGCGCCCTCGAGGCCGCGGCCGCCTGGGGGGAGGCGCGGGACGACGGCCTGCGCCGGCTGGTCGACCGCCTGCCCGTGCCCGAGGTCCGTGCGCTGGCGGCGGCGGTGCGGCGCAGCGAGCGCCACGGGGCGCCGCTCGGCCCCACGGTGGCCGCGCTCGCGGGCGGGGCGCGCGCCGCCCGCACCGGTCGCATCCGTGACCGCGCCCAGCGCGCGGCCCCGAAGATCCAGCTCGTCGTCGCGCTGCTCCTGGTGCCCGCCGTGCTGCTGCTCGTCGCCGCCGGCCTGCTCGCCGGCCTGCGCTGACCCGCCGCCGCAGCGGCCCGCCCCACGGCGTCCCACCCGGGACGCACAGGGTGCGGACGGACCGGGCGCACCGGTGCAGGAACGGCTGCGGATCACCGTTCCGCAGCCCGTCCTGCAGTTTCGGGCCACATCCGTCCCACCGGAGGAATCGGGCTCTGTGCAGGGAAAACCAGACCGTACTGCGCCGTCGTGAGGTGCCTCAGGAGCCAATGTGGGAAAAAATGTGCAGCTGGGGTTGTGTTGTGGGGGGAAGTGGGATAGCTTGCCGCCACGCGGACCGGGGTGGAGGGGTTCCTCCCACTCCTCCACCCCAGCCCGCACTCCTGCTTCTCCGCCGGCTCGCCGGCAGCGCCCATGGCCTTCCGCGGCACCTTCGACCACACGCTCGACGCGAAGAACCGCCTCACGGTTCCGTCGAAGTTCCGCGCCGCGCTCTCCGACGGACTGGTCCTCGCGAAGGGGATCGACGCGGGCTGCGCGCAGGTCTGGATCCCCGCCGAGTACGAGGCCTACGTCGAGGGCGCGCTCGCCGGCATCAACCCGATGACCGAGCAGGCCCGCAAGCTCGAGCGCTTCTTCGGGGCCGGCTCGTTCGAGACCGAGCTCGACGCCGCCGGCCGGATCATGGTCCCCGGGCCGATCCTGGACCACGCCAAGCTCCGCAAGGACGTCGTCGTCATCGGGTCCCGCCGCTGCCTGGAGCTGTGGGACCGCGAGTCCTGGGCCGCGATCGACGCCGAGCTCTCCGCCGACGTGCACGCCCTCACCGAGGCCCTCGGGCAGGCGTAGATGCTGCTGATGGCGACCGAGCACGTCCCCGTCCTCGCCGCCGAGCTGCTGGACCTCACCGACCCGCAGCCCGGCGAGGTCGCCGTGGACTGCACGTTCGGTGCCGGCGGCCACGCGGCACTCGTCGCCGAGCGCCTGGGGCCCGACGGCCTGCTCATCGCGATCGACCGCGACCCGTACGCGGCGGAGCGCTTCGAGGACTTCGCCTCCGAAGCGCCGTGCCGCACCCGCTTCATCGGCGAGTCCTTCGCCACGGCGCTGGAGACCCTGCACGACGAGGGGCAGCGCGCCGACGTCGTGTACCTCGACCTCGGGATCTCCTCGATGCAGATCGACGTCGCCGAGCGCGGCTTCTCCTACGTCGCACAGGCGCCGCTCGACATGCGGATGGACCCGCGGCAGGAGCTCAGCGCCGCGGACATCGTCGCCACGTGGGACGACCGCCGCCTGGCACGCGTCCTGCGGGAGTTCGGGGAGGAGCGCTACGCCGGCCCGATCGCGCGCGCCATCGTCCGCGAGCGCGCCAAGCACCCGATCGAGACGACGACCGATCTCGTGGACATCGTCACCGGCGCGATCCCCGCGCCCGCGCGGTTCGCCGGCGGCCACCCCGCCAAGCGCACCTTCCAGGCGATCCGGATCGCGGTCAACGACGAGCTGCGCGAGATCGACGACGCGCTCCCGCTCGCCTGGGACATCCTGCGTGAGAACGGCAGATTTGCAGGGATTTCCTTCCAGTCCCTGGAAGACCGGCGCGTGAAGCGCTTCCTGGCCGACCTTGCACAGGGCTGCATCTGCCCGCCCGGGATGCCGGTCTGCCGCTGCGGACGCACGCCGCTCGCCGAGCTGCGGCCGCGCCGCGGCGTCGTCCCGACCGAGCGCGAGGCCGCCGAGAACCCGCGCGCGCGATCTGCGCGCATGCGCGTCGCGCGCAAGCTGACCAGCGAAGGAGCCCCCGCATGACGCCCCCGCCCGCAGCAACCGCCGCGCCGCGGGTCGGCGGGGCGCGCCGCGTCGGCGGCCGTCCCGGGACCCGGATCCCGCGGCGCGTCTCAGGGCCCGCCCGTCCGCGGTCCCTGCGCGCCGCGGCCGGCGGGCTCACGCTCCCACGGCCGATCGACGTCCGGCTGCCCAGGCCCTCGGCCCGCGCGGCCGGCGACGCACTCGCCCGGGTGCGCGGCCTGGCCGGCGGGCGCGGGCTGATCGTCCTGCTCGCCGGTGCGCTGCTCGGCCTCGTCTTCCTCCAGGTCTCGCTGCTCAAGCTCAACACGCAGATCAGCGAGAACGTCGAGCGCGCCCAGGCGCTCGAGCGCGACAACGCGGCCAAGCGCACGGTCATCTCGCAGCTCGACGCCGGGCGCCGCATCCAGGACGTCGCGGGCCGTCTCGGCATGGTCATGCCGGGCGCCGGGTCGGTCTGCTACCTCGACGCCGGACGCTCCGGCGCCTGCTCCGGCGGCGATCCGGCTGCCGCGGCGAGCGCCGTGGACCCCGTCGGCGAGACGGCCCCCGGCGCCGCGGTCGAGGCGGCCGCCGCACCTGAGGCGGAGGTTGTGCCCGTCGCGGAGACGCCCGCCGCCGAGGCCGAGGCCGCGCCCGTCGCCCAGGAGCCGGCGCCGGTCGCCGAGGCGCCCGCCCCCGCGGCGGAGCCCGCACCCACACCGCTCGCGCAGGCACCGGCCGAGCAGGCCGCCGCCACCGGCGGGATCGCGGCGGGAGACGGTCAGTAACCATGCCGCGGGTCGAGCGCCGCGTCGGGCTGCTGTTCGCCGGCTTCCTCGTCATGCTCGCCATCGCCGCCGGTCGCGCCGGCTACATGGCCGTCGTCAAGGGCTCGGGCCTGGCGTCCGCCGCCTCCTCGCAGCAGGTCGCCGAGCAGAAGGTGCCCGCGCGCCGCGGCGCGATCGTCGACCGCCTCGGCGCGCCGCTCGCAAGCTCCGAGCCGGCCGACGACGTCTCGGCGACGCCCTACCTCATCAAGGACCCGGTGCGCGCCGCGGGGCGCCTGGCCCCGATCCTGGGCATGCAGGAGGACGCGCTCGCCAAGCAGCTCGCGCGCCGCGACACGGGGTTCGTCTACCTCGCCCGCCGGCTGCCGGCCGCGACCGCCGACCGCGTCAAGAAGCTCGACATCGACGGGATCGACCTGACCCCCGGCTCGCTGCGCAGCTACCCGCGCGGGATGCTCGCCGCGCAGGTGATCGGCGCCGTCGGCGTCGACGGCGAGGGCCTGTTCGGGCTCGAGTACGCGCGCGATCGCCTGCTGCGGGGACGCGACGGCCTGCAGCGCACCGTCTTCGACGGCGCCCGTCAGGCGATCGAGGTCCAGGACGTGCGCCGCACGCGGGCGGGACGGCGGCTCAAGCTCACCCTCGACGCGGAGGTGCAGGCGCGCACCGAGGAGGTCCTCAAGGGCGTCGGCGAGACCTACCAGCCGAAGACCGCGACGGCGATCGTGATGGACCCGCGGACCGGGGCGCTGCTGGCCGTCGCCAACTGGCCGCGCGTGGACGCCAACGCCCCCGGGAAGTCCCCGGCCTGGGCGCTCAAGAACCAGGCCGTCGGGCTGACCTACGAGCCCGGGTCGACCTTCAAGGCGTTCACGGTCGCGGCGGCGCTCGAGGACGGCGAGGTCACGCCGACCACCTCGTTCAACCTCGCCCCGCAGATCCAGGTCGCCGATCGCACGATCGGGGAGTCCCACCCCCGCGGCTGGGTCACGCTCGACACGTCGGGGATCCTCGCGCAGTCGAGCAACGTCGGCGCGATCACGATCGGGCAGAAGCTCGGCGGCAAGCGCTTCGACCAGTGGGTCCGGCGCTTCGGCTTCGGCAGCCCCACCCGGGTCGACCTCCCGAGCGAGGAGCGCGGCCTCATCCTCCCCTACGAGAAGTACTCCGGCTCGTCGATGGGCAACCTGCCGATCGGCCAGGGCGAGCTCGTCAC
>DAIPYF010000030.1:0-17099 GCA_036782855.1 Solirubrobacteraceae bacterium
GGCGCGGGGGGGACCGCGCGCGCGGCGGTCGGGGGGGGCGCGTCGCGCCCCGCGTAGGGCCAGAGGCCGAGCACGCCGACGCCGAGCGCGAGCGCCTGCGCGGCGGCGCCCAGGGGCAGGCGCGCCGCCATCCCGCCGCGGTGGTCGGGCTGCTCGGGGCGGTGGGGCCGCTGTCCCCCGCGGCCCCCCCCCGGGGGGGGGGGACGGCGTGGGGGGGGGGCGCGGGGGGGGGACCGCCGCTGGCCCACCGCCAGCGGGTGAACGTCGG
Organism: Solirubrobacteraceae bacterium; assembly: GCA_036782855.1. Classification (GTDB taxonomy): domain Bacteria; phylum Actinomycetota; class Thermoleophilia; order Solirubrobacterales; family Solirubrobacteraceae; genus F1-60-MAGs163. The sequence continues at coordinate 269 of DAIPYF010000030.1, forward strand.
CCTCGTCCTGTTCGTGAGCCAGGCGCTGCAGGTCCTCGTCGTGAGCCTCGCCGTGTTCGCGTTCTTCGTCGCCTTCGGGCTGCTGGCGATCGACGACGCGGTGATCGCCTCGTGGACGGGGCATCCGCCCACCTTCGTGGTGGACTTCTGGGGTGTCCGGATCTCGCGCGAGCTGTTGCGCGTCTCGATCGGGATCGCCTCGCTGAGCGGCGTGTACTACGCGATCACGGTGCTGACCGACACCGTCTACCGTGCCGAGTTCGTGGGCGACCTCGGTGACGAGCTGCAGTCGTCGTTCAGCGACCGCGCGGCGTACCTGCGGCTGCGGGCGTCCTAGGCGGGCTTGCGCGCGCTGAGCAGCAGGTTGTAGAAGACCGCCGCCGGAAGATGGCCCTCGAGGACCCGGCGGTCGACCTCCTGCAGCGCGAGGTACCCGCGAAAGGCGTACTGCTTCCACGCCCACGGCACCTCCTCGGGCACCGCCGTCGCCTCGAGCGCGCGGTTCGTCCAGCCGAACCAGTTCGCCAGCAGCTCCTCGCCCCGGACCCGGACGTCGTCGAATCCGGCGTCCTCGGCCACCGCCTCCAGGTCTCCCGGGACGAAGGCGTGCACGTCGACGTGTCGTTCGAGCTCGTGGTTCTCCTCGCCGCCGTCGGTGTGTCCGGCGGGCGCGGACGAGGCGCGCAGCGCGGCGCGCCACAGCGGCGCGACGGCGGTCGCGGCGCGCTTGGGCACGCCAGCGATGCGGTCGCCGACGCGCGAGGGCTCGCCGGCGAAGACGATCGTGCCACCCGGCTTCAGCACGCGGTGGAACTCGGAGAACGCCTGCTCCAGGTCGGGCAGGTGGTGCAGCACCGCGTGCCCGACGACGATGTCGAACGACTCGTCCTCGAACGGGAGCCGCTCGGCGTCGGCGATCAGCGCCTCGACCTCGAGCCCGAGCCGCTCGGCGTTGTGCTCGAGCGCCTCGACCATGCCGGGGGAGATGTCCGTGCAGGTCGCCCGCGCGACGACGCCGGACATCAGCAGGTGCAGCGAGAAGTAGCCGGTGCCGGCGCCGACCTCGAGCGAGCGGTCGAACACCGGGAGCGAGCCGCCGAGCGCCTTGCGCAGCTTGCCGAGCACCTGCTCGCGGCCGATCTGGCCCCAGTCGATGCCCCACTTGGCGTCGTAGTCGGCCGCCGCGCCGTCGTGGTAGCGCGTGTTGACGTCGCGGATGGCGTCGGGTGATGACGGAGCTGCCATGCGGCGGAGGAGGGTACCGTTCACGAGCCCATGGCAGCGTCAGCAACGCTCGATGCGGTCCCCGGGTCGCGGATGCCGCGGCCGCTGCAGATGGCCGGGTGGATCGTGCGCCCCGGGGCCGTCATGCGCCGCCGGCACGCCGCCCACGGCGACGTTTTCCGCCTGCAGATCGAGCCCGGAGCGCCATGGGTGATGGTCAGCGGCCCCGAGGACGTGAAGACGGTCTTCACGCTGGGGCCGCAGGACTTCTCCGCGGCGACCGACATCCTGCGCCCGACGCTCGGCGCGCACTCCCTGCTCTGCCTCGACGGCGACGAGCATCTGCGCCAGCGCCGCCTGCTGCTGCCGCCGTTCCACGGCGAGCGGATGCAGCGCTACCGCGAGGTGATGCGCGAGGCGACGCTCGAGGCGATCGAGCGGATGCCGGTCGGCGAGCCGTTCGCACTCCGCGACCACACCCAGGCGATCACGCTCGACGTGATCATGCGCGCGGTCTTCGGCGTCACCGACGGGCCGGGGGTGGAGCGTCTGCGCGGCCCGCTCAGCCGGATGCTCACCTGGTTCGGCGGCCCGGTCGTGCTGCTCGCCCAGGCGACGCTCGGGCCCGGCAACCCGCTGTCGCGGCGCTCGCGCCGCGTCGCGATCGACCCGGTCGACGCGGAGCTGCGGCGGATCATCGCCGAGCGCCGCGCGCAGGACGACCTCGAGGGCCGCGACGACATCCTCTCGCTGCTGCTGCAGGCGCGCGACGAGGACGGCGAGCCGATGAGCGACGACGAGCTGCGCGACGAGCTGCTCACGCTGCTCGTCGCCGGGCACGAGACGACGGCCACGGGCCTGGCGTGGGCGATGGAGCGCCTGACGCGCCATCCCGCCGCGCTCGAGCGGCTGACCGCGGAGGCGCGCACCGGCGACACCGCGTACAGCGACGCGGTCGTGAAGGAGACGCTGCGCCTGCGGCCCGTCGTCCAGCTCGTCCCGCGGCGGATGCGGCGTGACCTGGAGCTGTCGACCTGCACGGTGCCGGCCGGCGAGAAGGTCGTCGTCAGCATCTACCTCGCACACCATCGCCCCGAGACCTACCCGGAGCCCGACGCGTTCCGGCCCGAGCGCTTCCTCGGCGACCCGCCGTCTTCGGCGTACGCGTGGATCCCGTTCGGCGGCGGGATCCGCCGCTGCATCGGCGCCGCGTTCGCGCAGGTGGAGATGGAGGTCGTGCTGCACACGCTCGTCGCGAACGCCCGGTTCGAGCCGGTGGGCGAGGCCGAGCACGCGGTGCGCCGCGCGATCACCCTGGCGCCCAGCCGCGGCGGCGACGTGCTGATCGCGCGCTAGCGTCCGCCCCGCATGAGCGACCCCGCCGCCCCGCCCGAGCCCGAGCGCACCGATCCAGGTGCGCCGCGCATCTTCCAGTCCGGCCAGCCGGCCGGCGTCCCGCCGCTGGAGCTGACGGGGGAGCGCACGCTGCCCGACGTTCCGGAGGAGAACTACTGGTATCAGCGCCACCTCGTCGTCTACGAGTGGATCCGCACCCGTGTCGGCGGCCTGCGCGTCGTGGACATGGCGTGCGGCGAGGGCTACGGCACCGACGTTCTCGCGCGCACCGCCGCGGACGTCGTCGGCGTGGACGCCAACCCGGACGCGTTCGAGCACGCGCGGGCGAAGTACGCGCGGCCCGGCGTGCGCTTCGAGCGCACGCTGATCGATGTCTACGACGAGCCGCGCGACGCCGTCGTCTTCCTCCAGACGATCGAGCACGTGACGAACCCGGGCGACATCCTCGGGCACTTCGCAGGGCTCGTCGCGGGCAGCGCGCGGCCGGCGATCCACGTCTCCACGCCGAACGTGCTGACGCTCGCGCCCGAGGGCGCCGAGCGCAGCGGCAACCCGTGGCACGTGCACGAGTACCGCGCGAGCGAGTTCCGCGCGCTGTGCGAGGAGCACCTCGGCGATGTCGAGCTGTACGGGCTGTTCCATGCCGGGAAGCTCGCCGCGCACCAGGTCGCGATCGAGCACCTCGGCTGGGACGCGATCCACAGGCGGCTCGGCATCACCGGCCCCTTCTACGACCGCTTCACGCCGGCGATCTCGGTCGCGGACTTCACGCTCGTCCGCGAGGGCGAGCGCGACCTGGACGCAGCGCTCGACTTCCTGGCGGTGTGCACGCCGTGAGCGCAGACGGGCGCGTCAGCCTCGTCCTGCACACCCACATGCCCTACGTGGAGGGGTTCGGGACGTGGCCGTTCGGCGAGGAGTGGCTGTGGGAGGCGATCGCGACGAGCTACCTCCCGCTGCTGGACCTGCTCGACGCCGGTGCGCCGCTGACGCTCTCGCTCACGCCCGTCGTCTGCGACCAGCTCGACGCGCCCGGCGCGCTCGACCGCTGCGCCGCGTTCCTGCGCGACGTGCGCCCCGCCTCGCACCGCCTCGACGTCGACGCGTTCCGCGAGATCGGCTCCGGCGCGGAGGCCGAGGAGCTCGAGCGCGCCGCCGGCCAGTATGCGGAGGCGCTCGCACGCCTGGAGGCCGTGCGGGCCGACGGCGGCCTGCTCGCGCGCCTGGCCCCGCACGCGGCGTGGACGAGCAGCGCGACGCACGCGATTCTCCCGCTGGTCGCCACCGACGCCGGCGTGCGCCTGCAGGTGCAGGCCGGGGTGGAGAGCCAGCGCGCGCGCTTCGGGGACGGCTGGCGCGGCGGCTTCTGGCTGCCGGAGTGCGCGCACGAGCCGTGGGTGGACGTCTTCCTCGAGGAGGCCGGCGTGCACGCCGCGTGCGTCGAGCTGACGGACGCTTTCGGCGCCGGCGACGCGCGGCACCTCACGCCGCTGCGCAGCGCCGCCGGCCCGCTGCTCGTCCCGATCGACCGCGAGCTGATCGACCTCGTCTGGGGGCCGGGCGGCTACCCGGGCCATGACGCCTACCGCGACGAGCACCACCGCACCACGCGCGACCATCGGCCCTGGGCGAACGACGGCTCCGTCTACGACCCGCACCGCGGCGCCGCGCAGGCGCGCGACGACGCGCAGGCGTTCGCGGCGCGCTGCGCCGAGCGCGTGCGCGACGGCGGGCTGTGCACGCTCGCGTTCGACACCGAGCTGTTCGGCCATCACTGGCACGAGGGCCCGGTGTTCCTCGCCGCCTTCGTCGAGGCGTGCGCGGACCTGGGCGTGCCGCTCGCCGGGCTCGACGACGCGCTGGAGGACGCGGAGACCGCGCCGTGGCCGGTCGCCCGGCACGAAGCCACGTCGTGGGGGCAGCCGCCGACACTCTGGACGTGGTCGGGGCCGCAGGTCGCCGACATGGCGTGCGCGCAGCGCGACGCCGAGCTGCGCGTCGTCGCGCGGGGGGCGGCGATCGGGGAGCGCGCCGTCCGTGAGCTGCTCGCGCTGCAGGCCAGCGACTGGCCGTTCCTGGAGACCCGCGCACTCGCCGGGCCTTATGCGCGGGAGCGGTTCGCGGGGCATCTCGCGGCGCTCGACGCGGCGCTCGCCGGCGGACCGACGGTGGACCCCGCGGTGCGGAACCTCGCGCCGATGCTGCGCACCGGACCGCTGCTCGAGCCGTGAGGAGTTGACGCGACGCCGCTCAGCGCGGACAATCCGCCGTTCATCCATGGATGTGATGAAGGGGGAAGTCGGATGCAGGTGTTGAGAACGCGAGTGCCGGCCCTCGTGGGCACTGCGGCGCTCGCAGCGACCGCCGCGCTCGCGGTCGGCCCGGCGACGGCGGGCGCGGTCTGCCTGCCGGCGGGGGTGGCGATCCAGAGCCCGGCGCCCACGGCGCCTGCGACGGCGGCGATCGTCGCGGGGACGACGAACGTCGTCGCGACGGCCACGAGCAGCGGCCTGCCCGCTCCGACGGCGGCCATCCGGATCCTCGACGGCGCGAACGTCCCGGTCGGGCCCGACCAGCCGGCCACGGTCGGCGCGCCGGACGCCGACACGTACCCGGTCACCGCTGCCGTGAACACCCGCACGCTGCCGGCGGACGGCACGTACAAGCTCGTCGTCGTCGCGTCCAACGGCTGCGACCCGGCCGGAACCGCCCAGGTCGACCTGAAGGTCGACAACACCCCGCCGACCCTGTCCTTCACGAGCGGCCCCGCCGACGGCGCCGTCCTGGCAGACCCGCTCAGCGCCGCGTTCGCGTTCGCGTCCGCCCCCGACCTGACGGGGCCCGTCACGTTCCAGTGCGCCTACGACGCCGCCGCGCCGGCGTCGTGCTCGAGTCCCGCGCCGCCGGTCCAGCTCGGCGCCGGCGCCCACTCGTTCCGCGTGGTCGGCACCGACGGGGCCGGGAACAGCTCCGGCATCAGCCGGGCGTTCACCGTCGCCGCGCCCCCGACCGTCCCGGTCAGCCCGAGCAGCAGCAGTGACACCCCGGCGCCGAAGCCGAGCTGCCGCGTGCCCCGCCTGCGCGGGCTCACGCTGGCCGCCGCGAAGACGAAGCTCCGCAAGGCGAACTGCCGGGTGGGTCGCGTCTCCAAGCCGCCCAGGCGCATCTTGAGCCTGCGCATCAATCGCGGGCAGCGGCTCGTGGTCCAGCGTCAGTCGCTGCGCGCCGGGACCAGGCGGGCGAACAACTACCCGATCGGCATCGCGCTGGTGCCCAAGCGGGATCTGAAGCTCGGCTAGGGGGGAACCAGAGGGGGAGCAGGTCCAGCGTGAGCGCCGGCCGGTCGGGGCCGGCGCCCTGGACCCGCTAGGCCCCGCCGAGGCGCCCGCGGGCGCGCGACGCGGAGCCCACCGCGCGGTGCCCGGCCGCAGCGGCGAGCCCGAACCGCGGCATGCCGCCGTAGACGGTCTCGTACTCGCCGTCGCGGACCCGGAACGTCTCGTGCCAGATGCCGATGTCGCCGTCGGCCTTGACGAGCCGGAAGAAGCGCTTCCACATCTCCTTGTGCGTCAGCGCGTGGGCGTAGGCCTCGAGCTCGTCGAACGAGCGCCAGTACTGGATGACGGTCGGCGCGATCGGGGAGCGCAGCACCTGCCAGCTTCCCAGGCAGCCGATCGCGGGGTCGGCATCCAGCTCGCGCAGGAGCTTGGGCATCGTGCCCGCCATGAAGGCGAGCTTGCGCAGCTTCCACGGGCGGTTCACGCGCATGCCGATGAGGAAGACGACGAAGTCGCCCTCGATCTCGGCGGTGTAGCGGCCGGGGAACAGTTCGGGCATGCCCGCGGACGCTACCGCCAGCGCAGTCGCCGCGGGCGATCGCGCATCCGCAGCAGGCGTGCGGGGATCCCGCCGGCGACCGCGTCGTGCGGGACGTCCTTGGTGACGACGGCCGAGGTCCCGACGATCGCGTTGTCCCCGACGGTGACGCCACGCAGGAAGCAGGCGCCGTACCCGACCCAGACGTTGTTGCCGACGCGCACGTCGCGCTTGTAGATCCCCTGGGCGCGAATCGGTTGCTCCACGTCGACGACGCCATGGTCGAAGTCGATGAGCATGACCCGGTCGGCGACGATGCACTCGCGCCCGATCGAGACGTGCTGGAACGCGGAGATCGTGCACTCCTGGCCGAGCACCGTCTTGGCGCCGATGCGCACCTCGCCCTCGTGCGCGCGGATCTTGCAGCCGTGTCCGATCCACGACCAGCGACCGAGATGCACGACGGCGTCGCGGCCGATCTCGAACGTCACGCCGGGTCCGACGAAGCAGACGCCGTCGGTGCGCAGGCGCCCGCGCCAGCGCACCTTCAGCCACGCCCAGCGCACCAGCAGGCGCGCGTACCTGCGGTTCGCCATGCCGTGGGCGCGGGCGAAGCGCAGGAAGGTGAGCGGCCCCCCGTGCAGCGGTGCGGGCTCGCCGCGGATCGCGGGTGTCGCGCGGGCGAGCGTGTCCGGGACGGGCTGCACCGCCCGGATGGTAGATCGGTCAGTCCTCGGGCAGCGCGGCGGCGAAGGCCGCCAGCCGCGCGGGGTCTCGCAGTGGGGGGCCGTGGCCGAAGCAGACGACGGCCGGCTCGAGCGCCGCGAGTCGGCGGATCGCCTTCCGGTTGGCGGCCGGGTCGAGCGTGAAGATCCCGGGTGGTTCGTACAGGCCTGGGCGTCCCGTCACGCGGTGGCGCCCGAAGAGGGCGTCGCCCGCGATGAGCGTGCGGTCGTGCGCACGCCAGAAGGACACGTGCCCCGGGCTGTGCCCCGGGGTCTCCAGGACGGTGAACCCGCCGACGTCGTCACCCTCGCGCAGGCGGCGCGCGACGGGGTGGGCGGGGCCGGCCCACCAGCGATGCTGCGCCCGCGTGACGAGGTTCACGGGGCCGCGGTCGCGGAGGTCGCCGCGCTCGACGGCGTCCGCGTCGCCGGCCGGGCACCAGAGCTCGAGGCCGAGTTCGCCGCAGAGGGCGGCGCTCGCCCCCTGGTGATCGGCGTGCCCGTGCGTCAGTGCGTGCGCGGCGGGGACGTGGCCGTCGAGGGCCCGCAGGATGCGCCGCCGGGCGTGTCGGGTGCCGGCGTCGACGAGCACGTCACCCATCAGATAGGCGTTGAACGCGTGTGTCGGCGTGCTGGGCAGGAGGCTGAGGTCCGTCGCGATCTGTTCCATACAGGGCTGTACGGTACACCATCGCCGTACAGGGGTGTATGTTCGCGTCGTGCCATCGGAGCGACTGGACCGTGAGGACTGGGTCACCGCCGGGCTCCGCGCGCTGGAGCGCGACGGCGTCGGCGCGGTCGCGGTCGTGCCGCTGGCGCGCGGGCTGGGCGTCACGCGCGGGAGCTTCTACTGGCACTTCGCCTCGCGGGAGGACCTGCTGGCGGCGGTCCTCGAGCGCTGGGAGCGCGAGCACTCCACCGACGTGCTCGACGCCGTCTCGGCGATCCCCGACCCGCGCGAGCGCCTGCGCGCGATCCTCGAGCGCGCGGTGCTGAAGCCCGCCACGTACTTCGCGCGGCTGCTCGACGCCGCGGACGGCGAGCCGCTCGTCGCGGCGACGCTCGCGCGCGTCGCTGCCGCGCGGCTCCGCGTGCTGGAGCGCGCCTATCGCCAGTGCGGATCGACGCCGGCCCAGGCACGGCGCCAGGCGCTGCTCGCCCACGCCGCCTACGTGGGGCTCGCACGGATGCCGCAGGACGGGGAGGGGTCGCTCGGCGCGCGCGAGCGCCGAGCGCTCGCCGCCCATGCCGTCGCGACGTTCGTGCCCTGAGGGGAAGGCCGCCCGCTACCCTCCGCGCCCCGTGTCGCCGTCCCCCTCGACCGAGCAGACCCTCGCGGAGCGCCTTCTGGCCGGCGACCGCCGCGCCCTGGCGCGCGCGATCACGCTCGTCGAGTCCGACGATCCCCGCGGCTGGGACCTCGTACGCGAGGTCTATCCGCATACGGGCCGCGCGTCGATCGTCGGTCTGACGGGTGCGCCGGGGGCGGGCAAGTCGACGCTCATCAGCGCGCTCGCGAAGCTCCGCCGCGCCGAGGGCCGCACGCTCGCCGTGCTCTCGATCGACCCCTCGTCGCCGTTCACCCACGGCGCGCTGCTCGGCGATCGCATCCGGCTGACGGACCACTTCCTCGACCAGGGCGTCTTCATCCGGTCGATGGCCAATCGCGGCGCGCTCGGTGGACTGAGCGAGGCGGCGCTCCAGGCGGCCCTGCTGATGGACGCCGCGGGCCGCCAGGACATCCTGCTGGAGACGGTCGGGGTCGGGCAGGCCGAGGTCGACATCATCGACCACGCCGACACGGTGGTCCTCGTCCTGATGCCGGGCTCCGGCGACTCGATCCAGGCGCTGAAGGCCGGCGTGATGGAGATCCCGGACATCATCGTCGTGAACAAGGCCGACCACCCGCTGACCGACACGATGGTCCGCGAGATCAGGAGCGTGCTCTCGCTCGGCGCGGCCCACGGTCACGCCGGCTGGTCGGTCCCGGTCATCAAGACCGAGGCCGTCCACGGGGTCGGCGTCCCCGAGCTCGTCGAGCAGCTCGACGCCCACCGCGCGTTCATCGAGGCCGAGGGCACGCTCTCCGAGCGTCGCCGCCGCAACCTGCGCGGCGAGGTGCTCTCGCTGTGCACCCACCGCCTGCGTCGCCGGCTCGAGGAGCGCCTGCTGGAGGACTCCCGCTTCCAGGAACTGCTCGACGAGGTCGTCGCCCGCCGCCTGGACCCCTCGAGTGCGGCGACCGAGATCCTCGCGCGCTTCGACGCGCACGAGTAGCGCGGCGGGCGCCCAGCAGGCCGTGACCGGCGTCCGGTGGGGCGCTCGGCGCATAATGCCGACTGCCCGAATCGGAATTTGTTAGGGTTGCCGAATTAGGGAGCCCTAATGGGAGGGCTCGTGACCTTGGAGCCCGCCTGATGCACCGTCGTGTTCGCCGCCTGTCCGCCGCCGCCGCCGCCGTCGTAGCCGCCGCGTCGCTCGCCCTCGCCGCCTGCGGCTCCGGCGACACCGCCGACACCACGACGCGGGCCGCCGCGGCCCCCGCGACCCGCGCCGCCGATCTCGGAGCGATCAAGGCCTTCCTTCTCGACCACACCCGGCGCCTGACCGCGGACACCGCGGGGATCCGCGCGACGGCCGAGCAGTACGACAGGCTCGCCGCCCGCTACGACCACGACCACGCCGCGATGCTGCGCGGGGATCGCGCGGAGGCCGCGTCGCTCGTCCGCCGGCTGCAGCGGGGCTTCACCGAGGCCAACCCGTCGTACGAGGAGATGGAGGGCGTGGTCGCGGGCGTGCCGTCGCTGGCCGACTACGACGTGGCCATCGACGCCGGCGCCGACAAGAGCGATCCGGAGAACGCCGTCTCGTTCTCCGTCAAGACCGAGGACGGGCGCGTCTACGAGCAGCCCGGCAACTTCAACTACCTCATCGAGACCGCGGCCTACGGGACCGAGCCGCGGTTCGCGGCGAAGAACGTCAAGCCCGACCTCGACGGGGACGGGAAGGTCGAGTTCGGCGAGGCGCTCCCGGACGCGCAGTTCGTGTCGGCCGCGGCGCGCCAGTTCGAGCAGACCGCCGGCGACCTCGATGCCGACGCGCGGGCATGGACCCCGACGGCGCAGGACGCCCTGACCGCACTCGTCGTGATGACGCCGACGATGTCGGAGTACTTCAGCGCGTGGAAGAACTCGCGGGCGATCGCCGGTGACGAGGCGACCGAGAAGGCGTTCGTCGCGGCGTCGCGGCTGCAGGACATCACCGACATCCTCGGCGGCCTGGCGCTCGTGTACGCGAACATCGAGCCCGCGATCGCCGAGGTGGATCCCGCCCAGGCGCGGCAGACGGGCGCCGACCTGACGAAGCTGCGGGACTTCGCCGCGCGGCTGCGCGACGAGGAGGCCTCCGGCAAGGCGTTCACCGCGGAGGACGCCGACGTGCTCGGCACCCAGGCCCAGAAGCAGGCCGAGGCCATCGCCGGGCAGATCGCGCAGGCCGCGCGCAAGCTCGACATCGAACTCGAGTCCTGACCGATGCGGCGCGCGACGGTCCTCCCGGTTCTGATCCTCATCGCGGGGCTCGTCGCCCCGGTCTCGCCGGCAGGTGCGGCGGGCACCGCGCCGTGGAGGTCCGCCCAGCAGGTCACGGGCGGGCTCGCGGATGCTCGCACGGAGCTGATCGTGGGCTCGCGGGCTGATGCGGAGACCATCGCGCAGTCCGCACGCCGCGCGTACCGGGGCGACCTGCGGCGGTCGATCGCCGCTGCGGACCCGGACGCCGGCCGTGCGGTGCGGACCGGCCTCGACCGCGCGGTGGCCGCCGCGCGGCGCGGCGACGAGGCGACGCTGGCGGCGGCCGGCGGGGCCGTCGCCGCCGGCCTGCTCCGGGGCAGCTACGCCGTGACGGACGCCGCCGTCGGGGCGGGAGACGCCGCGACCGCCAGGGAGTGGTTGCTGCTGCGCGACTTCCGAACCGCGACGCGGTTCACGCGGCCCGGGACCGACGCGACCGACGCGGTGCGGCGGCTCCGCGAGGGCACGGTTCCGGCCGCCGACGCGCGCGCCATCGTCCGCAAGGATCTCCTCGACGCCTATCAGGCCCGCCTGCGCACCCTGCTCGGCGAGGCCGACCGCGGCGAGGAGCAGGACTTCCCGACACGGCGGGCGGAGTCGGCGGCGCAGGCCGCCGGGCTCTTCGCCATCCTCGCCGACCGGTACCGGGCGGAGCGGGGCGCCGCGTCGCTGGCCGCTGCGCGCTCGGCGTTCGCGGCGCTGGAGTCCACCGCGGCCGGTGGCGGCGCGCCGTTCCGCGCGGCGCTGAAGCGGGCGTCCGCGACGCTGGAGGGCTTCACGGCCGCGCCGTTCGGGCCCGGGGAGGCGGCTCGGCGTGCGCAGCAGCTGCTGCGGTTCCTCGCGCTCGTTCCCGTCGAGTACGGGCGCGGCGTCGCCGGCGGCCGGGTCACGAAGGACTTCGAGATCCAGGAGGCGGTGACCTTCCAGGACGGGACGCAGGCCGCCTTCGTGGACCTGCAGAGCACGCTCGCCAGGCGCGACGCGCCCGCGACCGCGGCGGCCGAGACGAGCCTCGCCGGCCTTCAGGCCCTCGTGACGCGCGCCGAGCGCACCCCCAAGGACGTCGCGGCCCCGGCGGCGGTCGAGCGCGTGGCCGACGACGCCGAGCGGTCCCTGCGCTCCGCGATGCCCGCGAGCTGGCTGGAGCCCAGCGACGAGTCCGACTACGACCTCATCGCGCTGACGCTCGACCGGATGGAGGCGTCGGCGGGCGCCGGCCAGTATCAGCAGGCCGAGCAGGCGCGGCTCGAGGCGTACGCCTTCTTCGAATTCGGCCCCGAGCGGCGTCTCAAGTCGTTCGACCCCGGCCTCGCGACGACGATCGAGGGCCTGATCTGGTTCGGCGCCGACGGGCAGGACGGGCTCGCGAAGCTCGTCGCCCAGCGGGCGCCGCTGCGCGAGATCAAGGCCAATCGCACGGTGCTCGACGAGCGACTCGGGGACGCCGCCGCGACGCTCGGTGACTCGGCCAACCCGACCACGGTCATCACCAACTCCGCGATCATCGTCTTCCGGGAAGGCCTGGAGGCCGTCCTCATCCTCGCCGCGATCACCGCGTCGTTCGTCGGGGCGCGCCGTCGCATGCGCAGGCCGGTGCTGCTGGGCGCGGCGCTCGGCCTCGTCGTGTCGGTGGTCACCTGGGTCCTCGCGCAGACGGTGATGCGGTCGCTGGAGCAGTACGGCGAGAAGCTCGAGGCGATCGTCGGGCTGATCGCGATCGGCGTGCTCCTCCTGATCACGAACTGGTTCTTCCACCGGGTGTACTGGAGCGAGTGGATCGGCAAGTTCCACCGTCGTCGCCGGCAGCTCGAGCGGCTCGACGGCTTCGGCGTGAGCTTCATCTCCGCGCAGGCCGTCGGGCTCATGCTGCTGGGCCTGACCAGCGTGTACCGCGAGGGGTTCGAGACGGTCCTGTTCCTCCAGTCGCTGCAGCTCAGCGCGGGGACCCCGACCGTCCTGGCGGGGGCGGCGCTCGGGCTCGCGCTCACGCTGGCCGTCGGCGCCGTCGTCTTCCTGCTCGAGCGCAAGCTTCCCTACAAGAAGATGCTCATCGTCACGGGGGTCTTCATCGGCTTCGTCCTCGTGGTGATGGTCGGGCAGACCGCCCGCACGATGCAGGGCACGGGCTGGCTGCCGATCACCCCGATCGACGTGGAGCTCCCGTCGTGGATCGGCCTGTGGTTCGGGGTCTTCCCGACATGGGAGACCGTCGGCGCGCAGCTCCTCGCCGCCGCGTTCGTCATCGGCTCGTACTACCTCGCCCAGGAGGTGCGGGTCAAGCGCCCGCGCCGGCGCGCCACCTCCCCCGTGACGCAGCCCGAGCCGCCGGCGCCGGCGCCGGCCGAGGCGCCAGTGTCCGAGGATCGCGTCCCGGCGCAGGCGCGGACCTCGTGACCGTGAGGCGTCGCTAGTCGATCTGCGCCCACGGCACCGAGCCGCGCGGCGGCGAGACGGCGCCGTCGCCGTCCAGGCGCGCCGCGACGAGCATCCAGCAGGTCAGCGCGACGCCGATCGCGGCGAGCACCGTGCCGAGGCGGACCCAGCGCCGCAGCGCCCAGGCGCACAGCCCGGCCGCGCAGGGCAGCGCGACCGCGAGCGTCTCGGCCGGGACGCGGCCGCCGAGCGAGGGGACGAAGACGACCGCCGCGACGAACGCCGCCGCGCAGATCGCGGCGAGGAACCCGGCGGCCACCTCGACGTCGACCGCGGCCGGGAACGCCCGTGACAGGCGGTCGCGACGCGATTGCCAGAGGAGCCAGAGCGAGCCGAACCCGAGGGCCAGGAACGGGGCGTAGAGGACGACGCCGAACGCCGGGTCCAGCCACAACGTCGCGACGCGGGGGAGTCGGTCGACGACGTCGCCCACGCCCTCGATCGCCGTCGGCGGCCCGGGCGCGGCGTCCGCCGAATACGGCGTCCACCCGCCGTAGAGCCGGCCGTTCACGCTGACGTAGACGATCAGCGAGATCAGCACGATCTCGATCGCCGCGATGCCGGTCCACGCGCGCCGGCGACGGCGCAGCCACCGGAACAGCGCGGCGGCGACGACCGCGGCGGGCGCCGCCGCCAGCGGGAACAGCCAGATCACCGGGGCGAGCAGCAGCGCGCACGCGACCGCCGGGCCGCCGTGCGAGTCGTCGCGCACGCGCAACGCGAGCAGCGCGGCCCCGGCGACGAGCGCCGCGCACGTCATCGCTGGGCTGATCGTGGTCGCGGCGAGCCCGGCGGGAGGCGACAGGCCTGTCGCCAGCGCCGACCCCGTCGCCCACGGATCCGGGACCAGGCGCCGGCCCAGCGCCGCCGCGACCGCGAAGCCCGCAGCGGCGATCGCCGCCAGGAACAGCTCGACCGCGAGCCGGCCGCCGATCGCGTAGGCGGGGGCCAGCAGTGCCGGGAAGGCCGCGCCCTGGGTGTCGAGCAGCCGGCCGTCCACGGCGTCGGACTTTGGCCGGAGCTCGCCGTCGTAGAAGTCCCGCCAGGCGCGCGTGCGGTACTCGTCGGAGACGTCGAACCCGCCGCCCGAGACGAGCGACTCGGTCGTCAGCAGGGCCCGCGCCTCGCTCGGCCGCAGGTCGCGGCCGGGCGTCGACGGGAGCCCGATGCCCGCCGCGTAGACGACGAGCAGCAGCGCGAAGACCAGCAGCGCCGACCGGCGTCCCTCGTGGCGCATCGCGCGCGCCAGCCGCGCCTGCGCCAGCTCCGGACGTGCCGTGGCCGCCACGGCGCCCTCAGGCGCCGAGCGCGCGGGCGATGACCATCTGCTGGACCTCGTCGGTGCCCTCGCCGATGGTGAGGATCTTCGCGTCGCGGTAGAACCGGCAGACCGGGTATTCCTCGATGTAGCCGTAGCCGCCGTGGATCTGCACGGCCTCCTCGCTGGCGCGGACGGCCAGGCGCCCGGTCTTGAGCTTCGCCTGCGCCGCGGTCAGCGTGAAGTTGCGGCCTTCGTCCTTCTCCCACGCCGCCTTGTACGTGAGCAGGCGCGCCGCCTCGATCTCGGTCGCCATGTCGGCGAGCTTGGCCTGGATCGCCTGGAACTTGCTGATCGACTGGCCGAACGCCTGGCGCTCCTTCGCGTACGCGAGCGCCTCGTCGAGCGCGCCCTGCGCGAGCCCCACGCCCATCGCCGCGACGCCGATCCGCCCGATGTCGAGGATGTGCAGGAACTGCTTGAACCCGGCGCCGCGCGGGCCGAGCAGATGGTCCTCGGGCACGCGGCAGTCGGTGAAGGTCAGCGGGCGCGTGTCCGAGGCGTTCCAGCCCATCTTGCGGTACGGCGCGCCCTGCTCGTAGCCGGCGGTGCCGTTCTCGACGATGAGGTTCGAGATCTCCTTGCGGGGTGGGTGGGCGCCGTCTCGGATCTCGCCCGTCACGGCCGTGATCGCGACGTGGCCGCTGATCTCCGTCCCCGCGTTGGTGATGAACTGCTTGGCGCCGTTCACGACCCACCCGTCCGCGTCGAGAACCGCGCGGGTCTTCACGTTGCCCGCGTCACTGCCGGCCTCCGGCTCGGTCAGGCCGAACGCCCCGAGCCTGCGGCCCGCGCACAGGTCCGGCAGGTAGCGCTCCTTCTGCGCGTCCGATCCGAAGAGGTAGACCGGCTGCGTGCCGAGCGAGGTGTGCGCGCAGAGCGTGATCGCGACGCTGGAGTCGATGCGCGTCAGCTCCTCGACGGCGACCGCGTACTGCAGCGCCGTGCCCCCGGCGCCGCCGACGGATTCCGGGAACGGGATTCCCATCCAGCCCAGCTCGCCCATCCTGCGGACGATCTCCAGCGGGAAGGTCTTCGTGCGGTCCAGCTCCTCGGCGACCGGGGCGACCTCGCTCACGGCGAAGTCGCGCACGGTGCGGCGCAGCAGCTCGGTCTCGTCGGGCAGGTCGAAGTGCATGGTGGCGAACCCTACGCGGCGAGCGTCTCGGCGAGGGTCACGAGCAGGCGCACGCCCCAGCCGGCGCCGCCGTGGCCCAGGTACGCGAGGCCGCCGTCGTTCGCGACGCCCGCGATGTCGAGGTGCGCCCACGGGACGTCGCCGGTGAAGTGGTGGAGGAACTCGGCGCCCGCGATCGGCGAGGCCCCCCGCTCCTTCGGCGCGTTCGTCAGATCGGCATAGCGGCCCTTCAGCAGGTCCGCGTAGCGCGGGTGCAGGGGCAGGCGCCACACCGGCTCCCCGGCCGCGTCGGCGGCCGCGAGCACCTCGCGCGCCCACTCCTCGTCGCTGAAGAAGCCGCCCGCGTAGACGTTGCCCAGCGCGGTCACGACCCCGCCGGTCAGCGTCGCGAGGTCCACGAGGCGCTCGGCGCCGAGCGCGCGGGCGTGCAGCAGGCAGTCCGCGAGGACCAGGCGGCCCTCGGCGTCCGTGTTGTCGACCTGGATCGACGTGCCGTCCATCGCGCGGACGATGTCGCCCGGCTTGACCGCCGTTCCAGACGGCAGGTTCTCCGTCGCCCCGATCACCGTGATCAGCCGCAGCGGCAGGCCCAGCCGCGCGATCGCGGCGGTGGCCTCGAGCGCCGCGGCACCCCCGGACATGTCGAACTTCATGTCCGCCATGCCGCCGGACGGCTTGATCGAGATGCCGCCCGAGTCGAACGTCACCGCCTTGCCGACGATGCCCAGCACCGGCCCGCGCGCGCCGTCGGGGTCGTAGCGCAGGACGATCAGCGCGGGCTCCTCCTCGCTGCCCTGCGCGACGGAGCTGAACGCGCCCATCCCCAGCCCGGCGATCTCCTCCCGTCCCGCCACGTGCAGGGTGAGGCCGGGGACGGTCGCGACGATCTCCGCCGCGCGGTCGGCGAGCGCCGTGGGCGTCAGGTCGTTCGCCGGGCGGTTCTGCAGGTCGCGCGCCGCGTTCTGCGCCTCCGCCAGCGCGGCACCACGCGCCGCGGGGGTGCTCACGTCGTGGTGGGCGCTGACGATCAGCCGCTCCAGCTCGGCCGGCCGCTCGTCGGCGTCGTCGCGCTCGGCCTTGAAGCGCTCGAACCGGTACGCCGAGAGCAGGGTGCCCTCCACGAGCGCGGAGACGATGACGTCCTCCACGTGGTGGGGGACCTCCCAGCACAGCGTGCGCCCGCCCGCCTCGGCGGCGCGGCCGCGCGCCGCGTGTGCCGCGATCCGCGCGCGCTCGGCGTCGAACGCCG
>DAIPYF010000031.1:0-16850 GCA_036782855.1 Solirubrobacteraceae bacterium
CCGTCTACCTGTGCTGTCGCCACGGGATCCCGCACCTGCTCGAGAACGACGGCCCACACCGGGGCTCGGTCGTCAACACCGCCTCGTTCGTCGCGACGCTCGGTGCGGCGACCTCGCAGATCTCCTACACCGCCTCCAAGGGCGGCGTCCTGGCGATGTCGCGCGAGATGGGCGTCGAGTTCGCGCGCGAGGGCGTGCGCGTGAACGCGCTCTCCCCCGGACCGGTCGACACGCCGCTGCTGCGCGAGCTGTTCGCCAAGGACCCCGAGCGGGCCGCGCGCCGGCTGGTCCACGTCCCGATGGGCCGCTTCGGCCGCGCCGAGGAGATGGCGAACGCGGTCCTCTTCCTCGCAAGCGACGAGTCCTCGTTCATCACCGCATCGAACTTCCTGGTCGACGGCGGGATCAGCGGCGCGTACGTGACGCCGCTGGGCGACGCGATGTAGGGCGCCTACGCTCATGACGTGACGCTCGCGCAGATCGTCCTGGTGACCGGCGCCGTCCTCGTGGGAGCGGTCGTCGCGTCGTTGCTCGCGGTCCGGATGCGGATCCCGTCCCTGCTGCTGTTCCTGGGGATCGGGCTCGTGCTCGGGTCGGACGTCACCGGCTGGGTGTCGTTCAGCGACTACGAGCTGGCGCAGGACATCGGGATCGTCGCCCTCGCGCTGATCCTGTTCGACGGCGGCCTGCGCTCCGGCTGGTCGGAGATCGGCCCGGTCCTGCGTCCGGCGGTGAGCCTCGCCGTCGTCGGCACCGTGGTCACGACCGCGGTGACGGGCCTGGTCGCGGCGCCGCTGCTGGGGATCTCGACGCTCGAGGGGCTGCTCGTGGGTGCGGTGCTGTCCTCCACGGACGGCGCGGCCGTGTTCGCGCTGCTGCGTGGATCGCAGCTGCGGCGCCGGCTCGCCCTGACGCTCGAGGGCGAGTCCGGCTTCAACGACCCGATCGCAGTGCTGCTGGTGATCGCGCTGATCGAGCTGATCACCGAGCCCGCGACCGGAGCGCTGGACATCGCGTGGCTGCTCACGAGCGAGCTGGCGATCGGCCTCGCCGTCGGGCTGCTCGTGGGACGGCTGTCGATCCCCCTCTTCCGGCGCCTGCGGCTCGCCTCGGCGGGCCTCTACCCGGTCGCGACGCTCGCGACCGCTGCGGTCGGCTTCGGCGCCGCCGCGACGCTGCACGGGTCCGGGTTCCTCGCGGTCTATCTCGTCGGGCTGACCCTGGCCGACGCCGCGCTCCCGGGGCGGCGCACCATCGAGGCCTTCCACGACGGCCTCGCCTGGCTCGCGCAGGTCGCCCTGTTCGTCACGCTCGGGCTCCTCGTCTTCCCCGGGCGTCTCGGCGACGCGCTCGTCGAGGGGACGCTGATCGCGCTCGTGCTCGTGTTCCTCGCCCGCCCGATCGCGGCCGCCGTCGCGGTGCTGCCGTTCGGGTTCGACCGGCGGGAGACGCTCATCCTCGGCTGGGCCGGCCTGCGCGGGGCGGTGCCGGTCGTCCTCGCGACGTTCGTCGTCGTCAGCGACGTCCCCGGCGGCGAGCAGATCTTCGACATCGTGTTCTTCGCGGTGGTGATCTCGACCCTGTTGCAGGGAACCACGGTCGAGACGCTCGCCCAGCGCCTCGGGCTGACGACGAACGAGCCCGCGCTGCCGAGGCCGCTCGCCGACTCAGGCACCATCCGGCGACTCGGGGCGGAGGTGCTCGAGTTCCCCGTGAGCCCCACGGACGCCATCGCGGGCCTGCGGGTCCGCGACCTCCGTCTCCCGCGTGAGGCGGTCGTCAACGTCATCGTCCGCGGCCAGGAGGCCATCCCGCCACGCGGGGCGACGGTCATCCGCGCCGGGGACGAGCTGCACGTCCTCGTCCGCGACGCGGTCCGGCGCGACGTGGAGGACCTCACCGCGCGCTGGCGCTCGGGCCCGATCGGGCCGGGGACGACGCCCGCGCCGGGCCGCACGAACGGGGAGCCCGTCTTCTCGTCCTGGGCGTGGACGCCCGGCGACGGCGATGCCGCGCGTCCACAGGCCGTCCGCGGGACCGCCGTGATCGCGACGCTGCGGATGCGCCGCGACGCCCCGGGAACGCTCGTCCAGCTCGAGGACGGGCGGTACGCCGTCACCGGCGAGCACGCGGCGCGCGGCGCGCGGCGCGCGCTCGAGGACTGGGTCCGGCGACGCCTGCGCCACGCGGACGACGACGAGCGCATCTGGCTGCAGACGATCGCCGGGGCGCTCGCCGCCGACGAGGCGCGCCAGCGCCGCCCGCGGACGACCGCCGGCGGGCCGTGACCTCAGCCCGGCAGCGCCACGATCGCGTCGATCTCGACGTCGGCGCCCAGCGGCAGTGACGAGACGCCGATCGTCGTACGCGCGGGCGGATCGCCCGGAAAGAACTCGGCGTAGGCGGCGTTGACGTCCGCGAACACCGACAGGTCCGTGACGTAGACCGCGCAGCGCACCGCGTCCTGCAGGCGGGCGCCGGCCGCCTCGCAGACGGCCGCGAGGTTCTCCAGGCAGCGGCGCGTGCGATCGGCGACGGTCCCCTCGACGAGCGTGTTCGTCTCGGGGTCCAGCGGCGTCTGCCCGGAGCAGAACAGCAGCCCTCCCGAGCGCACGGCATGGCTGTACGGGCCGACGGCGGCGGGTGCGCCGGCGGCGTTGACGATCTCGCGATGGTGGGGCACGGCGCGATCGTCCCACGGCGGACGCGCGTTCGACAACCCGGCGTGGCGCCCGGAATCGTCCGCTACCGTCATCGGGGATGCCTCTTCGCCGTCTGCGGGCACCCCTGCTCCTGCTGCTCGCATCGCTCGCACCCCTGTGGGCGACACCGGCCGCGCAGGCCGCCCTGGGCACCCGCCCCTGCGGGGAGACCGGCGCGCTGCGCTGCGGCACCCTGAACGTCCCGGTCGACCGGGCCGGGGCCGTGTCCGGCGGCATCGGCCTGGCCTACGCCCTGCAGCCTGCGGGGACGGCCGCTGCCGCCGAGGCCGTCATCCCGCTCGCCGGCGGCCCCGGGCAGGCCGCCCTGCCGTTCACCGCCGATTTCGCGTCCTCGCTGAAGCCGCTCCTGGCCGGCCGCGACCTTGTCGTGTTCGACCAGCGCGGCACGGGGTCCTCGGGGCCCCTCGGCTGCTTCGGGGACGCCGGGCCGAGTTCCACCGCCCAGGTCCGCTCGTGCGCGTCGGCGCTCGGCGGCTCGCGCGCCTTCTACCGCAGCATCGACAGCGCCGAGGACATCGAGGCGCTGCGCGTCGCCGGCGGCTACGGCAAGGTCGTGCTGTACGGCGTCTCGTACGGGACCCGCGTCGCCCTCACCTACGCCGCGCGGCACCCGGACCGCGTCGCCGGGCTCGTCCTGGACTCGGTCGTCCCGCTCGAGGGCCCGGACGTCTGGGCGCGCCCCTCCTACGCCGCCATCCCGCGGGTGCTGCGCGAGCTCTGCGCGGACGGGGCGTGCCGACTGGCGACGACGGACCCGAACGGCGACCTGCGTGCCCTCGTGACCCGGCTGCAGCGCACACCGCTGCGCGGCTCGGTCACCGGGCCCGACGGTGCACGCGTCGCGCTGCGCCTGACCGCCCTCGGGCTGTGGCAGACGATGCTCGCCGGCGACCTCAACCCGGCGCTGCGGGCCGAGCTGCCGGGCGCGATGCGCGCGGCGCTGCGCGGCGACCGCACGCCGATCCTGCGGCTGCGCGCGCGGGCGGCGGGCCTCAACGGCTCGGTCCCGGCGAACCGCCTGACGGGCCTGCAGTCCTCGGGCGACCTGAACACCGGGCTCTTCACGGCCACGCGCTGCAGCGAGACGGCCATCCCGTGGAACCCCGCGAGCTCGTCGAGCGCGCGGGTCGAACAGGCCGCAATCGCACTGCGCGGCCTGCCCGCATCCGCGTTCGCCCCGTTCAACCGCTCGGTGCCGCTCGACCAGAGCATCGTCGACCTGTGCTCCGCATGGCCCGATGCGCCGCTGCCCGGCGTGGCGCTCGGCGCGGTCCCCGACGTCCCGACGCTCGTGCTCGACGGCGCCGCCGACCTGCGCACGCCGGCGGGCCAGGCGGCGCGCGTCGCCGCGGCGATCCCCGGGGCGCGCGTCGTCACGGTGCCGAACACCGGCCACTCCGTCATCGGCAGCGACCTGAGCGGATGCGCCGACGACGAGATCGCCGCGTTCGCGGCCGGCACCACCACCGCCTGCAAGCCGAACCCCACGCCGATCTCCCCGACGCCTCGCCCGCCCCTGCGTCTGAGCCTGCTGGCGGGCGGGACGCGGGCGCTGCGCACGGTCTCCGCGGTCCGGGCGACGCTCAACGACGTGCGCCGGCAGCTCATCGGCGACGCGATCGCCGCGGGGCGCTCCGTCTCCACCGGAGCCCGCACCGGCGGGCTGCGCGGCGGCGTCGCGCGCGTCAACGGCGACGTCGTCGAGCTGCAGCGGGTCTCCTACGTGCCGGGCGTCCGCGTCTCCGGCGTCTACGCGCTCAAGCGCGGCGCCTCCTCGCAGCTGCAGGTGACCGGGCCCAGCGCGGCCCGTGGACGACTGGAGATCGACGGCGGCGGCACCGCACGGGGCGTCCTGGGCGGCCGCCGCGTGGAATCCGGCGCGGCCGCGAGCGCCGCGAGCGCCGCGGACGGCTCCTGGGGCCGCGGGCTGCGGCTGCCGCCGTTCGCGAACCCCGGTCTGCGCGACGCCGGCTGAGCCGATGCCCAACGCGCTCGCGCACGAGACCTCCCCCTACCTCCTGCAGCACGCCGGCAACCCGGTGGACTGGCGACCGTGGGGGCCGGAGGCGCTCGAGCACGCGCGCGTCCACGACCTCCCGATCCTCGTGTCCATCGGCTACGCGGCCTGCCACTGGTGCCACGTCATGGAGCGCGAGAGCTTCGAGGACGCGGAGACCGCGGCGCTGATGAACGAGCACTTCGTCTGCATCAAGGTGGACCGCGAGGAGCGCCCCGACGTGGACGCGCTGTACATGGAGGCCGTGCAGGTCATGACGGGCCAGGGCGGCTGGCCGCTCAACGTCTTCCTCACGCCCGGCCAGGTGCCGTTCTACGGCGGGACGTACTTCCCACCCGAGCCCCGCCACGGTCTCCCGTCGTGGCGGCAGGTGCTGCGCGCGGTCGAGGAGGGCTGGCGCGAGCGGCGCGCCGAGATCGTCGCGGACGCGGCGACCGCGACCGAGCGCCTGGCGGGCGGCGCCCGCCTGCGCCCGTCGGCCGACCCACTCGACGTCGGCGTGCTCGAGCAGGCCGTCGGAGCCCTCGCCGCGAGCTTCGACAGCGTGCAGGGCGGCTGGGGTGCCCGCGGCCGCGGACCGAAGTTCCCCGCCGCGAGCGTCATCGAGTTCCTGCTCGCGCGCGACGAGCCGGCGATGGCGCTGCAGACGCTGCGCTCGATGGCCTCCGGCGGCATCCACGACCAGGTCGGCGGGGGCTTCGCCCGCTACAGCGTCGACGCGACCTGGACGGTGCCCCACTTCGAGAAGATGCTGTACGACAACGCCCTGCTCGCCAGGGCGTACCTGCACGGCTGGCTCGTCAGCGGCGACCCCGTCCTGCGGCGCACCTGCGAGGAGACCCTCGACTGGGCGCTGCGCGAGCTGCGGGCGCCGGACGGCGGCTTCTTCAGCGCGCTCGACGCGGACTCCGAGGGCGAGGAGGGCCGCTTCTATGTGTGGACGACGGCCGAGCTCGCCGCCGCGCTCGGCCCCGACGCGGACGCGGCGCTCGCGTGGTTCGGCGCGACCGACGCCGGCAACTTCCCCGACGGCCCTCCAGGGTCCAACGTCCTGGAGTCGCGGGGCCCCGAGCCCGCGGCGGACGTGCGCCGCCGGATCCGCGCGCGCCTGCTGGAGGTGCGCGCGCGCCGCGTGCGCCCGGCCACCGACGACAAGCGCCTGGCCGGCTGGAACGCCCTGATGATCAGCGCGCTCGCCGACGCGGGCGCGGCCCTGGAGCGCCAGGACTACCTCGACGCCGCACGCGAGACGGCCTGCGTCCTCCTGGAGGTCCAGCGTGACGGCGACGGGCGCCTGCTGCGGACCTCACGCGGCGGCGTCGCCAAGCAGCGGGCGTTCCTGGAGGACCACGCGTTCCTCCTCGAAGCGCTCCTCGTCCTGTACGAGGCGACGTTCGAGGAGCGCTGGTTCGACGCGGCGCGGGACACCGCCGACGAGCTGCTGCGCCGCTTCGCCGACGCCGAGCACGGCGGCTTCTTCTCCACGGCCGACGACGCGGAGGCGCTGATCGCCCGCCGCAAGGAGATCGAGGACCATCCGATCCCGTCGGGCTCCTCGTCGGCCGCGCTCGGACTGCTGCGTCTCTCCCTGCTCACCGGCGAGGCGCGCTACGAGGACGCGGCGGTCAGCCATCTGCTGCTCGTCCACCCGCTCTGCGCCGAGCACCCGCAGGCCTTCGCGCACGCGCTCCTGGCGCTCGACCTCCATGTCGGGCCGGCACGCGAGCTCGCGCTCGCCGGCCCGGATGCCGGCGTGACCGAGCTTGCGCGCGTGGCGCGGGCGCGGCTGCGCCCGCGCATGGTGCTCGCCGGGCGCACCGGCGGCGGCCGCTCACGGGTCCCGCTGCTGGAGGGCCGCCGGGCCGTCGACGGACAGGCCGCCGCGTATCTGTGCGAGCGCTTCGCGTGCCACGCGCCGGTCACGGACGCCGCCGCGCTGGAGGCGCTCCTGGCGCCCCCGCCGCCTGTTGTGTGACGGATCGCACACGACCGAGGGACGCGCGGCATCCGTAGGACGCTGGGCCGCTGCTAGAACCGGTCCGTCCCGCCGACCCGAAGGTTGCATCACGCCATGAAGAAGCTCCTGACCCTGCCCAGCGGCCGCCGTGCGAAGTGGATCGTCGTCGCGATCTGGCTCATCACCGTCTTCGCCTTCTCCGCCGCGAACCTGCCGTCCAAGTTCGAGGAGATCCAGAAGAACGACTCCGCGTCGTTCCTGCCCTCGGATGCCGAGTCCACGAAGGCGCTGGAGGCGACGAAGGAGATCCAGGGCGCGGAGAACGTCACCGTCGTCGCCGTCTACCGCCGCGACGGCGGCCTGACCGCCGCCGACCGTCAGCGGCTCGCGGCGGACCGCGCGGAGCTGAACGCGCTGGAGCTCCGGAACACGGGGCCGTTCGGGGAGCCGCGCATCTCACCGGACGGCACGTCCGCCCTCCTGCTCGCCGACATCGCCACCGACGGCGAGTCCGACACGATCCTCAAGCCCGTCGATGAGGTCCGCGAGCGGATCAGCGACCCGGGCGGCGGACTCGAGGTGCAGGTCACGGGCTCGGCCGGGTTCTCGGCGGACGCGATCAAGGTCTTCGAGAACATCAACGGGACGCTCCTGATCGCCGCGGTGGCGCTCGTCTTCCTCCTGCTGGCGGGCATCTACCGCAGCCCGCTGTTCCTCTGGATCCCGCTCATCACCGTCGGGTTCGCCGAGCTCGTGAGCCGCGGGCTGGGCTGGATGGCGAGCGAGGTCGCCGGCGTCACCGTCAACGGCCAGTCCTCCTCGATCATGTCGATCCTCGTCCTGGGCGCGGGCACCGACTACGCGCTGCTGGTCGTCGCGCGCTACCGCGAGGAGCTGCGCCACGAGCAGGACAAGCACACGGCGCTCGCGACCGCCCTCGCGGCGTCCGGTCCCGCCGTCGTCGCGTCCGCGCTCACCGTCGTGCTCGCCCTGCTCTGCCTCACCGTCGCCGAGGTCAACGGCACCGCGGGCCTGGGCCCGCTCGGCGCGCTCGGCGTCCTGACGGCGATGGTCGCGATGCTCACGCTGCTCCCGGCGCTGCTGGCGATCTTCGGACGCCGGGCCTTCTGGCCCTTCGTCCCGTACGGCCCCGAGGGCCCCGAGGCGCCGGATGCCACGCCGGCCCCGTCGCACATCGCGCCGCGGCTGGGCTTCGCCGTGGCGATGCTCTTCAACGTCGGCATCCTCACCGGCGTCCTGGCGGTCGTGGGCGTCCCGGCGCCGATCACCCTCGGCGCGGTCCTCGTCATCGCGATCGTGCTGCGCGTCGCGGGCGGCCCGTTCACCGCGCGTTTCCGCAGCACCGAGCACCGCTTCAGCGACGTCGCCCGGCAGGTCGACGCCACCCACGGGCGCTGGCGCCAGTGGGGGGACTGGATCGCCCGCCACCCGCGGCGCGTGTGGATCGTGACCACGCTGCTCCTGGGCGTCATGGCGCTCGGCCTCCTGAACTACTCGACCGGCCTCACGCAGGGCAACTCGTTCCGCGACGACGTCGAGTCGGTGCAGGGCCAGAAACTGCTGTCGAAGGCGTTCGCCAGCGGGGACAACGCCCCGACGGACATCGTGGTGCCGGCGGCCGCGAAGGTCGCTGCGGTCGAGCGCGCCGTGAAGGACGTCCCCGGCGTCGCTGCCGTGCGCGTCGTCAAGGAGGGCGAGCCCGGCACGTACCTGCAGGCCGCGCTCACGTCCGACCCCTACTCGACCGAGGCCTACGACGTCATCCCGGCGATCCGCAGCGCCGCGCGCGAGGCGGGCGGGGACGACGTGCTCGTCGGCGGGACGACCGCGATCGAACGCGACCTGCGCGCCGCGAGCGAGCGCGACAACCGGGTGATCATCCCGCTCGTCCTGCTGGTCGTCTTCCTCGTGCTCATCGTGCTCCTGCGGGCGATCGCCGCGCCGATCCTGCTGATGACGACCGTCGTGCTGTCGTTCGCCGCCGCACTCGGCGTGAGCTACGTCGTCTACGACGTGCTGTTCGACTTCCCCGGGAGCGATCCGTCGCTGCCGCTGTTCGCCTTCGTGTTCCTCGTGGCCCTGGGCATCGACTACAACATCTTCCTCATGGCCCGCGTGCGCGAGGAGGCCCAGAAGCACGGGACGAGACAGGGAATGCTGCGCGGCCTCGCGGTGACGGGCGGCGTCATCACGTCGGCCGGCATCGTGCTCGCCGGCACGTTCGCGGTGCTGGCGGTGCTGCCGCTCGTGTTCCTCACCGAGCTCGGGTTCGCGATCGCCTTCGGCGTCCTGCTGGACACGTTCGTCGTGCGCTCGACGCTCGTGCCGGCGCTCGTGCTCGACATCGGGAGCAAGGTGTGGTGGCCGTCGAGGCTCGCGCACGAGGAGGGGCCGGACGGGCCGGACCCGGCGTGAGCGCCCGCACGCCTCGATAGGGTCCTCGTCCATGCGCTCCATCCCGATCGCCCTCGCCGCGGCCTGCGGCGCCGTGCTCCTCAGCGGTGCCCCCGCGGTGGCCGCGACGCTCACGGCCGACCAGGCCTGTTACGTCGCGGAGAGCCCGATGACGCTGTCCGGCAGCGGGTTCGCGGCGGGCGCCCCGGTCAGCATCTCCGGTGAGCAGATCGCCCGGTCGGGCAACGCGGGGCCGGAGGGTGCGTTCTCGGCGACCGTCAAGGCACCGCTCCTGGGAACGATCAAGCCGGCGGTCAAGACGTTCACGGTGACGGCCACGGACGCCACGACCAACACCACTGCGACCGTCGACGTGCAGGTCGCGAACGCGGTCTTCTCCACCTCCACGGGCTTCAAGAGCCCGAAGGCCAAGCGCACCTGGAAGTTCACCGGGCTGCTGCAGAAGCCCGGGAAGGCGATCTACGGGCACTTCCGCAACGGCGGCAGGACGTACGCGAACTACCGCTTCGGCGTGCCCCAGCCGCCGTGTGGGACGCTGACACGCAAGGCCCCGGGGATTCCGGGGAACAGCGTGCCGGCCGGCAGATGGACCGTGCAGATCGACTTCGAGCGCCGCTACAACCCGAAGGCCGCGCCGCGCCTGACCGGCAGCACGACCGTCTTCAGGACGGTCCGCCGGCGCTGATCAGAGGATCGGCAGGTAGCGGTCGAGCTCCCACTGCGTGACCTGCACGCGGTAGTCCTCCCACTCCTGGCGCTTGATCTCGATGTAGCGGTTGAACGTGTGCTCGCCGAGCGCGCGCAGCA
This sequence comes from Solirubrobacteraceae bacterium, assembly GCA_036782855.1. Lineage (GTDB taxonomy): Bacteria > Actinomycetota > Thermoleophilia > Solirubrobacterales > Solirubrobacteraceae > F1-60-MAGs163. The sequence continues at coordinate 9,941 of DAIPYF010000031.1, forward strand.
CGAGCTCGCTGTCGGCCGCGAGCTCGATCGCCTCGCCGAGCGTCTCGGGAAGCTGCTCGATCCCGAGGCGGCGTCGCTCGTCCGCAGCGAGGTGATAGAGGTTCTGCTCCATCGGCTCGGGCAGCTCGTAGCCCTTCTCGATCCCCTCCAGACCGGCCTGCAGGAGCACCGCGAACGTCAGGTACGGGTTGCACGCGGGGTCGGGGCAGCGCAGCTCCATCCGCGTCGCCTGCTCCTTGCCCGGGTGGTACATCGGCACGCGCACGAGGGCGGAGCGGTTGCGCCGCGACCAGGCGACGTACACGGGCGCCTCGTAGCCGGGGACCAGGCGCTTGTAGCTGTTGACCCACTGGGCGAAGATCGCGCTCATCTCGCGGGCGTGGCGCAACTGGCCCGCGATGAACGCCTTGCCGGTGTCGCTCAGGGAGTACGCGTCGGACTCGTCGAAGAAGGCGTTGCGGCCATCCCGGAACAGCGACATGTGGGTGTGCATCCCGGAGCCGTTCTCGCCCATGAGCGGCTTGGGCATGAAGGTCGCATGCCAGCCGTACTTCATCGCGTATTCCTTGACCGTGATCCGGTACGTCATGCAGTCGTCGGCCATCTTCAGCGCGCCGGAATAGCGCATGTCGACCTCGTGCTGGCTCGGGCCGACCTCGTGGTGGCTGTACTCGACGTGGATGCCGAGCTGCTCGAGTGCCAGCACGGTCTCGCGCCGCACGTCGGAGCCCGCGTCGAGGGTCGTGAGGTCGAAGTAGCCGCCCTCGTCCAGGACCTCGGTGCCGTTCTTGTCCTTGAAGAGGAAGTACTCGAGCTCGGGGCCGACGTTGAAGGTGTCGAACCCCATCGCCTCGGCGCGCTTCAGCGCCCGGCGCAGCACGTGTCGCGGATCGCCCTCGTACGGCGTGCGCTCGGGCGTGAGCACGTCACAGAACATGCGCGCCACGCCCTGCTCCTCCGGGCGCCAGGGCAGCACGGCGAACGTCGCCGGGTCGGGCATCGCGATCATGTCCGACTCCTCGATCGCGTTGAAGCCGGTGATCGAGGACCCGTCGAAGCCCATCCCGCCCTCGAAGGCGTCGTCGAGCGCGTCCTTGCCGATCGAGAACGACTTGAGCTGACCGAGGATGTCGGTGAACCAGAAGCGGATGAAGCGGATGTCGCGCTCCTCGCAGAGCGCCTTGACGTCCGCAGCGCTGGTGGGCTGGGGCTCGGGCATGATGGCTGGACCCTAGTGGGTCCTCTCGGGACGTTGGCCGTGGAACGCTGGGACGCCGGCGCCGCGGGGGCAGGACGCAGGACACGAGCAATGCCGGTGGCATTGCCGGGTCCGAGGACGCAGCCCCGCGGTGATCGGCGCCCGGGGTTTCCGGCCGGACGTTCCGAGAAGGGCCACTAGTGGGTCCTCTCGGCGGTCAGCCACCGCCGTGCCCACTGCGCGACCTGCTCGAGCGCCGGCTCGAGGTCACGGCCCATCTCACTGGGCGCGTACGTCACGCGCACGGGCGGCCCGGCGTCGACGTGGCGCACGACGAGCCCCCGCTCCTCCAGCTCCTTGACCCGCTCGGACAGCAGGCGGTCCGACAGCTGCGGGACGGCCGAGCCGATCTCCGAGAAGCGCAGCGGCGTGGGCGAGGAGAGGAGCACCGCCATGATCGCCCCGCTCCAGCGGCGCCCGATCAGTTCGACCGCTTCGTGGTACAGCGGGCAGCAGCCCGCCTGGGGCGCGGCGGAGGCGTCCCGGGCCGTTGCGGCGTCGTCCGTCACGGCGCCCGCTCAGGCCGCCATGAGCCTGGCCTGCTCGCCCGAGCCGTCCACGGGGACGTCGCCGGCGACGTTGATGAGGGCGGTGAACGTCTCGAGCGCGACGAACGCGATGGCCTCGAGGAGCTGCTCATCGGTCCACCCCGCCTCGCGCGCCTCCTCGTGCAGGTGCACGGGCGGCCGCCCGCGGTCCTCGATCAGCGAGCGCAGGTAGGCCAGCAGCGCGGTCTCACGAGCGTCGGCGGAGCCGAAGCGGCGCGCCGCGGCGATCTCGTCGTGAGAGAGGCCGGCGAGGCGGGCCGACCGGCTGTGCATCGCGATGCCCGGCTCCGACCCGTGGTGCTCGGCGACCGCGAGCGAGATCCGCTCGAGCGTGCGCGGTTCGAGCGCGCCGTGGCGCAGCTCGGACCGCAGCCGCGCGTAGCCGCGCAGCGCCGCGGGCGAGCCGGCCAGCACGCCGAGGAAGTTGGGGAGCTGCCCCGCCGTGGCGAGTGCGCCGCGCAACACGGGCACGGAGCCGTCGGGAGCGCTGAGCTCGTCATGGACGGTGAAGCGGCTGATGGCGGTCATTGGCGGGTTCCTCGAGACGGGGGTGAGCGGTCCGTGCCCTCCGGTGCATCGTGCTGTCTGCTTACGGATCGTAAGCGTACCGGGTGACGCAAGCGCCGCTGCTTCGTGGTCTGCCCGGAGTACGCGCCGGCAGCGCGCACGGGCCACCGCGAGCGCTCGGGAGCCCGGCGGCGACGGCCTCAGTGCGTCGCGGTGGAGACGAGAACGAGGACGAGCCCGAGGAGGGCCGCCCATCCGGCGATGCGATCCGGGCGCCGCGTCGCGGCGTCGAGGGCGCGCGAGGGGCGCTGCCGTGCGGTGACCAGGGGCCTCGGCGCGGGCGCCGTGGAGCCGCGACCGCTGATCTGCACGGTCCGGCGGGCCGCGGGCCGCGCGTCCGCCGCTGCGGGGGCCGTCCCGGCGGCGCGTCGCTGCTCGAAGCCGTCCCGCAGGTGCTCGACGTCAGCCCACCAGGCGCGGGCTTCAGGGTGTGCCATGTGTCCGTCCTCTTTCGGGCGCTTGCGGGGTTAGCTGTCGGGCTCGCGCAGAAAGAGCAGCGCTACGCCGGAGTCCCGGCGATTCGCCCCAGTACGTGGGTCCCCCGCTCCCGGTGGCCCGCCATCGGGAGGATGGCCGGCACCACAGGGATTCAGCGGTGTCTGACGTCACAAGAGTAGCGTCGCCGACCCGTCGGACGGGTCCTCGTCGCCGCGCGCCGCGTGACGCCGGGGAGGCTAGTTGCCGGCGGCGGGTGCCGGAGCGGGCGCCGTGACGTCGTCGCGTCCGGCGACGGCGGCGACGTAGGACGCGACGTCCTTGGCGTCGGCGCCGGTGAGCAGCGCCGCGGGCATGTTGCCGGCGCCGCGCGCCCGGCCGACGAGGATCGCGTTCTCGACGAGGCCCGCGGGCGGGCGCAGCACGTCGAGGTTCGGCCCGATGGCCCCGGTGGAGTTCGAGGCCTTGAGTGCGTGACAGGTGGCGCAGTTGCTGGCGAACAGCTCGCGACCGTGGGCCTGGGCGGCCGTGAGGTCCACCCCGCCGACCGCCTTGACGTCGGCGCTGTCGGCGTTGCCGATCAGCAGGGCCAGCGGCAGCGCCAGGCCGATTCCCACGACGACGATCGCGACGCCGGAGTAGAGCAGGCGGTTCGCGCCGCGGGACGGCTGCGCCCCGGCGGCCGTGCGGCGGCGCCCTGAGGCGAAGGCGAACGCGACGACCGCGAGACCCACGATGAGGAACGCGGCGATGAGCAGCGAGACAGCGAGCATCGGCGCGGCAGGTTACACCGCGAGCACGCCGGATGGCGTCCCGGAGGCCCGGTGGGCGGCGTCCATCAGCGCCTGCGCCCCTGGGCGAACGACATGACGGGCGGCGCCACGGCCCGGAATCCCGCTCCTCCGCCGCCTCCCGCGGCGACCGAGCCCTCCTGTGCCCGGCGCTCCAGCTCCCGCTCGTCGAGCGGCGAGAAGTCCTTGATCTCGGCGGCGGGCCGGTCGATGCCGTCGAGGGCGGTCAGGCGGCGCACGAGCACGTTGACCGCTCCCCCGCCGGCGGCGTAGCGCTCCAGGATCCCGTCGGCGAGCACGAGGGGCTCGGTCCGCACGGTGAGCCGGTGGCGTTCGTAGACCGCGGGCGGGACGACGAGGTTGATCGTCCCGTGCTCGTCCTCGAGCAGCATGAAGCAGACCCCGCTCGCCGTCCCGGGGCGCTGGCGGGCCACGACGAGCCCGCCGATGCGCACGCGCGTGCCGTGCGCGATCGCGCCGAGATCGGCGCTCGTCACCGCCCCGCGGGCGCTGAGCCCGGGGCGCAGGAGCCCGAGCGGGTGCGCGGCGGTCGTGAGCCCGGTCGTCTGGTAGTCGGCGAGCATCGCGTCCCAGTCACGCAGCGGGTCGAGCGCGGGCGCCGCGGGCAGATCGAGCGCGAGCGCGAGCTGGGTGCCGTGACGGCCGCGCGGGACGGGCGGCGCGGCGACGCCCAGGCGCCAGAGGGCGGTCCGGCGGGCGTAGCGGTCGTGGGCGGCTCCGGCGGCGAGGGTGTCCGTCGCCCCGGACCAGGCGAGGCGCGAGAGCGCGGGCCTGCCCGCTCCCGCGCGGGATGCGAGGTCCTCGAGCGAGCGGAACGGCCCGCCCTGTTCGCGCTCGGCGACGAGCGCCTCCACCTCCGCCGCCTGCACGCCGAGGATCTGCCCGAGCCCGATCCGCACGGCGCCCTCGGCCGTGACGAGCGCCCCGGCGGCGCTGGCGTTGACGTCGGGCGGCAGCACGGGGATGCCGCGGCGCTGGGCCTCGTGGACGAGCGCGTCCGGCGGGTAGAAGCCCATCGGCTGCTCGTCGAGCAGGGCGGCGAGGAACTCGGGGCCGTAGTGCACGCGCAGCCAGGTGGACTGGTAGGCGAGCAGCCCGAACGCGGCGCCGTGGGCCTTCGGGAAGCCGAAGCCGGAGAACCCGGCGATCATCGTGAAGATCCGCTCGGCGAGCGCCTCGCTCACGTCGTCCCAGCGGGCGACGGCGCCCTCGACGAAGCGCTGGTGGTGGGCCTCCAGCGCGGCCGCGGACCGCTTGCGGCTCATCGCGCGGCGCAGCCCCTCGGCCTCGCCCGCGGAGAAGCCGGCGAACGCCATCGCGACCTCGATCACCTGGTCCTGGAAGATGATCGTGCCGAGCGTGTCGCGCAGCACCGGCTCGAGCGACGGGTGCTCATAGGGCACCCGGTAGGACGGGTCGGCACGCAGGCGCTGCAGGCGCTCGATGTACGGGTTGACCGCCCCGCCCTGGATCGGCCCGGGCCGCACGATCGCGACCTGGATCGTCAGGTCGTCGAGGTTCTCCGGCCGCGTGCGCATGAGCGAGGCCATCTGCGCGCGGCTCTCGATCTGGAAGACCCCGGTCGTCTCGGCGCGCTGGATCGTCCCGTAGACCTCGGGGTCGTCGTACGGGATCCGCGAGAGGTCGATCCGCTCGCCGCGGCGCGCGGCGATCTGCTCGACGCAGCGCTCGACGGCGGAGAGCATCCCGAGCCCGAGCAGGTCGATCTTCAGGAAGCCGGCGTCGGCGCAGGAGTCCTTGTCCCACATCGCGATCTGCCGCCCCTCCATCGCGGCGGGGACGACGGGGCAGCAGTCGACCAGCGGGCGCGTGGCGACGATCATGCCGCCGGAGTGCTGGGAGAGGTGGCGAGGCAGGCCGTGGGCCTCGTCGGCGAGCGCGGCGAGGTGGCGCCAGCGGCCCGCCTGCCCGTCGCGCTCCAGGCGCTCGGCCCCGAGTGCGGTGACGATGTCCTGCCCGACGTTGCGGGCCGACCAGCCCTCCGAGCCGCGGGCGACGCGCTCGATCTCCCCCGGCGGCAGCCCGAGCGCCTTGCCGAGGTCGCGGATCGCGCCGCGTGCGCGGTAGGTCGGGAAGGCGGCGACGAGCGCCGAGTGCTCGCGCCCGTAGCGCTCGTGGATGCGCGGGATCAGCCGCGCGCGCACGTCGCGCGGGAAGTCGAGGTCGATGTCCGGCAGCGCGGTGATCTCGTCGTTGAGGAAGCGGCCGAGGAAGAGCTTGTTCGCGACCGGATCCACGTGCGAGAGGCCGGTGAGGTAGCAGACGATCGAGGAGACCGAGGAGCCGCGGCCGCGGCCGGGCGGCAGCAGCGCACGGGCGGTGTCCGGCCCGCGGACCTCGGCGGCGACCTCGCGCGCGAGTTCGAGCATGTCGCGGTGCAGGAGGAAGAAGCCCGAAAGGCCGAGATGGGCGATCAGCGCCAGCTCCTCGTCCAGGCGGGCGGCGGCCTCGTCGCGCAGGCGGTGCCCCGGCGCGTAGCGGTGGTCGAAGCTCGCGCGGCAGGCCCGCGCGAGGTCGCGGTCGGCACCGTCGTCCTCGGCGCCGGGGTAGCGGTAGCCGAGGTCGTGCGTGAGGTCGAAGGTCAGCGTCTCCGCCAGGCGCGCGGTCTCCGCGACCGCGTCCGGGTGGTCCTCGAAGCGCGCGGCCATCGCCGCGGGCGTCGCGAGGACGTGCGCGTGGTTGCCGCGGCGCAGCGGCTCGGAGGCGTCGAGCGTCGTGTGCTCGCGCACCGCGACCAGCGCGTCCTGCAGCCGGGCGCGCATCGGCGTGTGCGCGTGGATGTTGCCGGTGGCCACGCAGGGGACGCCGAGGCGGGCGGCGAGCTGCGTCAGCCCGCGGTTCAGCGCGCGGTCGTGACGGGCGAACGGGCGCTGCAGCTCGACCCGGAAGGCGTCGCGGCCGAAGGCGGCGAGCAGCCGGCGCATCGTCGGCTCGTCGCGCACGCCGCGGCGGGCGCAGCCGCTGAGGCAGACCAACCCCGCGACGTGCTCCTCGAGGTCGTCGAGCGTCAGCGACGGCGTGCCGAGCGAGCGGCGCGCGTCGGTCTCACGGGTGGCCGCCCAGGCGCGCGTGAGCAGGCGGCAGAGGTTCGCCCAGCCGCGCGCGTCGCGCACGAGCAGCGTCAGGTGGCGGGCGTCGGCGACCTCCATGCCGGCGTGGTCGAGGACCGTGACCGCCGCCCCGTGGATCGCGCGCAGCCCGAGCTGCCGCGCCGCCTGCGCGGACTCCAGCCACCCCCCGACCGCGTGGTGGTCGGTCACCGCCAGCGC
>DAIPYF010000032.1:0-16465 GCA_036782855.1 Solirubrobacteraceae bacterium
CGGGACCCCGCATCGGGTCGTCGACGTGGTCCGGCTGATCTGCCGGCTCGCCGGGCGCCCGGACCTCGAGCCGGGGGGCCGCGGGACCGCCCGGCCGGGCGGGACGATCGACCGCCGGTGGGTGGACGCCTCACGCCTGCGGGGGCTGACGGGGTGGGAGCCGCGGGTCGGGCTGGAGGACGGGCTGCGCCGCACGATCGACTGGTACCGCGCGCACCCCGGCGGCCTCGCCCCGGCCTGAGGCGGCACCCCCCGCTGTGGGTACGCTTGGACGATGGCCGGGCATTCCAAATGGGCGGGGATCAAGCACAAGAAGGCGATCGTCGACGCGCGCCGCGGCAAGCTCTTCACGAAGCTCGCGCGGCACATCACCGTCGCCGCCAAGGAGGGCGGAGGCGACATCGAGGGGAATCCCTCGCTCGCGCTGGCCGTGCAGAAGGCCAAGGACGCCTCGATGCCCAAGGACAACATCGAGCGGGCGATCCAGCGCGGCACCGGAGCGGGAGCAGACGCCGAGAGCTATGAGGCCGTCCTGTACGAGGGCTACGGCCCCGGCGGAGTCGCGGTGCTGGTCGAGGCGCTGACCGACAATCGCAACCGCACCGGCAGCGACGTGCGCCACGCGTTCTCCAAGCACGGCGGCAACCTCGGCGAGCCGGGGTCGGTCGCCTACCTCTTCGACAAGAAGGGTGTGATCGTCGTCGACGCCGCGGCCTACGGCGAGGACGACCTGATGGTTGCGATCGACGCGGGCGCGGAGGACATCGCGGCCGACGAGGACGTGCTCGAGGTCGTGACCGAACCGGCCGACTTCGCAGCGGTCCGTGCCGCGCTTGAGGCGGCGGGCATCGCGTTCGACTCCGCCGAGGTCACCTTCCGCCCCTCGACCCGCATCGAGATCGACGAGCCGACCGTCGCCAAGCTCATGCGCCTGATCGACACGCTCGAGGACAACGACGACGTCGGGGACGTCCACGCGAACTTCGACGCGGACGCCGACGTGCTCGAGCGCGTCGCCGCCGGCTAGACCCGGCCGCATGTCGATCGCGCTGCCCGAGGTGCTCCGCGAGGAGCCGCGCTACCGCCTGCTCTTCGCGGGGCAGGTGCTGTCGGTCATCGGCGACCGGATCACCTTCATCGCGCTCCCGTTCGCGGTGCTCGCGATCGGCGACCTCGGCGACCTCGCGTTCGTGACGGCGGCGCTGTCGCTGCCGTTCCTCGTGGTGGCGATCCCCGGCGGGACGATCGCCGACCGGTTCGGCCGGCGCGAGACGATGCTCGCCGCCGACCTCGGGCGCGCCGTCGTCCAGGCGATCATGGCGGTGCTCCTGCTGAGCGGCGCCGCGGAGATCTGGATGCTCGCCGTCCTCGCCGGCCTGTTCGGGATCTGCGAGTCGTTCTTCGGCCCGGCGATGGTCGGTCTGATCCCGCAGACGGTGGAGACGGTCCGCCTGCAGCAGGCCAACGCGCTGTTCAGCCTGATCCAGAACGTCGGGATGGTCCTCGGTCCGGCGCTGGCGGGCATCGTGATCGCCCTGACGGGTCCGGGCGAGGCGATCGCGATCGACGCGGCGACCTTCCTCGTCAGCGCCGCGTTCCTGTCACGGCTGCGCCCGGCGGAGCTCGCGAGCTCCGGTCCGGGCGACGAGGGCCCGCACGGTGTCCTGGGCGGCCTGCGCGAGGGGTGGGAGATCGTGCGGACGTCCGGCTGGATCCTTCCCGGGATCGGGGCGCTCGTCGCGTACACGGTGTTCGTCCTCCCGTCGGTCTTCGTGCTCGGCCCGGTGCTCGCCGAGAGCGACCTGGGAGGCCCGACGTCCTGGGCCGTCATCTCGACGGCGTTCGGGGCCGGCGCGGTCCTGGGCAGCGTCATCGCCTACCGGGTGCGCTTCGAGCGCACCCTGGTCCTCACGTTCGCGGCCATGCTGCTCGCCTCGTCGCAGGGGGTGATCCTCGCGTCGGGCCTGGGCGTCCCGGCGATCGCCGCGCTCGAGTGCCTGGCCGGCGTCGGTGTCTCGCTCTTCTTCACGGTCTGGGACCTCACGATCCAGCAGCAGGTGCCGCCCGAGGCGACCGCGCGCATCAGCGCCTACGACTGGGCGGCGGCCGTCGGCCTGATGCCGCTCGGACTCGCGCTCTCGAGCCCGATCGCCGCCGCCGTCGGGGTGGAGGAGACGATGCGGCTCGGGACGCTGGTCGGGATCCTGTGCGCGCTCGCGTGCCTGACCGTCCCGGCCGTCCGGGCGGTGCGCCGGCCCCCGGACCCGGCCTAGCCGGTCGCCTGCGCCGAGCGGCGCACGCGCACGACCGGGACCGGGCCGTGCAGCCCGCGGATGCGGCGCGCGCCCGCCGGTGACCAGGCGAACCCCTCGCCGGCCGCTCCGCGCACGGCCTCGGTGGTGAGGACGCTGCCACCGCGCGCGATCGCCGACAGGCGCGATGCGAGGTTCACCGGGCTTCCGTACCAGTCACCGCCGCGCGTCATCGCGGGGCCCGCCGCGATCCCGACCCGCACCTGGGGGAATCCCCGGCCCTCGGCGTCGGCGAGGTCCACGAGGCGCAGCATCGTGTCGATCAGCGGCTCGGGCTCGGGCGCGACGAGCATGACCGCGTCCCCGATCGTCTTGACGAGGCGCACCGGCGGATCGGCCGCCTGCGCGGCGAGCTCCGACAGACGGGCCGCCACGCGCGCGAGCTGCTCGGGCGGCAGCTGCTCGCCGAGCCTGGTGAACCCGACGAGGTCCGCGAAGGCGACGGCGACGTCGCGGGTGCCGAGGCTGCCGCCGAGCCCGGAGCGCTCGGCCCCGGCGATGGCGGCATCGCGCACGGCCTCGCGGAAGTGGACGCGCAGCCCGAGCGCCAGCAGCTCGTCGATCAGCGGCTGCAGCGCGGCGACCTGCGTGGCGAAACGCTCGGCGAGCTCGGCCTCGTCGAGCGTCGGGTCGTACGCGAGGTCCGTCACGATCTCGCTGAACTGGTCGGCGACCTGGCGCAGCGCGTGACCCATGACGCGTGCGGCCGCGAGCACCTGCTCGCCGGAGACCCCGGCGTCCGTCGCCGCGCGGGTCAGGCCCCCGACCGCGAGGTCGGCCTCGCTGAGCGTCGGCATGTCGGGGTCGGTCACGGCGATGCCGTTGGCGCGCCGCACGTCCAGCACGAATCCAAGGTCGAGCCCGGCGGCCGCGGCGTTCTCCCGCGCCGTCATCCGCGCCGGCCCCCCGAGCACGAGCAGGGTCGGGAGCGCGGTCAGCGTGCCGTCCTGCGCCGCGGCGCGCAGCTCGTCCATGCGGTAGCCACCGTCGACGAGGCGGTCCAGAAGGCGCACGCGCGCGCCACGGCCGTCCGGCGGGACGCCGTCGAGCAGTCCTTCGGCATCCCAGTCGGTCGCGCCCGCGGTCATGGCCGAGACCCTATGGCGGAGTCCTATGCTGCGTACATGACAGCGCGTCACTGCCGGACGGTCCTCGCAGCGCATCCGGGACGTGGGGGCTCGCGGTGACCGACCCGCCCGACCGCCCGCGCCGGCGCCTGAGCGCGGCCGAACGCCGCGACGAGCTGCTGACGGCGGCGAACGAGGTCTTCGGGCGTGCCGGGTACCACGGCGCGTCGCTGGAGGAGATCGCCCAGACCGCGGGCGTGTCCAAGGCGCTGATCTACGAGCACTTCGCATCCAAGCGCGAGCTGCACGCCGAGCTCGTCGACGCGCACGCCACGGAGATCTTCCGGCGCCTGCAGGCGAACGCCGAGACGGGGACGACCGGTGAGGAGCGCCTGCGGGGTGGGATCGATGCGTTCCTCTCATTCGTCGAGGAGCACCGCGACGCCTGGAGGGCGCTGTTCCGGGACGCGTCCGACCCGGAGGTGGCGGAGGCGATCGCGGGCGTCCAGCAGCAGGCGGTCGGTGTGATCGCCGAGCTGATGGCGTCCGACCCGGACATCCGCGAGGACCCCGAAGGGGACCCCGGGCAGCGCGCGCTCGTGCTCGAGGCCTACGCCCAGCTGCTGGCCGGCTCGATCCAGGCCCTGGGCAACTGGTGGCACGACCACCAGCACGTCCCGCGCGAGGTCGTCCTGGATCGCGCGATGGAGTTCTGCTGGCTGGGCATGGATCGCGTGAGCGACGGCGCCCGTCTGCGGCGCCGTGCCGGACGTCCCGCCTGACGCGTCCCGCGGGAGGCATCCGGCCCAGCGCGGAGAATCCAACGCTGATGGTGGTCCTCGGCATCGATCCCGGCCTCGCCAATTGCGGTTTCGGTGTCGTGCGCCGTCGCGGCGGGCGGCTCGCGGCCCTCGACGGCGGCGTCCTGACGACGCGGGCCGCAGCGGCCCCGGAGCGCCGGCTCGCCGAGCTCTTCACCGGGCTCGACGATCTGCTGCTGCGGCACGAGCCGGACGCGGTCGCGCTGGAGGCGCTCTACTTCGGGCAGAACGCCCGCTCGGCGTTCGCCGTCGGCCAGGCGCGCGGGGTCATCCTGTGCGCCGCCGGCCGCCGCGGCGTCCCGTGCACGGACTACACGCCGCAGCAGGTCAAGGGGGCCGTGTGCGGCAGCGGCAGGGCGGACAAGGACCAGGTGACGCGCATGGTCCAGGCGCTGCTGGCGCTGCCGGAGGCTCCGACGCCCGATCACGCGGCGGATGCGCTCGCCGTCGCGATCTGCCACGCGAACCACGCTCCGCTGCGCGGTGCCGCCGCCGCCGCAGACCTGGCGGGCGTGCGGTGATCGCGCTCGTCGCCGGCGAGGTCGCGGTGCGCCGTGCCGATCACGTCGTCCTCGAGACGGCCGGGGGCGTCGGCTACCGGCTCGCCGTCTCCGCCGAGACGCTCCGGCAGGTGCCCGCGGTCGGCCGCCCGGTCTCGCTCCACGCGCATCTCGTCGTCCGCGACGACACGATGCAGCTCTACGGCTTCGCCACGGAGGAGGAGCGCGACCTCTTCCTGCTGCTGCTCGGCGTCCAGGGAGTCGGCCCGAAGGTCGCCCTCGCCATCCTCAGCGGCGGGACCCCGCGCGAGCTCGCGGGTGCGCTCGGCGCCGGCGACGCCGCGCGGTTCCAGGCCGTGCCCGGCATCGGCAAGCGGACCGCCGAGCGGATCATCGTCGAGCTGCGCGAGAAGGTCGCGCCGGCCGACGGGTCCGAGCCGGCGATCGTCGTCACCCGCGGGGACGACCCCCGGCGGCTGGCCCGGGACGGCCTGCTCGAGCTCGGCTTCCCGCCCGCCGAGGTCGACGCCCTGCTCGCGGTCGCGGAGGGCGAGAGCCCCGAGGAGCTCCTCCAGAGCGCGCTGAAGGCCGCGAGGCGCTGAGATGGACGACGCTGCGGCACCGCGCATCCAGACGCCGGGCGTCCTCGCCGGCGAGGACGACATCGACCGCTCGCTGCGTCCGCGGACGCTGGAGGACTTCGTCGGCCAGGACGCGCTGCGCGAGCAGCTCTCGGTGTCGCTGCAGGCCGCGGCCGCGAGGGGTGAGGCACTCGACCACGTGCTGCTCGCCGGTCCGCCCGGGCTCGGCAAGACGTCGCTCGCGCAGATCATCGCCGAGGAGCTCGACGCGCCGTTCGTCATGACGGCCGGCCCGGCGCTCGAGCGCAAGGGCGACATCGCGGCGCTGCTCACGGCGCTGGAGCCGCGCGCCGTCTTCTTCGTCGACGAGATCCACCGCCTGAACCGCGCGCTGGAGGAGACCTTCTACCCGGCGATGGAGGATGCCCGCCTGCCGATCACGATCGGGCAGGGCGCAGGCGCCCGCGTCGTGACGCTCGACCTGCCGCCGTTCACGCTCGTCGGCGCGACCACCCGCGCCGGGCTGCTGTCCACGCCGCTGCGCGACCGCTTCGGGATCCAGCACCGGCTCGAGACGTACGAGCCCGCGGACCTGGCCCGCATCGTCCACCGCTCCGCCGACATCCTCGGCGTGCGGATCGACACCGGCGGGGCGCTCGCGATCGCGGCCCGCAGCCGCGGCACGCCGCGCGTGGCCAACCGCCTGCTGCGGCGCGTGCGCGACTGGGCGGAGGTCCGCGGCACCGGCGTCGTCACCGACGACGCCGCCGACGACGCGCTGAACATGCTCGAAGTCGACCACGAGGGCCTCGACCGGCTCGACCGGGACATCCTCGCCGCGCTGTGCACGACGTTCTCCGGCGGCCCGGTCGGCCTCTCCACGCTGGCGATCGCCGTCGGCGAGGAGGCCGACACGATCGAGGACGTCTACGAGCCGTATCTGCTGCAGCGCGGCCTGCTGCGGCGCACGCCGCGCGGGCGCGCCGCCACCGTCCGCGCGTACGAGCACCTGGGTCTCGACGCCCCCGGCGAGTCGGGGTTGTTCTGACCCCCGCATCCGCCGGTGCGTCGGCGCACGTGCGCCGCCCGACCCCTACCCTTCCGGCGGGGAGTTTCATGGCCCACCACTTCATCTGCCCGAACTGCGGGAACCGCTCCGCCGCCACCGATCGCACCGCCGGCTTCCGCTCGGCGCCGAAAGGCTGCGCGAAATGCGGGTTCGGCTTTCTCATCGAGCTCCTCGACGACTACTACCCGGCCCCCGACGCGGCCTTCTTCGTCTGTGACCAGGAGGCGCGCGTCATCGCCTGCGGGCGGGGGGCGTTCGAGCTCACCGGCCTCGATGACGAGCGCGTCATCGGCCGCCCCGTGCGCGACGTCCTCGGCCTCGTCTTCGACGACGGTGAGGACCCGGTCGGGACCGTGCTGGAGTGGGGCGTGCGCAAGCTCGCCAAGCCCGTCCAGGTCAACGCGGAGGGCGACCTGCCCGCCCGCGCGACGGCCGACCTGTTCCCCGCCTACGACGACGACGGCGGCATGCTGCTCGTCCTGACCCCCCAGAAGTGAGAGCGCCCGCCGCATGACCGATCGCCGCCGCAACCTCCTGATCCTCCTGTTCATCGCCGGTCTCGTCGCGGTATCCGCGGTCGTGGTCGCGACGAAGCCGACGAAGCTCGGGCTCGACCTGAAGGGCGGCACGTCGCTCGTCTTCCAGGCGAAGCCGACGAAGCAGTCGCAGGTGACCGGCGAGGCGGTCACGCGCACGATCGACATCATGCGCGACCGCATCGACAAGTTCGGTGTCGCCGAGCCGGAGATCCAGCGCACGGGCGCCGACCAGATCGACGTCTCGCTCCCCGGCGTGGACGACGCCGAGCAGGCGCGCGAGCAGGTCGGGAAGACCGCCCAGCTCTACTTCTACGACTGGGAGACGAACGTCCTCGGCGAGGGCTGCAAGCCCGACCCGACGAACCAGGCGGTCACCGGCGGCCCGGCGGCGGGCGGCGGCACCGGTGCGCGCAGTCAGTACGACGCGATCCGGCTCGCCTCCGAGTGCAAGCCGACGAACACGGGCAAGGAGACGACCACCGGCGAGTACTACCTGCTCGACACGAAGGCCGAGAGGGTGCTCGCCGGCCCCGCGGAGACGCGCAAGGACCTCGACGCGGAGATCGAGTCCAAGAAGGTCAAGAAGGGGCCCGACACGGAGGTCGTGAAGGTCCCGCAGGGGACGATCGTCGTCGCGGCCGAGGGCGTCGACGGCGAGCCCAGCAACCGCTTCTACGTGCTCCGCGACCAGCCGGCGCTCGGCGGCCTGGACATCAAGAACCCCGAGCAGAACTTCGACAACGGACCGGGCGGCACCGGCGCGCCGAACGTCACGTTCGACTTCACGGAGAAGGGCCAGAAGGCCTGGCTCGAGACGACGCGGGAGATCGCCCAGCGCGGGCAGGAGAACTTCTTCGGGGGCAGCGCGAACAACGCGTTCCAGCACTTCGCGATCGTCCTCGACAACGAGATCATCTCGGCGCCGTACATCGACTTCCAGCAGAACCCGGACGGCATCGACGCGGCCAACGGCTCGGAGATCTCGGGCGGGTTCACGATCCAGTCGGCCCAGGACCTCTCGAACCTGCTGAAGACCGGTGCGCTGCCGATCCGGCTCGAGCTGATCTCCTCCAGCCAGGTCTCCGCGACGCTCGGCAAGCAGGCGCTCGACCAGGGACTGATCGCGGGCCTCGTCGGCCTCGTGCTCGTCTCCCTCTTCCTGCTCGTGTTCTACCGGGCGCTCGGCGTCATCGCCGTCGGCGCGCTCGGGGTCTACGCGCTGTTCATGCTGACGCTCGTCAAGCTGATCCCGATCACGATGACGCTGCCGGGCATCGCCGGCCTCGTCCTCACCATCGGCGTGGCCGCGGACGCGAACATCGTGATCTTCGAACGCGTGAAGGAGGAGATCCGGGCCGGGCGCTCGACGCCCGTCGCGATCAGCCAGGGCTACCGCAAGGGCCTGACCGCGATCATCGACGCGAACGTCGTCATCTTCATGGTGGCGTTCATCCTGTTCACGCTCGCGACCGCCGGCGTGAAGGGCTTCGCCTTCACCCTCGGCGTCGGCACGATCGTCTCGTTCCTGACCGCGGTCCTGCTCACGCAGGCGGTGCTCGGGACGCTCGGGCGTACGCGGTTCCTGGCCAGCCCCAGCGCCCTCGGAGCCCAGTCCACCCGCCAGCGCTTCCGCTGGGACTACATGGGCAAGTCGAAGTACTTCTTCGCCCTGTCCGGCGTGATCCTGCTGATCGGGGCGCTGTCGATCGGCGGCAAGGGCCTGAATCTCGGGATCGACTTCACCTCGGGATCGCGCGTCATCGCGGAGCTGCAGCAGTCCGCCAGCGAGCAGGAGATCCGCGACACCCTCGCGCCGCTCGGGCTGAGCAAGGCGAAGATCCAGCGCATCACCGGCGCGGAGTTCCGCAGCAGCGAGGCGTTCCAGATCTCGACCGAGACGCTCACGGCGGCCGAGCGCGGCGAGGTCGAGCAGGCGCTCAACCGCGAGTTCGGGGGCGGGACGTACAGCTTCGAGACCATCGGCCCGACGTTCGGCGACACCGTCGCGAAGGGCGCGATCATCGCGATCATCGCGTCGCTGATCGTGATCAGCAGCTACATCGCGCTGCGTTTCGAGTGGCGGTACGCGGTCCCGGTCCTGGTCGCGCTGCTCCACGACATCTTCATCACGGCCGGCGTGTACGCGCTGTTCGGCTTTGAGGTGACGACCGCGACCGTGGCGGCCCTGCTCACGATTCTCGGCTATTCGCTCTACGACACGATCATCGTGTTCGATCGTGTGCGAGAAAACGTCCCGCGGATGCCGCGGGCCGCCTTCTCCCAGATCCTGAACCGCTCGATGAGCGAGGTGCTCATGCGGTCGCTGGCCACCTCGCTCTCAACGCTCCTGCCGATCCTGGCGCTGCTGTTCTTCGGCGGGGAGACGCTGAAGGACTTCGCGTTCGCGCTCGCGGTCGGCGTCGTCTCCGGCGCGTACTCGTCGGTCTTCATCGCGACGCCGGTGCTCATGCACTGGAAGGAGGGCGAGCCGGTCTGGCGCAAGCGCCGCTCCCGCGTCGCCCTCGCCAACAGCGGCGTCGTGCCCGCGTATGCCACAGCCGCCGGAGGCGCCGCGATCGAGGTCGAGCCGGAGGAGCCCAAGCGCCCGCGCCGGCGCATCACCTCGCCGGACGACCCGAACATGACCGTCGCCCCGGACGAGTTCCAGGAGATGGTCGCCGACCTCGGGTTGGAGGGCGACGCGACGCGCACGGCCACGGCGACGGCCGAGCCGGACGATCCGCTCCCGGGCAGTGGCGCCGACCTGACCCCCGAGGACCTCGTCATGAAGGACGAGCCGAAGACCCCGAAGCCGAAGCGGCCGCGCAATCGCCGCCATGGGAGGTAGTCCGAGATGGGTGTTCTCGCCTGGTCCATGATGGGAATCGCCATCTGGCACTTCGCCATCTTCATCCCCGACCGCTTCTGGGGCGGGATCGTCGGCAGCTTCCTGCTGGCCCTCGTGGGCTCCGTGGTCGTGGGTTTCATCCTGGCCGGGTTCGCCGTCCCGGGCAACGACGACATCAGCCTCCTGACCGCGCTCGAGGGCATCCCCGGCGCCGTGCTCGGGCTCGCCGCGGCGTACGGTCTCGGTGTGCGCAGGGGCAACGTCGCGCTGCACCTCTGAGGGTTCCGTCGTCCCCGCCGCCTACGGTGCAGCGGTGGACGAGGTCCGATTCGACATCGCGCCGGCGCCCTCGGCGCCCTGCCGGGCCCTGGAGGACGCGCTCGGCGTCCCCGGACCGGTCGCCCAGGTGCTGGTGCGCCGCGGCCTGTCCGAGCCGCAGGCGGCGGCGGCGTTCCTGGCCGCCGCCGACGCGCACGAGCCGTCGGCGTTCGCGGGGATCGACCGGGCGACCGCGCTGATCCTCGACCACGCCGCGCGCCGGTCGGCGATCGTCGTCCACGGCGACTACGACTGCGACGGCGTCAGCGCCACCGCGATCCTCGTGCGCACGCTGCGCGACCTGGGCGCCGCGGTCTCGTGGTTCCTGCCGAGCCGGTCCGAGGACGGGTACGGCCTGGCGTCCGCGACGGTCCGCCGTCTCGCGAGCGAGGGGGCCGGGCTGCTGATCACCGCCGACTGCGGCATCACGTCCGTCGAGGAGGTCGCGCTGGCGCGCGAGCTGGGGCTCGACGTGGTGGTCACCGACCATCACCAGCCACGGGCCGACGGCGTGCTCCCGGACGCGCCGATC
Organism: Solirubrobacteraceae bacterium; assembly: GCA_036782855.1. GTDB lineage: Bacteria > Actinomycetota > Thermoleophilia > Solirubrobacterales > Solirubrobacteraceae > F1-60-MAGs163. The sequence goes on from DAIPYF010000032.1 coordinate 10,588, forward strand.
GTCCACCCGCAGGTGTCCGGCTACCCGTGCCCGGACCTCTGCGCGGCGGGGGTCGCCTACAAGCTGTCGGCGGCGCTGCTCGGTGCCGCGGGCCGCGACCCGGCGCTCGCCGACCGTGACCTGGACGTCGTCGCGCTGGCGACGATCGCCGACTGCGTCCCCCTTCGCGGGGAGAACCGCCGGCTCGTGCGGGCCGGGCTCGCTGCGCTCTCGTGCACCCGGCGCGAGGGGCTGCGCGCGCTCCTGCGGGTCAGCGACTCCGACCCCGCCGCCGTCGATGAGCAGACCGTCGGCTTTCGCCTCGCGCCGCGGCTGAACGCCGCCGGACGCATGCAGCGCGCCGACGCGGGGGTCGAGCTGCTGCTCACGGACGACCCCGGCCGGGCGACCGCGATCGCCTCCGAGCTCGACGACGCGAACGGCCTGCGACGCCACGTGGAGACGCGGATCGTCTTCGAGGCCGAGGCGCAGGTCGCGGCCGCCGGGGAGCAGGCCGCGTACGTGCTGGCGTCCCCGGACTGGCATCCGGGGGTGATCGGCATCGTGGCCTCGCGTCTGGCGGAGCGCCATCACCGTCCCGTCCTCCTCATCGCACTCGACGGCGAGCGGGGCACGGGCTCCGGCCGGTCGATCCCCGGGTTCGACCTGCTCGCCGGGCTCGACGCGTGCGCGGCCCACCTGCTGCGCCACGGCGGTCATCGCGCCGCCGCCGGCTGCACGGTCGCCGCCGACCAGGTCGACGCGCTGCGCGCAGCCTTCGTCGCCCACGCCGCGTCCGTCCTGGACCCCGCCGACCTCGTGCCCTCCCAGCGCATCGACGCGATCGTCTCGGCCGAGGACACCGGGCTGGAACTCGCCGAGCAGCTGGGCCGGCTGGCCCCGTTCGGGATGGGCAACCCCCGTCCCGTGCTGCTGATGCCCGCAGCGCGCATGACGGACGTCCGGACGATGGGGGAGGGCAAGCACGTGCGGTTCACCGTCAGCTCCGGCGCCGCCCGGGCGAGCGCGGTCGCGTTCGGCCGCGGGCGCCTGCCGGACGGGGCGCAGGACGGTCTCGACGCCGCGTTCAGCCTGGAGGTCAACCATTGGAACGGTGCGGAGGAGCCCCGCCTGATCCTGCGGGCGGCGGCCGCGCCCGCGCCGGCGCCGATCACGCGCCCGGCGTCGCCGGAGGGTGGGCCGCTCGCCGAGGCGATGGCGGAGCTCGACGCGCCGCTGAGTCCCGCGACGCCGCCGGCGGCCGGGAATCCCGGGCCGGTCCGCGACCGTCGCGGTGCGGGCATCGCCGCCACCCTGACGGAGCTCGTCGCCACCGGCGAGCCGGTGCTCGTCCTCGTCGCCTGCGCGCAGCGGCGCGCCCGCCAGCTGGAGGGTCGCCTGGGCGGATTCGCGCTCTGTTCGTGGGACGAGCTGGAGCGCCGGCCGGGACTGGCCGATGACTGTGCCCATGTGGTGGCGCTCGATCCTCCCGTGCTGGCGGCGCACGAACGCGCGCTGCGGGCGGCCGGTGAGGGCCGCACGACCCACCTGGCCTGGGGCGCCGCTGAGCTACGCTTCACGCAGGATGTCCTCGAGCACGACGCCGTCTCCCGCCCGGAGCTCATGGCGCTCTACGCGGCCCTGCGCGCCGCGCCCGCGCAGCCGCTTGCGGACGTGCTGCTCGGCGATCGGGACGCACCGCGCACGCCGTCGCACGCCGGCCGCCTGCTGCGCGTCCTGTGTGAGCTGGGCCTGCTCACGCTCGACCGCGCAACCGGTGCCTGGGAGCTGCCGCCGGCCGAGCGCACGGACCTGGACCGCTCCGCCGCGTACCGCGCGTACGACGCGCGCCTGCAGGAGGGCCGCGCATGGCTGACCAGCTCGACCTCACGGGCGGCCTGACGGCCGACCCGGCCGCACCGTCTCCGCGCGTGCAGACGCGCGCGCCCGTCGGGACGCCCGGTCCGGGGGCGGCTTCGACGTCCGTGGACGAGGCGGCGCTCACCCCGACCGAGCGCCGGCTGCTCGCCGACCTGTTCGCGATCGTCGAGGAGCACGCCGACGAGACCGCGATGCCCGTCGACCGCGACCGGGTGGTCGAGGCGTTTCTCTTCTCCTGTCGTCACCACGCCGACCAGCGGCGCAAGTCCGGCGAGGAGTTCATCGTCCACCCGGTCGGCGTCGCGAAGATCTGCGCCGGCCTGCGGCTCGACACCGAGACGCTGTGCGCCGCGCTGCTGCACGACACCGTGGAGGACACGACGGCGGAGCTCACCGAGGTCCGCGAGCTGTTCGGCGAGGACGTCGCGACGCTCGTCGACGGCGTGACGAAACTCGAGGGCATCACGTTCACCTCGCGCGACGAGGCGCAGGCGGAGAACTACCGCAAGATGATGGTGGCGATGGCCACGGACATCCGGGTCATCCTCATCAAGCTCGCCGACCGGCTGCACAACATGCGCACGATCGGCGCGCTCTCCAAGCAGAAGCAGATCGACAAGGCGAAGGAGACCCTGGAGATCTACGCGCCGATCGCGCACCGTCTCGGCATCCACGCGATCAAGTGGGAGCTCGAGGACCTCGCGTTCGCGGCGCTGCACCCGCGCAAGTACCAGGAGATCAAGGGCCTCGTGAACCAGCAGCGCGACGAGCGCGAGGACTACGTGACGCACGCCGGCGCCACGCTGTCCGGCGAGCTCGACGCGCTCGGCATCCACGCGGACATCTCCGGCCGGGCCAAGCACTTCTACTCGATCTACTCGAAGATGACCCGCAAGGGCCGCGAGTTCAACGAGATCTACGACCTGACCGCGATGCGCGTGATCGTCGACTCGGTGAAGGACTGCTACGGCGCGGTCGGCGTGATCCACTCACTCTGGAAGCCGCTGCCCGGGCGCTTCAAGGACTTCGTCGCGATGCCGAAGTTCAACATGTACCAGTCGCTGCACACGACCGTGATCGGGCCGGAGGGGCTGCCGCTCGAGATCCAGATCCGCACGCGCGAGATGCACGACATGGCCGAGTTCGGCGTCGCCGCGCACTGGATGTACAAGGCCGCGCCGGGCGGCAAGCGGATCAAGGCGCCGGAGGGCGACGCGAAGAACCGCTGGCTGCGCTCGATGCTGGACTGGCAGCAGGAGCTCAGCGACCCGAAGGAGTTCGTCGAGAACCTCAAGGTCGACCTGTTCGACGAGGAGGTGTTCGTCTTCACGCCGAAGGGCGAGGTGAAGTCGCTCGCCTCGGGCGCGACGCCGCTGGACTTCGCCTACGAGATCCACACGGAGCTCGGACACCGCTGCGTCGGCGCGAAGGTCAACGGGAAGATCGTCCCGCTCGCCTACCAGCTGCGCTCGGGCGATCGCGTCGAGGTGCTCACGAGCAAGCGCGACCGGGGGCCCTCACGCGACTGGCTCGCGGTCGTGAAGACCACGCGGGCGCGCAACAAGATCAAGCAGTTCTTCAAGGCCGAGGGCCGGCAGGACGCCGAGCACACCGGTCGCGACCTGCTGCAGGAGCATCTGCGCAAGGCGGGCCTGCCTGCGCAGAAGATCACCGGCTCGCCGCTGCTGGCCGACGTGATCCGCGAGATGGGCTTCCGCAAGGGCGAGGACTTCTACGTCGCGCTCGGCGGCGCGAAGATCAGCCCGAAGGTCGTCGTCAACAAGATCCTCCAGCGCCTCAAGCAGGGCGAGGCGGCGGAGGAGGAGAGCGGGGTCGCCGAGACGCTGGTCTCCGACCGGCGCAAGCGCCGCATGCCGACCGGGTCCTCCGGGGCGTACGGCATCCGCGTCGAGGGCGTCGAGGACGTGATGCTGCGCCTGGCGAAGTGCTGCCATCCGGTGCCGGGCGACCCGATCGTGGGCTACGTCTCCCTCGGGCGCGGCATCACGATCCACCGCGACGACTGCCCGAACGTCGCCGCGTTGCGCAAGGACCCGGAGCGGTTCGTCGAGGTCCACTGGGAGGGCGAGCACGAGAACGCCTTCAAGGTCGAGATCCAGGTCGACGCGTACGACCGCCACCGGCTGCTCGAGGATCTGTCGCGCACGCTCGCCGAGGCGGGCATCAACATCGTCGAGGCACGCTGCATCGTCACGCGCCCGATGGTCAGCAACCGCTTCGTCCTCGAGGTCGGCGACACGCAGGTCCTGAAGGCGACCGTCACGCGCCTGCGGAACGTCGACGGCGTGTTCGACGCGTATCGCGTGACGCCGAGCGCCTAGCCACGGCCCCCCGGCAGGACAGACCGCCGAAGGCGGTCTGATGGTTGTCAAATCGCGCTGCCAGCAAGCCCGAAGGCGGTCTGATGGCTCTCAAATCGCGCTGCCAGCAAGCCCGAAGGCGGTCTGATCGTTCTCAAATCGCGCTGCCGGAAGCCCGAAGGCGGTCTGATCGTTCTCAAGGCGCTGCCAGCAAGCCCGAAGGCGGTCTGATCGTTCTCACATCGCGCCGCCGGCACGCCCGAAGGCGGTTCGTTCAACCGTCCTGCTACGCCACGACCGTCAGCGCGCCCGGCAGTACGTCGAACACGGCCTGCGGCTCCGGCGGCAGCGCATCCCCGTCGACCTGCACCACGACCGGCGAGCCGTCGGCGCGGCGGACGGTCAGCGTCGTGAGGCGCTCGAGCACCGTGGCGTGGCGGTGGTCGGCCGCGTGGAGGCCGCCGAACCACAGCCGCGCGCCCATCGTGGCAAGGTCGAGCGGGCTCGTCCGGCGCATGATGCCGGCCGAGAGCGTGCCCGAGTCGAGCGTCACGTCGCGGCAGACCTCGATCGGGCGCTTGCCCGCGAACGTGTAGGACCGCGCGTTCTGCACGAGCACCGTGACGCCCTCGACCGGCTCGCTGTCCGGGACCTCGACGACGAGCCGCGGCGCGTTCATCGCATACTCGCGCAGGAAGACGCCGACGGCGCTCTGCGCGTACGCGAGCTCACGCCGGCGGGCCTTGCGCTCGGGGTCGGCGTCGACCCGTGCCACGACCTCGGCGTCGAGACCGATGCCGGCGCAGAACGTGAACAGGCGCCCGTTCACCCGGCCCGCGTCGACGGCCCGCGGCTCCCAGCGGTCGGCGATGCGCAGCAGGTGCTCGGCCGCGTCGATGAGGTCGGCCGGAATCCCCAGGAGCTTCGCGTAGACGTTCTGGGATCCGCCGGGGAGCGGGAAGAGCGGCACCCCGGTCCCGAGCAGCCCGTTGGCGGCCTCGTTGACGGTGCCGTCGCCGCCGAGCGTGACGACGACATCCGCGCCGGAGCGCGCTGCGGCGCCCGCCAGCCCGGTGGCATGCCCGGGCGCGTCCGTCTCCACCGCCTCGACGTCGAAGCGGCTGCCGAGCGCCGCGACGACGACGCGCCGCAGCTGCGGGTCGACCCCGGCGGCGTGGGGGTTGGCGATGACGACCATCCGCCGGGGGTGGGGCGGGGCCTCCAGCGCGGAGCGCTCGACGGCGGGGTGCGGGTCGGCGGGGGCGACGGGCACGGGGCCTAGAGGAATCCGCGTCTGCGGAACGCCGCGAGCATCCCGACGAGCAGCACGGCCATCACCGTGATGACGATCCAGAAGCCGTCGCTGTCGCCCTGCCAGGGCACCTCGACGTTCATGCCGAAGATGCTGGCGATGAGCGTCAGCGGCAGCATCACGACGCTGAAGGCGGTCAGGACGCGCAGCACCTTGTTGAGCTCGTGCGAGAGCACGGCCTCGTTGGTGCTCTCGAGCGCCTCCACGACCTCCTTGAAGTTCTCGAGCATGTCCCAGACGCGCTCGGACGCGTCGTTGATGTCGTCGAAGTAGACGTCGAGGTCCTGGTCGACGTAGCGCTTGGTGGTTCGCTCCAGGTCGGCGAGGGCGGAGCGCATCGGCCGCACGACGCGGCGGAAGTTGATGATCTCCTGCTTGACGTTGA
>DAIPYF010000033.1:0-16367 GCA_036782855.1 Solirubrobacteraceae bacterium
CGGGGAACGAGCCGACGACGGCCGGGACGCGGTCGGCGGCGTCCCACGCGCGCCGGTCCCACCAGATGTGGTCACCCGGGCGCACGCGCGTCGCCGCGGCGCCCTTCGGGGCCTCGATGCCGTTGACGAAGTAGAACCAGTCCTCCCGGCGCCCGTCCTCGTCCCCGCCGCAGAGACCGTCGACGCACTGGACGAAGCCGCCGCCGTAGCGGGTCGTGACCTCGGCGTTGCGCTGGAGCAGCCGCATCGCCGTCTCGGCCGCCGGCAGGTCGTCCGTCGTGCGCTCCAGCACGGTCGTCGCGCCGAAGTCGCGGGTCACGGTGAGGAGCACCGGATCCCCTGCGTTGGTCGCGTTCGCGCAGCCGCCCACGCCGGCCGCCGCCGCGAGGGCGGCGGCGAGCAGCGCGATGCGGAGCGGGCGGGCCATCCTCGTCAGCGGACGCTGAAGACCACGCGCGTGCGCGGCCGGGCCGGATCGGCGGAGCGCTCGGCGCCGCGGGTCACGGTGCCGGCGCCGTCGACCGTGCGGATGTCGAGGACGTAGCGACCGGACGCGAGCGCCCCGGGGAGCAGGTACGACCATGCGGCGCGGGAGCCGACCGAGAACCAGCGGCCGCCCTCGGTCCCACACCGCCGGGCGCGCGTCCAGCGCTCGCGCGTGGCGTCGTAGGCCTCGCAGCGTGCGCCGGAGCGCCGCGTCAGGCGCAGCAGGACGTCCCGCAGGCCGGACGGGCCGACCTGCACGGTGCCGGAGAGCGTGCGCGGCGCGGCGCGCCGCGTGAACCGCGCCCCCTCACGCACGCCGGCGATCAGCGGACGGGCCGGGCCCGCGGCGGCGGCCTGGGTGCCGGCCGTGCTCGCGGCCGCGGGCGCCGACGAGCCGCACAGGCCGTCCGTCCCGGTGGTCGCGCAGACGGGCTCGGCGGCGGACCGCACCTCCCCGGGCTTCGTCGCGCGAAGCGTCGCCGGACCGGCCGCAGCCAGCGTGAGGACGGCGGTCCCTTCGGCGCCGGTGGTGGCGGTGCCGCCGCCCGGGAGCGCGATCACGGCGCCCGCGAGCGGGAGCGTCTCGACGATCGACGCGTAGTCCGGAGGCGGGCCGTAGCCGGTCGCGGTGCGCCTGACGGTGACGGTGAACGGCGTGCCGGGCGCGACGGTCGCGGGAACGCCGTGGAGCGTCAGCACGCCGATCGGGTCGAAGTTCGACGGCGTGGGCGCGAACAGGACCCGGTCGCCGGCCTGCAGCGTCTGCCCGCAGATCCCCAGGCCCGCAACGGCCTCGTCGAGGAAGAAGCCCCAGTAGGCGTCGGCGCTGAAGCTGTGGGTCTCGCCCTTGATCTGGGCGAGCTCCCAGTCGGAGAGGCCGGCGTTCCAGGCGCCGCCCCAGGCGCCGGCGGTGGCGCGGTCGAGCGCCGCGGCGGCGCTGTCGCCGGGACAGCTGTTGCCGTCGCGCACGACGGGGGGCCCGGTCAGCGGAACGGCGGTGCGCGCGAGCAGCGTGTCGGCCGTCCCCTCCACCCGCACGGTCACGGACAGCGGGTCGGCGGCACCGGCGGCGGCCGGGAGGACGAGCGACAGCAGGACGGCGCCTGCTGCGAGACGACGGGTATGACGGGCCATGGGCCACCCCTTTCCACGAGGGCGTATGTGCGTGGCGGCCGGAGGCAGGTCTCCTGGCTCCCGGGCACCCGGCCCGCGCCTTCCCGGCACCTGGGCGCCAGTGGCTTGCTCTCGCATGCGGGTGGGCTACATCGCCCGGTCACAGTGGCGGGTCCGCGCCGGATTCACACCGGACTTCCCTTCACCACCGACCTTGAACGCGCCAAGCATACCCCGGCGTCGCTACGCTCGGATCGTGACCGTCAACCTCACCCGGATCTACACGCGGCTCGGCGACGACGGCGAGACGCACCTGGGCGACATGAGCCGCGTCGCGAAGACCGACCCGCGCATCGAGGCCTACGGGACGGTCGACGAGCTGAACGCCCAGATCGGCGTCACGCTCACCGTCGACGGGCTGCCGGACGCGTACGCCGCCTGGCTGCGGCACATCCAGAACGACCTGTTCGACGTCGGGGCAGATCTGTCCGTGCCGGAGACCGCCGGCGCGGAGGCGCGCGAGCGCCTGCGCCTCCTCCCTGAGCAGGTCACCTGGCTCGAGCAGCGCTGCGACGAGGTGAACGGCACGCTCGAGCCGCTGAAGTCGTTCGTGCTCCCGGGCGGCACCGCCGCCGCCGCGCACCTGCACGTCTGCCGCACCGTCTGCCGCCGCGCCGAGCGCCGCGCGCTGCTCGTCGAGGGCGCGAATCCCGAGACGATCCGGTACCTCAACCGGCTCTCCGACCTGCTCTTCATCCTCAGCCGCGGCGCCAACGCCGGCGACGAGCCGCTGTGGGAGCCCGGGCGCTTCCGACGGCCCCCCGGCGGGACGAGCCCGCGCAACTGACCGGGATCGGTTCTCGGGAAGGACTCAGCCGGCTCACGTCGTACCCCGTACCGACGGAACACGGATGTCCGTTCGATCTTTCCGATCGCACACGACGCCCGCTCGGCCCGGACTTCATGCGACTCCCCCTCGCGTCCGGCCGGCGGGCGTTCGTCGTTCCGGCACGGCGTCCGCCCGGATCGTCTAGCGTCGCCGACCGCACACGACGGCACCCGAGACGAGGGGACACGACGATGGGACTGCTCCGCAACCGCGGCGACGACGCCGGACAGACCCGGCGCTTCCAGATGCACGAGAAGCTCGCCTCGATCGGCGACGACTCCTGGATCGAGGACGACCAGGGCGAGAAGGTCTACAAGGTCGACGGCAAGGCGCTGCGCGCCCGTGACACGTACAAGCTCGAGGACCGCGACGGCAACGAGGTCGCGAAGATCCAGGAGAAGAAGCTCAGCGTCCGCGACAAGATGAAGGTCGAGCGGGACGGGGACACGCTGGCGACCGTGCACAAGGCGCTCGTCGGGATCCGCGACCGCTTCGCGATCGACGTCGAGGACGGCGAGGACATGAAGGCGCACGGCAACGTGCTCCAGCACGAGTACGAGATCGAGCGCGACGGCGACGTCGTCGCGACGATCTCGAAGAAGTGGGTCCGCGTGCGCGACACGTACGGCGTCGAGATCGCCGCCGGCGAGGACGTGCCGCTGCTGCTGGCCCTCACGGTCGCGATCGACGAGCTCAGCCGCGGCTGAGCTGCGAGCATCCGCCGATGGCCGAGACCCCCTACGTCCTGAACGGCAAGGTCGCCCTCGTCACGGGCGGCGCGCGCGGCATCGGGTTCGCGACCGCGCAGCTGCTCGCGCGGCGCGGCGCCTCGGTCGTCGTCGTCGACCTCGACGACGACGCGGCGCGCGCCGCGGCGAGCCAGATCGGCGACGCCGCACTCGGGATCGGCGCCGACGTGACCGATCGCGCGGCGATGCAGCGTGCCGTCGCGTCGACGGTCGAGCGCTTCGGCGGGCTGGACGTGGTGATGGCGAACGCCGGGCTCGCCTCGCGCGCGGCGACGATGCGCGCGATGTCGCCCGAGAGCTTCGACCGGGTCTTCGACGTCAACACGCACGGCGTCGTCGAGACCGTCCACGCGGCGCTTCCCGAGATCGTGCGCCGGCGCGGGCATGTCGTGGTCGTCGCCTCGGTGTACGCGTTCATCAACGGGATCGGCGCCATCCCGTACGCGATGAGCAAGGCCGCGGTCGAGCAGCTCGGGCGCGCGCTGCGCGTCGAGCTCGTCCCGCACGGCGCGAGCGCGAGCGTCGCCTACTTCGGCTTCATCGACACGGAGATGGTCCACCGCGCGATCGACGAGGACCCGCTCACCAGCGAGATGATGAAGACGCTGCCGCCGCCGCTGCGCAAGCGCCTGACCCCGCCCCAGGCGGCCGCCGCCGTCGTCGACGGGATCGAGCGGCGCCGGGCGCAGATCATCGTCCCCAGGCGCTGGATCGCGATGTCGGCGCTGCGCGGCGTCCTCAGCCCGCTGCTCGACGCGCACCAGGCGCGTCACGCCGCGACGCAGTCCGTGGTCGCCCGCCTCGACGAGCGCGGGGACGAAGAGCAGCCGACGACGGAGTGACGCTCGGCCCGCCGGGCGCAGAACCGAGGCCTGGAGGCGCGGAAGGCCCCGGACTCATCCGTGGTCTCCCGGCCGCCGGCTCCGCTGCACGCACCGATGAGGCGGAGGCTCACGGGTCGTAGCGTCAGGCGCATGGCCCACCGATCTCCGGCACAACGCCCGCGACGGACCGCGACGCACGCGCTGACCGGCGTGGTCACGGTTCTCGCGCTGCTCGCCGCCGCGCCCGCCCACGCCGCCCTGACGCCCACGCGCAACGCCGCAGACGTCGCCGCGGCGCTCACGGACGGCGGGGGAGCGACGGTGACGTCGGCGTCGTTCAGCTCGATCCCGCCCCAGGGCAACCCGGCCGCGGTCTCCGACGCGGCCCTCGCCGGGTTTCCCAAGCGCGGGGGGCGCTACGCGATCCTCTCGTCCGGTGACGCCACGCTGACGCCGAACGCCTCGCAGGGCATCGGGGCGAGCGCCAACCTCGCGGGCCCGCCGCGCGCGGGCGGGTCGGACAACGACGTCACGGTGCTCAAGCTCGACGTCAAGGTCCCGTCGGGCGCCAACTGCGCGACCTTCGCGTTCCGGTTCCTCTCGGAGGAGTTCCCGGAGTACGTGGGGCGTCAGTACAACGACGCCTTCATCGCGGAGCTCGGGGCGACCACCTGGACGACATCGGCGTCGTCGATCACGGCACCCGGCAACTTCGCCTTCGATCCGGCGAACAACGTCGTGAGCATCAACGCGACCGGCCCGGCGACGGTTGCGCCCGCGGAGGCGGCGGGAACCGTGTACGACGCGGCGACGCAGGTGCTGCGCGCGTCGACCGCCGTGACCCCCGGCACGCGGTCGCTGTACCTCTCGATCTTCGACCAGGGCGACCACATCCTCGATTCGACCGTGATGCTGGACGATCTCGTCGTCGGGGCGGCGGCGCCGGGCGCGTGCAAGGCCGGCGTCACGACCGGCCCCGCACCCGTCGTCGAGGGGACGCTCCCCCCGGCGTTCGGCCCGAACGGCGCCATCATCATCCCGTCGAACAAGGCGTGCGTGAGCCGCCGCAAGTTCCGCATCCGGATCCGCAAGCGCAAGGGCGTCGTCTACGAGACCGCGATCGTGTTCCTGAACAAGAAGCGCGTCCGGGTCGTGAAGGGGAAGCGGCTCACCGCTCCGGTCGACCTGCGCGGCCTGCCGAAGGGACGGATCACCGTCCAGATCACCGTCATCACGACGAGCGGCGCGATCATCTCGGGAACGCGGCGCTACCGCACGTGCGCCCCCAAGCGGGTGACCGGGCGTCCGCCCAAGCTGTGACCCGCGCTCACGGACCGGTGCCGGCGATCCGGCAGTCCGCCGTGGTGCGGTAGTTCTCCGGCAACTGGTCGTCCGCGACCGAGAACTGCCAGTCCGCGATGTACGCCGCCGCCTGAGGGCTCGCCCCGAGCGCCTGCGCGACGCCGGCGGAGCGGCGGACCGCCTCGCACTCCGTCGCGGCCTCGTCCATGACGCCGCGCATGTGGACCGACTCGTGGGTGAGGACGGCCACGCCGTAGGCGACCGCGGTGTCGTCCGAGGAGCAGTCGTCGAGCTGCAGGCACGCGAGCTCGAGCGCCGCGCCGCGGTCGAGCAGGCGCCCGAGTCCGTCGCACACGCGCGCGGTGAGCGTCGTCTCGTCCGCGGGCCGCCCGTCGAGGAACCGGACCTCGCCGTCGTGGAGCGTGGGCGTCAGGCGCCGCTTCAGCTGTCCGGGGCAGTGGACCCGCACGGGCCGCCCCGCAACCTGCGATGCCGCGGCGGCGGCACGGTCCTGCACGTGCAGGCGCTCGGAGCGCGCGTGCCAGCCCCAGCCCATGAGCGGGACGAGGATCGCGGCGGCGATCGCAAGGGTGCGGGGCTCGGGACGCTCCACCCAGGAGGCATCGGCAGTCGGAGCGGCGTCCTGCAGCCTTGACGGCATCTTGAGACGCCCGGCAGGGAACGCAGAACCCGGCGCGTCAACGTTGCCTCATCGGGGCACGAGGCCCCAGGGGCCACCCGGTCCCACCATCGATCAGGAGGGCCAAACCCCATGCTGAAGTCCCGTTCAAGGAAGATTCTCGTCGCCGTGGCCGTCGTGGCCGTGGCGGTGACGGGCGCGTTCGCCAGCGCCGCCTGGCTGTCGTCCGGCACCGGCGACGGCGCCGCGAAGGCCGACACGCAGAAGGGCATCGTCATCACCGCCGGCACCCCGACGGCGCAGCTGTTCCCGGGCGCCAAGGGCGACCTCAAGGTCGACGTGAAGAACAACAACCCGTACCCGATCGCCGTCACGACGATCGACGGCGCCGGCACCATCACCTCCAGTGACGACGTCTGCACGAAGAGCACCGGCGTCACGTTCGCCGACCAGGCCGGCGTCGGCACGAAGATCGCCCCCGGCGCGACCGAGTCGATCACGCTCAAGGACAGCGTCGCCATGGACAACTCGTCCGACGACGCCTGCCAGGGCGCGACGTTCACCGTCCCGGTCAAGGTCACGGCGCTGAGCGCCGCGTAGGACCCACCTGATCGGGCTCGGTCCCGACCAGCACGGAGCGCCGGGCGGCAGGACGCCGCCCGGCGCACCCCGTTCCTCCCTTCGTCTCATCCCCCTTCCCCGAGAGAAGCGGCTCGCATGCCCTCCGTTCGCACGATCAGCACGGCCCTCATCACCGGCGCGGCCCTCGTGGCCGGCACCGGCATGGCCGTCGCCGCGTCCGAGATCGCCGGCCGCGCGGACGAGCAGGGAGCACCGATCACGCTGAGCGGGTCGGTCGAGGGCCTCGTTCCGGGCGCCGCACGCGACCTGACCGTCACGATCGCGAACCCGAACCCCAAGCCGCTCGTCGTCGGCGAGGTCAGGACCGCCGTCGCGTCACCGGACAAGGCGTGCCCGGCGACGACGCTGACGGCCGCGCCGCTCGCCGCTCCGGGCGCGGTTCCCGCGCCGTCCACCGCCTCCGGCCGGATCCCCGTCACGCTCGCCGCCGACGCGCCCTCCGCCTGCCAGGGCGTGCGCTTCGCCCTGCGCTTCTCCGTCGTCGGCCGTGGCGAGGGCTCGCTGACCGCGACGCCCGCGCCCGTCGCGCCGACGAGTCCGACGACCCCGGTGACCCCGTCCTCCGGCACCCCGGCGACCGCGAAGCCGAGCGGCGCCCTCAAGACCGTCACGGTCACGCGCCGCAGGCGCGTCTGCATGACGCTCAAGGTTCGCGTGCGCGGCAAGGTGCGCCGCCGCAAGGTCTGCCGCATCGTCAAGGTCAAGGTCAAGATCCAGGTGCCGCGATGACCTTCGCCCGCGTGCTCCTGGCCGGGATCGCCGCCGCCGCGCTGCTCCTCGTGCTGCAGGCGTCCTCCGCGCATGGCGCCTGGCGTACGCCCGCCGGCGCCGGCACCGGAGCGAGCGGCGCCCAGCGACTCCCGGCCGGCACGCAGCCGACGGCGCTCGCCGGCGGCGCCCGCAGCGTCGCCCTGTCCTGGAGCGCGCCCACCGGCATCCCCGCCGGGGCGCGCTACCGCGTCGTCCGCACGCCCTCGGGCGGCGGCGCGGCCATCGCGGTCTGCGACCAGGTCAGCGCGACATCCTGCTCGGACACGGCCGTGCCGACCGGCGCCTGGCACTACGCGGTCGCCGTCACGCTCGGAGCGTGGGCCGGCGCCTCCGGCACCACGTCCAGCGCGGTCACGATCGCCGCACCGGCCATGACCCTGAGCACCGCGACCGTGTCCGGTCTGCCGGGCGCGACGGACGCGACGCTGACCGGCTTCGCCGCGAGCGAGACCATCACCTTCCGCCTGGACTCGGCGAGCGGGACCGTGCTGACGACCTCGCCCGCCGCCACGACGACGAGCGCGGCCGGCGGGGGCACGGGACGGCTGGCCATCCCGGCCGGCACGGCCGCGGGCGCACACCCGGTCCACGCGATCGGCGCCCGCACCCTGAGGCCGACGGCCACCGTCACCGTGAGCCTGCCGACGCCGACGCTCATCCTCGCCTCCTCGACGTTCGCGACGCTTCCGGCGACCACGACGGCGACCGTCGCCGCGTTCGGCGCGAACGAGCCGGTCACGTTCCGCCTCGACGCCGCCGACGGGACCAGCATCGGCTCCGCGACCGCGAACGCCGCGGGCGGTGCGAGCGGCTCGATCACCGTCCCCGCGGGCGTGAGCAGCGGCGCGCACACCGTCTACGCGGTCGGCTCCGCGGGCTCCGGTGCCACACAGGCGTTCACGGTCAGCGGGCTCGGCGCCTCGCCGAGCGCCCTCGCGTTCACGAACGGCGGCACGTCGCGCAGGCCGGACCAGCGCGACACCGTCACCCTGACGTTCAATCGCGAACTGCAGCCGCGATCGATCTGCTCGGCATGGTCGGCGACCTCGGCGTCCGCCGGCACGAGCGGCACGGTTCGCCTGTACACGCCGACCGGCGGGCGCAACACGCTCGAGATCACCGCGATGTCCGGCTGCACGAGCTTCGCCTTCGGCGCCATCGACCTGGGCCGCACGAACATGACGAGCGCGACGGGCACCGTCGCCACGTTCACCGGCGCGACGATCGCCTGGAGCGCCGCGAACCGCCGGATCACGATCACGCTCAACAACAACGGCACCGTGACCGGCGGCACGCTCCTGCGCGCCGGATCCAGCAGCACCGCCGCCGCGACCTACACCCCGGCGCCCGCGCTGCGCGCGCTGTCCGGCGTGGCCGTCACGGGGACCTTCACCACGAGCGCGCTCGTGCCCTTCTAGAGCGCGTCGACCGCCTCGAGCAGGGCGTCGGCGTAGCGCTCCGGCGAGAACCGCGAACGCACGTCGGCCGCCGCGGCGCGGCCGATCTCGCGGACGCGCTCGTCGTTGGCCGGGTCGAGCGCCCAGGCCAGCGTCCGGGCGAGCGCCGCGCGGTCCCCCGGCGGCACGATCAGCCCGGTGCGGCCGTCGTCGATGTAGTCGCGCACGCCCATGAGGTCCGGCACGACGACCAGGCGCCCGAGCGCCATCGCGTTCAGGTAGCTCTGCTGCCCGGCGCTGCGGTCGTCGCGGTCGGCCAGCGCGACGACGACCACGCGCGCAGCCCGTGTCAGGGCGACGAACCGCTCGTGCGGGACCGCCCCGGCCTGCACCCCGTCGCCGAGCGCGGCGAGCCGGTCCGGCGCGATCCGCTTCGTCGCGAGCGTGACGGGCGCGCCGAGCCCGCCGGCGACGTCGAGCAGCGGACCGTAGTCGCGCAGAGAATTGCCCCCGCTGAAGACCCCCGCGCCGAGATCCTCGGGCGGGTCGAGCTCCGTCTCGGAGAACGTGTAGCAGTAGGGCGTGAACGTCACGCGCTCGCCGGCGACGCCCCACTGCCGTCCGAAGCGGTCGCGCTCCGTGCTGCTCAGCACGCAGTAGCCCACACGCGGGCCGTCGAGCAGCCGCACGGCGGCGCGGCGCGCGGCGCGGACCGCGCCGCCGCGGCCCGCACTCCACGTGCATTCGGCGACGAGCACCGGTGGCGCGGCTCCGGGGCGCCGGCGCAGCGCCACGGCCGCGACGAGGTCGGCGTAGCGGTTGCCGGGCCCGACCGAGCCGTCGACGACGACCGCCTCGCGGCCACGGGCCTCACGCAGGACCGCGCGCACGAGCCCGGCGGGACCGAGCTCCTGGGCGTCGAGTCCGTCGACGCGCGCGACCCAGCGTGTGCGTTCGGGGAAGTCGAACGTCGCCAGGATCGGCCGGCCGCCGGGACCGGTCACCGCGCCCACTCCGGACGCAGCGTGACGAGGGCTGAGACCCGCGTCGCCCGCCCCGCTGCGACGACGTCGACCGTGATGCGCGCGCGGACGGCGCCGGTGCGCCCGACGCGCGCCCCGAGCCGCGCGCCCAGCATCAGGCGCGCGACGACGCGCCCGCCGCCCACCGCCCGGACGGCCGGTGCCCGAACCGCACGCGCGCCGCTCGTCAGCCGGACCCGCAGCGAGCAGCTCGTGCGTGCGCGGCAGCGGACGCCCGCACGCGCGGTGCCGCGCGCGGAGACGCGCACGGTCCGCGGCAGCCCGACCACAGGCGCCGGCGCGCGCGGCCCGGCGGGGGCCCCGGCGGGGCGCGTGGCGGAGCGACGGGACCGGCCGCGGCCGGGCCGGGCGCGATGACGGGTGGGATCTCGGGCGCCGGCGCCGGGGCGACGGCCGGTCCGGGGACCTCGAACGCCCCGATGTCGCGTTCGATGCCGCCGTCACGGTCCCCGTCGCTCGGGCGGGCCACGCCGTCCGGATCGGTCGGCGACTCGTCCGGGCCCGGCGGCTCGGTCCCGGCCGCGTCGACGAGCGGCGCGCCCGGCACGAGGTGCAGATCACCGGTCGCGGCGCCCGCGAACGGCGCAAGCGACGGTCCCGGCTGCACCAGGCTCCCGCCCGCATCGGTGACCGTGCACGTCGGCGAGGCCTCCGGGTTCGCCCCGTCGTAGTACGACCGGCGGACGGTGATCGCGCCCGTGCTGGTGCCGACGCACTCCAGCGCCGTGCGCACTCCGACGATCGCGGCGGCCCGCACGTCGGCCGTCGCCCCGTCCGCCAGGTCGAGCCCGTCGGCGAGGCCGTGGCTCGGGTCGCCGGCCCGGTAGCCGGTGTTCGCGCTGCCGTCGAGCGTCACGTGGCGGATGTCCGCCTGCACGGCGTCCCGCAGGCGCAGCGCGTTGAAGTAGGCGGTCGTCGGGTCGCCCACCGACGGCAGCGCGCGCACGACGCTGCTCGACATCCGCAGGTCGGCCGTGCCGCGGAGGTCCAGGCCGTCGCCGGTGACGTTCAGCCGTGTGCGCTGCACGACGATCGTCGCCGCGCCGGAGGCGCTGCGGACGATGCCGTCGCCCACGCCGGTGATCGTCACGTCGCGCACGACGGTCCGGTCGGCCGCTCCGTCCACGGCGATGCCGTTGCCGTCGCCCGTGACGGTGACCTGGGTGATCGTCACGTCCTCGATGACGCTCTCGCGGGTCGGCGCCCCGCCGTCGACGCGGACGCCCGCCGGTGCTCCGCCGCCGAGGACCCGCACGTCGGCGGCGGCCAGCGTCCCGCCCTCGGCGATGCGGACCGGCGCGGCGAGCGTGGCGTCGGCGCGCAGGTCGCGCGCCGACGACTGCGGGCCGATCAGCAACGCCGGATCGCCGCCGCCGTCGAGCAGCGTCCCGCCCGCGCCGCGCCCCGATCCGCGCAGGTCGATCGGCGAGCCGCTCAGGTCCGCCGTTCCACTGAGCGTGACCGGGCCGGTCACCTGGACGACATCGGCACCGGGAGCCGCATCGGCCGCCGCGATCGCCGCCGCGATCGTGCAGGGCGACGAGGCGGGACAGCCCGGGCCGGCGGTGCCCGGCAGCGCGGCGTGGAACGTCGCGGCGTGCACCGGACCCGCGCTCGTGAGCACGGCGAGGCCGACGAGCAGTGCGACGACGCGTCCGTGCACGGGCGCAAGACTGTAGGCGAAACGTTGCCAGGCGCGCTACCGTTGACCACGCGGTGTCGCTGTTCAGGGGGAATTTGACACGGATCGTCACGCTCGCCGCGCTGTTGCTGGCGCTGCCCGACGCTGCCCACGCGGCGATGGACCCGGCGCCGACGTTCGCACAGAGCGGCTTCCAGGCCAAGACGCTCATCGACCGCTACAGCCGGATGAACCAGCCGACGGCGATCGCGTTCGCCCCGGACGGGCGCCTGTTCATCGCCGACGACCGCACGTTCGACGGACTGAAGGGCGGCGCGCTGATCGTCGTGACGCCCGCCGAGCTCGCCAAGCCGGTCTCCGACCGCAACACGACGGTCGTGTACGACCTCTGCTCGCAGCGCGCTCCGGCCCCCGTCCCCGTCGACCAGGGCAACGACTGCACGGGCACGAGCCGCATCAGCGAGGCGCAGGACCGCGGCTTCGTCGGTGTGGCGGTGGACGACGTGGACGGCACGCCCGGCGGCAACGTCTACGTGTACCTGGCGTACACGTACGAATGGTCGGATGCGACGCCGAACACGGACGTCAAGACCCAGCGGCTCACCCGTATCGAGGTCGAGCCCGACAACGACGTCGTCACGCCGCCCCCGGGGCCGAACGTGGACGGCAAGGAGGTCGTGCTGCTCGGGACGTACACGCCGCCGGGCGGCGTCATGGGCGAGCCGTTCGACCACGACCCCGGCGCCTACGACGACGGAGGGCGCTCCTGCCCGCAGCCATTCGACGGCAACGCCATCGACTGCCTGCCCGCCGACAAGCTCGAGCATACGATCGACAGCGTCCGCGTCGGTGAGGGCGGCGCGCTCTGGGTCTCGATGGGCGACGGGCTGTCCGGCGGCGACGACATCGCCGTCGACGCCAAGCGCGCGATGGACCCCGACGTCCTCGCGGGCAAGCTGCTGCGCGTCACCCGCGACGGTGAGGGCTTCCTGGACAACCCGTTCTGCCAGCCGGGCGACACGGTCGACACCTCCCGCTGCAAGGTCTGGGCCACCGGCCTGCGCAACCCGTTCCGCTTCTCGCTGCGCCCGCACCTGGACGAGGCGATCGACGGCCTGCCCCTGGTCGGCGACGTCGGCTGGAACTCCGCCGAGGAGTTCGACGTCGTGCGCGGCGGCCGCACGTACGGCTGGCCGTGCTTCGAGGGCAGCATCCAGACGCCCCTGTGGTCGGCCGACCCGTTCTGCACCGCCTTCTACGCCGGCGGGTCGCCGGGGTACACGCCACCGGTCTTCGACTACGGCTACGGCGTCGGTGAGGGTGGCCGGGGCGCCATCATCGCGGGCCCCACATACGCCCCGCCCGCCGGCGCGCCGAAGCCGTACCCCACGGCCTGGACGGGCGACGTCTTCAACGGCGACTATGTGCGCGGCACCGTCGGGCGGGTGAGCCTGACGGGGGACGGCGAGCGGGAGGCCGGGCCGGTCGCCTTCGCCTCCGACCTGTTCGCCGTCGACTGGGCGACCGACCCGACGACCGGCGACCTCGTGTTCGTGGACGTCTGCTTCCGGCTCGTCGGCGGGGTGCCCGGCGGCTGCAACGGCACGACGCAGTCGCCCGGCGTGTACCGGATCGAGTACTCCCCCGGGAACCTGCCGCCGAAGGCGGCCGGACGTGCGACGACGAGCACGGTGCCCACGCCGAGCAAGGTGGTCCACGGAGCCGCCCCGCTGGAGGTCACGTTCCTGGCGGGGACGACGACGGATCCCGAGACACCGCTCTCGAGCCTCGAGTGCACGTGGTCGTTCGGCGACGGCAGCCCCTCCTCCGCCCCGGACCCCGGTTGCGACGCGACCGTCCAGCACACCTACGCGGACACCGGGGAGAACCTGACGGCGACGCTGACCGTCGCGGACCCGCAGGGGAACACCGACCAGGACACCGTCGAGGTCTCCCCCGGCAACACGCCGCCGCAGATCGACTTCACGGCCGGCGCGGTGACGTACACCGCCGGCACCGACGCGACGGCGACCGTCACGGCGTCCGACCCGGATGCGATGGACAGCGCGACGACGAGCTGGGCGGTCAGCCTGATCCACGTCAACCACGCGCACGAGGCGGCCGGCGCGAGCTTCACGGGCGGCGGTCAGACGGTGACGTGGCCGACCGCTACCGACCATGACTCGGACTCGTACTACGTCGTGCGCGCCACGGCGACGGACGAGCGCGGCCTGCGCACGACGATCACGCGCGAGCTGCGCCCGCTGACCGCTCCGCTGAGCGTCACCAGCACGCCGGCAGGTGCGAGCTTCTCCTACGGCGGCCAGCAGCGCACGACGCTCGGGCCTGAGGCCGCGATCGGCTTCCAGACGACGCTCGTCGCCCCCGAGACCCATCAGGTCGGCGGCGAGACGTGGCTCTTCGACGGCTGGTCGGACGGCGGGCCGCGCAGTCGTGCGCTGACGATCCTGCCCGGCGGGGTCAACCTCGTCGCGCGCTACCGCGACCCGACGCCCGAGCCGCCGGCGGCGCCCGCGCCCCCCGCGCCCGCCACGCCCGCCACGCCGCTGACGCCCGTGGTCCCGCAGGTCCCTCCGGCCGCGGTCGCGCCGAGGCCCGCCCTTGCGACGAAGCGCGTCAAGCTGCGCCGCGGCCAGCGGTCGGCGAAGGTGATCGTGACGTGCCCGCGCGGCGCCGCCGGTGCCTGCAGCGGGACCGTTCGCCTGCGCCGCGGATCGACGACGCTCGGGCAGGCGCGCTTCACCGTGCGGGCGGGACGACGCGTGACGGTCACCGTCAAGCTGACGGCCGCCGGCCGCCGGGCGCTCACGCGCGCCGGAACGCTGACGGTGACCCCGTCGCTCGCGCCGGCGGCGAGGCGGGCCCGGGCGAGGATCGCGGTCAGCACGCCCGTCGCCGTGATCCCGCTCGCGCTCTGTCCCTTGCGCGCCGGCCGGGCGACCGACCCGACGAACGTCGGCGAGGCCACCGGCCACGACGTCTTCTCGCCACTCTGACGCCGCGGTGGGTCGCTCGCGCGCGGCCTCCGTACTCCGCGGGTGGACTTGCGCCTTTCCGCGGTTGACTTGGGGGCGCCCGCGCTCCAGGCTCGACGAGAGGTGCCCAACATCCGCCCACTCGCGCCGGTCCTCCTCGCTGTGGCGCTGGTGTCCATCGTCGCGCCCGCGTCGGCGAGGACGATCACGGGCAACAACCTGGCCAACACCCTGCGCGGCACCCCGTTCGCCGACACCATCCGCGGGCTGGGCTCCGGCGACGGCATCTTCGGCAGGGTCGGCGACGACCTGATGACCGGCGGGACCGGCAACGACCGGATGTCCGGCGCCGCGGGGCGGGACGAGGGCCGCGGCGACTCCGGCGACGACGTCCTGATCGGCGGCACCGCAAACGACCGGCTGTTCGGCGGCAGCGGTGACGACACGCTGCTGGGCCAGGCGGCCGCCGACCTCCTCGACGGCGGCGGTGGCGACGACCGCCCCTTCCGAGCCGACGGGAACGACTCCATCGGGGAGCCCGGGGCGGGGAACGAGAGCATCGTCGACGGCGGCGACGGCGATGACTTCATCGCCACCGGCAACGGAGGCGACCGCGATGTGCGCGGCGGCGAAGGCGCCGACATCGTCTTCGGCGGGCCCGGCGACGACCGCATCGACGGCGGGCCCGGCGACGACCGGGTCAGCTCCGGCATGGGACAGAACGGGGTGACACCGGTCCGCGGAGGCAGCGGTGACGACCTCATCTACGACGGCGAGGGCGGCGCCCGCATCCTCGGCGACGACGGCGACGACACGATCTACGCCTTCGGCGGTGAGGACCGAATCTTCGGCGGCAACGGCGACGACCTCATCCACAGCGGCCGGTCGCTCGACGCCATCGACTGCGGTCCGGGCATCGACACCGCGTGGGTGGGCTCGCGGGCCGAGGCTGCGCGGACGACCGGGTGCGAGACGATCGTCCTTCCCAGTCCGACCCCTGGAAGCAGTCGCGAGGTGCAGGGGTCCGATCCGATCGACGACCAGCGCTACTTCGACGTCCTGCCGGACCTGGTCGCCGAGTGGATCAACGCCGGGCGGAGCACCGCCGGCGCCCGCGGTGAGGCGATGCTCGAGGTGATCTACCTCGCGGCCGTGCTCCCCGTCTGCTCGATGAACGTGCACCCGAGCTGCGCCACCGGTTCCGATCAGGCGGAGCGCATCATCGGCACCCCGAGCGCCGACCGCGTCAGTGCGCGTGGCGGCCACGACATCGTCGAGGGGAACGAGGGCAACGACCGGATCGCCGGCGGGGCGGGCAACGACGAGGTGTGGGGCCGCACCGGGAGCGACGTGCTCCACGGCGATCGCGGCGACGACGAGCTCAGCGGCTCGGCGGGCCGTGACGTGCTCTACGGCGGGGACGGCGCGGACGTCCTGACCGGAGGCAAGGACGCCGACCGGATCTTCGGCGGTGACGGCAACGACACGATCCGCGCCGTCGGCGGAGGCGCGGACGTCGTCGACTGCGGTCGCGGACGCGACCGCGTGCAGGCCGACTCCCGCGACAGGATGGTGCGCTGCGAGGTCCGGCTCCGGTAGGAGCCGGCGCGGCGACGCCGGGAGGACGACGAAAGCCCCGCGTCACGGGGCTTTCGGAAGTACCGCCACGGGGATTCGAACCCCGGTTTCCGCCGTGAGAGGGCGGCGTCCTAGTCCCCTAGACGATGGCGGCTCGGGGGCGACCAAGATAGCAACCGCCGTGCGGGCCGGAGGGACCCGGAGCGCCGTCTGCATGGCGCCTGCGCGGTGCTACCCTCACCCGTCCCTGCCAGCGGATGTGGTGGAATTGGTAGACACGCAGGCTTCAGGTGCC
>DAIPYF010000034.1:0-16348 GCA_036782855.1 Solirubrobacteraceae bacterium
CGAAGACGGCGTCCATGATCTCGCCGCCGACGTTCTCGAAGTCGACGTCGATGCCGTCGGGCGTGGCGGCCTTCAGCTGCGCGCGCCAGTCGGGCGCCTTGTAGTCCACGGCGGCGTCGAGGCCGAGCCGGTCGGTGAGCATCGCGCACTTGTCCGGCCCGCCCGCGATGCCGACGACACGCGCGCCGGCGATCTTCGCGATCTGCGCGGCGACGGAGCCGACGGCGCCCGCGGCGGCGGAGACGACGACCGTCTCCCCCTCCTGCGGCCTGCCGATGTCGTGCATGCCGACGTAGGCGGTGAGGCCCGTCATGCCGAGGACGCCGAGGAAGGCGCTCGTGGAGACGCCGGGCACCTCGGGCATCACGAAGGCGCCGGCGGCGTCGGACAGCACGGCGTAGTCCTGCCAGCCGAACAGGCCCTGCACGAGCGCGCCCTCCGGATAGCCCGGGTGCCTGGAGGCGACGACGCGCCCGATCCCGCCCGCCCGCATGACCTCGCCGATCGCGACCGGCGGGAGGTACGTCGGCTCCTCGCCGATCCACGTGCGGTTCGTCGGGTCGATCGAGATGTACTCCAGGCGCACGAGCGCCTCGCCGTCGCCGATCTCGGGGACCGGCCGGGGGTCGAGCTGGAAGGTCGTGTCGTCGATGCGCCCCGTCGGACGCTCGCGCAGGAGGAGGCGGCGGTTGGTGTCGGACATGGGCCAGACCCTACGGGTGGGGTAGCGTCGCCGTCGTGTTCGACCGCGCATCCACCGTCACCCTCTCCGGCGAGGCCCCGATCGCGATCACGCGCGACGCCGCCGGCATCCCGCAGGTGAGCGCCGCGAGCGAGGCGGACCTCTACCGCGGCCTCGGCTGGTGTCACGGGAACGACCGCGCGATCCAGCTGGTGCTGACGCGGCTGGCGGGACGTGGGCGGATGGCCGAGCACCTGCGCGGCGGCGAGGAACTCGTCGAGATCGACCGGCTGTTCCGACGGATGGGCCTCCACGTCGACGTCGCCGAGGAGGTCGCGAAGCTCGCCCCCGGCGACGCGGCGCTCGTCGGCGCCTACTGCGCGGGGGTCAGCGAGGCGCTCGCGGGGCGGCCGCCGTGGGAGCTGCGGCTCGCGGGGATCCGCGCGATCGACCCGTGGACCGCGGAGGACTGCGTGCTCGTCTCACGCCTCGCCGGGTGGGTGTCCCTGGCGCAGAGCCAGGGCGAGATGGAGGACCTGCTCGTGGATCTCGTGCGCGCGGGCGTCGGCCGCGACCTCCTCGAGGAGCTGTTCCCCGGGCGGCTCGACGGGCTCGACGAGGACCTCGTGCGGCGGCTGCTCCCGGGTGAGCGGCTGATCCCCGACGGCGTGCGCTGGAGCACCGCGCTCCCCCGGCCCGTGGCGTCGAACAACTGGGCGCTCGCGCCGTCGCGCACGCGCAGCGGCCGCGCGCTGCTGGCCAACGACCCGCACCTGGAGGTCGGCCGCCTGCCGGCCGTCTGGCAGGAGATCGGGGCGCGTGCCGGGGACCGCTGGTTCGTCGGGGCGACGATGCCGGGGCTCCCGGGCCTGCTCGTCGGCCGCACGAACGATCTGGCGTGGGGGGCCACGTACGCCTTCATGGACGCGACCGACTCGTGGATCGAGGACTGCCGCGACGGGCGCTGCCGCCGCGTCGTCGACGGGGAGGAGACGTGGGTGCCGGTCGCACAGCGCACCGAGACGATCGCGCGGCGCGGCGGCGACCCGATCACGCTGCGCGTCTTCGAGACCGACCGCGGCGTGCTCGACGGCGACCCGCGCCAGGCGGGCCTGCGCCGGGCGACGCGCTGGTCGGCGGGGCGCGGAGCGGGCGCCGGCTCGATCGCGGCCGCGATCGCCATGTTCCGCGCGCGCGACGTGCGCGAGGGCATGGCTGCGGCCGGCGGGATCGAGTCGGCGTTCAACTGGGTCATGGCCGACCGGCACGGCGCGATCGGGTTGCAGATGTCCGGCCTGCTGCCGATCCGCCCGTCCGGCGCGAGCGGCCTCGTGCCGCTTCCGGCGTGGGACCCGCAGACGGACTGGGCGGGATGGGCCGACCCGGAGGATCTGCCGCGCGTGCAGGACCCGCCCGACGGGATGATCGTCACCGCCAACCACGATCTCGGGCATCTCGGCCGGGTGCGCCCGCAGAACCTGCCGATGGGCGACAGCCGCGCGCGCCGGATCGAGGAGCTGCTCGGCGCGCGCGAGGACTGGGACGGCGCGGGCGTCGCGGCGGTCCAGCTCGACGAGCGCTCGCCGCAGGCGGCGCGCTACCTCGAGCTGCTGCGTCCGCTGCTGCCGCCCGGGGTCAACGGCGACCTGCTGCGCGGGTGGGACGCCACGTTCGGGCCGCGGTCGACGGCCGCGACGCTGTTCGAGCGCTGGTACCGGGCGCTCGTCGTCGAGGTGTTCGGCGGCGTGCTCGGCCGCGACGTCGCGCGGCATCTGCTCGAGGAGACGGGCATCGTCGCCGACTTCTACGCGAATCTCGACGGGATCCTCCTGAGCGAGCGGTCGGCGTGGTTCGGCGGGCGCACGCGCGACGAGGTCTACGCGCAGGTCGCCCTCGCGGCGCTCGCGGCGCCGACGCGCCCGTGGGGCGAGCACCAGCGGGTGACGATGCGGCACCTGCTGTTCGGCGGGCGGTTCCCCGCGGCGCTCGGGTTCGACCGCGGCCCGTACCCGCTCCCCGGCTCGCGCGGCACGCCGCGTCAGGGCACCGTGTACCGCTCGGGCGGGCGCGAGACGAGCTTCGCCCCGTCGCTGCGCATCGTCACCGACTTCGCGCACGACACGCTGCACACGGCGCTCGCGGGCGGTCCGAGCGATCGCCGGTTCTCGCCCTGGTATGCGTCGAGCCTGCCCGCATGGCTCGCGGGGCGGCTGACCGAGCGCCGTCCGCCGGGCTGAGCGTCAGCTCGCCGGGGCGCAGGCCTTCGCCCGCGCCGCGTCGTCCCCGCCGCTCGCGCGCTCGAAGCGCCGGAAGCTGATCTCGAGCCGGCTGGTCGCGGCCTCGAGCTGTGTCTGCGTGGCGTCCTCGTCGCGCAGCACGCGCGCGACCCGCTCGGCGGTGCGGCCGAACGACCGGAACGTCGACAGCTCGCGCTCGTCGAGCAGGTAGTCGCGACACGCACCGGGGTCCAGCTCCGCGGCGCGCACGACGGCCTTCGCGCCCGCGACCGCGTCGCGGGCATACGCGGCCATCTGGTCGAGCGCTCCGGCGATGCACCGGCGGACGGCGAGCGGCTCGCTCTCGTCCTTCGAGCACGCTTTGACGTCCTTCGACGCGCGGCCGATGTCCGCGATCGTGAGGCAGAACTCCCTGATGGCGTCGACCTGCTCGTCGAACTCGCCCGACGGGCCGATCCGCTCACAGCGCCGCGCGGCGGTCTCCGGGCCGGCATCGCTCTCGGAGAGCCGGTTGAAGTCCGTCAGCGCGCGGTACCCCGCGGCGGACAGGGTCGTGGTCTGCGCGGCGACGGTCGTCGCGTCGCCGTCGTCGTCCCCGCCGCACCCGGAGACCACGAGCACGGCGGCGACGAGCAGCGGGACGGTTCTGCGGAAGGTCATGGACAGGAGATCGCAGATCCGGCGCGCCGCCGCCAGCGGAGCGACCGCGGTGTCCGTGCGGGAAAGCCGCGCTACGGGGAGAGCCGGTCGATCCGCCAGCCGCTCGCGGACCCGGCGTCGCGCGCGTAGACGAAGCGGTCATGGAGCCGGAACTCCCCCGCCTGCCAGAACTCGATCGCCTCGGGGTCGAGGACGTAGCCGCCCCAGTACGGGGGGCGGGGGACGTCCTCGCCGGCGTGCTCGGCATCGGCGGCCCGCACGCGGTCGAGCAGCTCGTCGCGGCTCGCGATCACGGTCCCCTGGCGGGATGCCCAGGCACCGATCCGCGAGTCGCGCGGCCGGCCGGCGTAGTAGGCGTCGGAGTCCGCGTCGGTCGTCTCGCGGACGGGGCCGTGGACGAAGACCTGGCGGCCGAGCTCGCGCCAGTAGAACAGCAGCTGGGCGCGGGGGTTGGAGGCGAGCTGGCGGCCCTTGAGGCTCTCGCGGTTCGTGTACCAGCGCAAGCCGTCGGCGGCAACGCCGCGCAGCAGCACGGTGCGCGCGCTCGGGCGGCCGTCGGAACCGGCGGTCGCCAGGGTCATCGCGTTCGCGTCGGTCATGCCCGTCGCGCTCGCCTCGTGCAGCCAGCGCTCGAGGAGGAGCAGCGGGTCGGCGGGCAGGCCGGTCGGGTCGGGAGGGAGCGGGTCGGGCACGGGTCCGATGCTATGCGGCGGCGCGTGCGCGGCGCCGCGGCGCGGGGGCGAAGCGCAGGCGGGCGAGCTCGCGGAAGTCCTCCGACCCGGCGTTCCGGCCCGTGGGCCGCCGCACGAGCGCGGGGGCTCCCGCGGGGAGCGCGTCGGCGAGCCGCTCGCCGATGCCCGACTCGCGCAGGTGGTCGGCGACGCTCTGCGCGCCGCGCTCGATCACGTCGTGGCGGCGGGCGGGGCTCATGAGGTTCCTGCCCATGATGTCGAGGTCGTGCACGGTCGGCTGGATGATCACGACGTCCGCGCCGCTCGCGCGCAGGCGCCGCGACTCGTTGCCGAGCTGCTTGCCGGCGGTGCCGCGCAGGCCGAACGCGACGCGCTCGCCGAGGGTCCGCGGCGCGGCGGCGTGCAGCGAGGACATCGGGTTCAGGCAGATGACGATGTCGAGCCGCTCCGCGATGAGCGTGTCGAGGTTGGACGTCGAGCGCATCCCGCCGTCCACGTACCGGCGGCCGTCGATCTCGACCGGGTGGTAGAAGCCGGGGATCGCGCAGGACGCCGCGACGGCGTCCGCCATGTGCGCCTCGGGGGCTCCGGGGGCGCCGAACGCGACGACGTCGCCGGTGTCGTAGTCGCAGGCCATCGCGCGGAAGCCGGGGTGCGGCGCCCACGTCTGGTCGTCGCCGAGCGCGCGGCGGACCGTGTCCTTGAGCGGCTCGGTGGAGATGAAGCCGCGCGGCAGCCAGGCGGAGACGAAGGAGACGGGGGAATGCCGGTAGGGCCGCGCGAGCGAGCCGAGCGCGAGCTTCCAGGAGCCCGGCCCGAGCGAGGGCGGCGCGCCGACCTTGAACACGGCCCCGGCGGAGCGGTCCGCCGCGGTGGGCTCGGCGCCGCCGGCGTCCATGAGCCCCTCGAGGTCGTCACCGGCGGAGTGCGCGACCATGAACCACGGGGGAACGCCGGAGGCGACGAGCGCGCCGATCATCGAGCCCGCGGACGTGCCGACGATGCGGTCGGCGCTGCCGGGGTCCCAGCCGGTCTCGGCGGCGATCGCGTCGAGCGCGCCGACGAGCCAGGCACCGCCCAGGACCCCACCGGCCCCGAGGACCAGTCCGACGCGTGGATGTTCCGACGCTGCGGCCATGATCTCCTGATCGTCGCGCCGCGCGCCGGGCCGCACCAGCGCATCCCCCCGCGGTCGGACTGCGGAGGATTACGGACTCAGGCGCCGGTCATCTGGAGCTTCGCCTCCGGATCGATCGCCCAGCGGCCGGCGATCGCCTCGAGGTCGGGGTTCAGCGGCCAGCTGTCGGGGAGCTCGCCGCCCTCGTGGTCCGGGGTGCCGCCCTTGAGCAGCATGCAGCCCGTGTTGTCGCCGATCCGGCGGATCTCGGCGAGGTCCTCGGCGGTCAGGACGATCTCGGCCGGCGTGGCCGCGAGCTCCGCGCGCTTCTCCTCGATCGGCCGCGCGTCCGCGCCGATCTCCTGGATCAGCGTCGGCGCGGCGGTCGCGACGCCGGGCTGCGCGAGCGTCCACTGGCACGCGAACTGCAGCATCGTCAGGCCGTGGCGCTCGGCGATCGGCCGGACCAGCTCGAGCTTCGCGGCGCCCTGCTCGACCCAGCCCTCGGGACGGAAGCTGCGATGGTCGTAGTCGGCGAAGGTGTGGCCGGGCTTGACGTCGTCGTGGAAGATCCCGCCGAAGTCCGCGACGCGCGTGATCAGCTCGACGCCGTGCCGCTCGGCCGCGGGCAGGACCATCTCGACCGGCCACGGCTCGAACGCGTTGAGGATCACCATGCCCCAGTCGATGACGTCGGCGAAGCGCTCCATGCAGCCGATGACGTCGAGGACGTAGCCGTTCGCCGGGCCGGGGGCCACCCCGACCGCCCCGGTGAGGCCCTCGTCGCGGACCGCGGCCATGCCGGCCCAGACGGCCTCGCTGGTGAAGCCGATCCGGTCCGGGTTGTGCAGCAGCAGCACGTCGAAGCGGTCGACCCCGCAGCGCTCGAGGCTCTTCTCGGTCGCCATCCGGATGTAGTCGCCGTAGGCCTCCGGCCCGCGGAGCGCCGGGTCGGTCAGGCGCGGGAAGCCCTTGGCCCCCTGCCGCTCGCCCTCGTAGAAGTCATGGCCGATCGCGCCGACGAGGCAGTAGTCCTCGCGCGGCACCCCGGCGAGCGCGCGCCCGACCGCGAGGTCCGCGGCGCCCTTGCCGTAGACGTCGGCGGTGATGATCGTGTCGATCCCGCCGCCGGGGCGCAGGAGGGTCGCGAAGCGCTCGTCGTCGAGCGGCTCGCCGAAGTGCATGAAGCGCCCGCCGGACCACGATCCGAGGGCGACGTGAGAGGGATGGCGCATGCCGGCAGGGTACCTTCAGGCCATGCTCCGACGACGCCTCCTCCCGCTCCTCGCCCTGGCCCTCACCGGCGCCGCGCTCGCGGCGCCCGCGACGGTGCAGGCGGCGGGCGACCTCGACGTGAAGGTGAACATCGGCCGTGACGGGGACCTCTTCGTCGTGAAGGGGCCGGTCGTCCTGAAGGCCGGCGAGACGGCCCGCACGGTCGTCGTCGTGGACGGGCCGGTGACCGTCGAGCGGGGCGCCGTCGTCACCGACGACCTCGTCGCGGTGGACGGCCCCGTCGTCGTCGCCGGAACGGTCGGCGGCCGGATCGTGACCCTCGGCGGCCGTGCGACGGTGACCCGCACGGGCGTCGTCGGCGACGGGATCCGCTGGGGCTCGGACGAGCCGCGCGTGGCCCCGGGCGCGCGGGTGAGCGGCGGCGTCAGCGAGGTCAGCCTCGACATCGGGGACGCCGCGCCGTTCGTCCCCGCGCTCGCGTGGTGGATCGCGGTGAGCGTCTCGACGTTCCTGCTCGGCCTGCTGCTCCTGTGGATCGCCCCGCGGGCCGCGGACGCGACGTTCGACCGCATGCGCGAGGGCGGCTGGGGGCCGGCGATCGGCGTCGGGTTCGTCCTCGTCATCGGCCTGCCGGTGGTCGCCTTCATCGCCCTGGTGACGCTCGTCGGCATCCCGTTCGGGATCGGCCTGCTGCTCGCGCTGCTCCCGCTCGGGGCGCTCGGCTACGTCACGGGTGCCTGGGTCCTGGGCCGCGCGCTCGTCGGCCCGCCCGGGCGCAGCGTCATCGCCTTCTTCGCGGGCTGGGCGATCCTGCGCGCCGTGGGCATCGTGCCCTTCGTGGGCGCCCTCGTGTTCGCGGTCGTCGCGATGTTCGGCCTCGGCGCCCTCGCCTGGACGCTCTGGCGCGCGCGCACGCCGACCGGGCCCGCGACGGGGCCCGAGTCACCGCTGGCGCCGGCGATCTAGCCCTTCATCTGGATCAGCGAGAAGAACGCCTGGTTCGGGTCGTTCACGACGGCGAAGGTCCCGATCTCGATCTCGGTCGGCGGCACGCTGACGGTGCCGCCGAGCTCGGTGAGCCGCGCGCAGGACGCCTCCACGTCCTCGACGGCGAAGTAGACCATCCAGTGGGCGGGGATCTCTGCCGGCCACTGCTCGTTCATGCGGATCATGCCCGCGATGGCCCTCCCGTCGAGGCTCCAGGTCGTGTACTCGGTACCGCCCATCGGGGCGGTCGAGTGGGTCCAGCCGAAGACGGCCTCGTAGAAGGCGACCTCGGGCTCGGTCTCCCGCACGGCCAGCTCGTTCCAGACGACGGCGCCGGGCTCGTTGACGATCCGCGCGCCGGGGTGCGTGAGGGGCTGCCACAGGCAGAACATCGCGCCCTGCGGGTCGGCGAGGACCGCCATGCGGCCGGCGCCCATGACATCGAACGGCTCCATGAAGACCGTCCCGCCCGCCGTCGTCGCGGCCGCGCAGGCGGCCTCGGCGTCCGCGACCGTGATGTAGGTCGTCCACAGCGGCGGCGGGCCGCCCTCGCGGGTCGGGCCGAGCCCCGCGACGTGGCGTCCGCGCAGCGTGAACATGCGGTATCCGCCGGTCTCCTCGACGGTGCCGGTCTCCTCGCTGTCCCAGCCGAACAGGGCCCCGTAGAAGGCCGCCGCCGCGTCGATGTCCGGAGCGCTCACGTCCAGCCAGGAGGGCGTTCCGGGGGCGTGCTGATCGACGTCGGGCATGGGGGCTCCTCTCGTGGGCGGATCGCGTGATGCGACCCT
Source organism: Solirubrobacteraceae bacterium (assembly GCA_036782855.1). Classification (GTDB taxonomy): domain Bacteria; phylum Actinomycetota; class Thermoleophilia; order Solirubrobacterales; family Solirubrobacteraceae; genus F1-60-MAGs163. Next base: position 8,400 of record DAIPYF010000034.1, read on the forward strand.
CTCACACGTCCGTGGGTGCATGGTCGCTTTTCTGCGATGTTCAAGCCGAGCCCGCGACGGTCCGATGCGCGCGCCATGAGCCGTCCGGCAAGCGCCGTCCCGCAGGGTGCCCGCCGCTGGCGCACGCGCCCGGGCAGCCGCACGCTGCTCGCCGAGCGCGTCGCGGAGCTGGCGGGCGCGGCCGGGGCGATCGCCCTCGAGGCGCGGCTGATGCCGCAGGGGCGCGGCTGCATCGACGTGCTGCTCGTCGGCCCGGCGGGCGTGACGGTCGTGGACACGGTGCTGCTGAACCACGCACCGCGCCTGGCGCGGATGCCCGGCGGGTTCGCCGAGCCGGCCGGCGACCGGCTGCTGGCCGGAGGGCGGGACCACACGGGAGCGGTCCGTGCGGTCGAGCGTCAGGTCCTCGCGGTGAGCCGCGCACTGTCCGGCCACGGCACCGCGCACGCGCTCCCGCCGGTCCGCGGCGCGCTCTGCGTCCCCGAGGGGCTGTCGCTCAGCGCCTTCACGGAGCTGCGCCTGCACGACGTGCTGATCGACGGACCGCAGACGGTCGCGTTCGTCGCCTCGCGGCCCGGGCCGCTCGGCCACGAGCGGGTGCTGCGCCTCGCCGCCCGGCTGCAGTCGGCGTTCCCCTCCGCCTGACCGCCCTATCTTCTGGCGGGTGCCCGGAGTCGGCGACACGCTCGGTGGCTGCCGTCTGGAACGGCTGGCCGCGCATGGCGGCATGGGCGTGGTCTACGAGGCGACGCAGCTGGCGCTCGGGCGCCGCGTGGCGGTCAAGGTCATCTCGCCGCAGCTCGCGCACGACCCGGAGTTCCGCGAGCGCTTCACGCGCGAGGCACGCGTCGCGGCCTCGGTGCACCACCCGAACATCGTCGACGTGTACGACACCGGCGAGCAGGACGAGGTCCTGTACCTCGTCATGCGCTACGTCGACGGCACGGACCTGCGGACGGTCCTGCGCGGCGGCGTCCGGCTTGAGCCGGCGCGCGCGGTCGCCATCACCGAGCAGGTCGGCGCGGCGCTCGACGCGGCGCACGCGGCGGGCCTCATCCACCGCGACGTCACGCCGTCGAACATCCTCCTGAGCGGGGACGGCGCGGAGGAGCAGGCGGCGCTCACCGACTTCGGGCTCGTCAAGCACCTCGACACGGCGGGCGAGACGCGCAGCGGCGCCTGGCTCGGCACGCTCGCGTTCGTCGCGCCGGAGGCGCTGCGCGACGACGCGGTCGACGGGCGCGCGGACGTGTACGCGCTCGGCTGCGTCCTGCACCGCATGCTCACCGGGCTCGTGCCGTTCGACCGCGAGAGCGACGCCGCGACGATCACCGCGCACCTGCACGACGACCCGCCGCGGGCCTCGGCGACGGCGGGCGTCGCGGAGGGGTTCGACGCGGTGGTCGCGCGCGCCCTGGCGAAGGACCCGGCACGGCGCTACCCGAGCGCGGGCGCGCTCGCACGCGACGCCCGCGCGGCGCTGGACGGGCACGCGCCGAGCGCGCCGCCCCCGCCCGCCGCCGAGCGTGCGTCCGACGCGCTGTGGAGCGTCGGGACATCGCGCGCCGACGCGGCGGCGACCGCGATCGCCGCCGACCGCACGCGCGTCATGCCCGAGCGCGAGCCGGCCGCGCCGGCCCCTCCCCGCCCGCCGGCCGCGCCGGTCCGCCGGCCGCGCAGGGGGCGCACCGCCGCGCTCGCCGCGCCCGCGCTCGTGGCCGGCATCGGCATCGGCGTCGCGGCCGACCGCGCGCTCGAGTCGACCTCGTCGTCGTCCTCGCGCTCGCGCCCGGCCGTCCCGCGCAGGCCCGCCACGGTCGCGCTCGAGCCGTACGCCACCGCCGCGTACGAGGCGCAGGTGCCGAAGGGCTGGACGCGCCTCATCGACGATGCCGACCGGGGCGACTTCGCCGAGAGCCGCTGGCGCGCCCCCGCGCCGGACCGGGCGCTCCTCGCCATCGCCTACCGGCGCGACTCGGACGCCTCGCCGCAGCACATCGCGGAGACCGCCCGCGCGAGCCTCGCCGCCGACCCCACGTACAGCGAGGTCGCGTTCGGGGCGATCGAGCTCAACGGCGACGACGCATGGCGCTGGGTCTACGGCATCGACGGGCAGGCGCGCGCGACGTGGTACCTCAACCCGTGCCGCACGAGCATCGCGATCTACGGCGCCACGAAGCCCAGCGAGCTGCTGCGCTGGGCTCCGACGTTCCGCGCCGTCACGGCGTCGCTGCGCCCCAGCTGCGCCTGACCGCCGGGCGCGCCGCACCGGTAGCGTGCCGCCCACGATGCGCGTGCGCCCGCTGCTCGCCGGGGAGATCCGGCTGTCGTCCTCGTTCCCCGCCTGCCCCCCGGGCCGCCTGGGCCCGCTGCGCGGCATGCTCGACCAGATCCGCGGGCACGACCTGCACACCGCTCCCGTGCCGGTCTTCCTGCTCGAGCACCCGACCCGCGGCCACATCCTCGTGGACACCGGCTACGCCGCCGACGCACAGGCCCGCCCGGACCGGACCCTGGGCCCCGGAACGGCGCGGATCTTCCCTCACCGGGTCTACGACCTCGACGTGCTGCTCGAGCGCGCCGGGGTGCGCGCCGCCGACATCGGGCTCGTCGTCATGACCCACCTGCACTCCGACCATGCCAGCGGCGCCGAGCGCTTCACGGGCCACGCGACCTTCGCCGCGGACCGCCGCGAATGGGCGATCGGGGACGTCGGCGGGTTCTCGATCCGCAAGGGCGGCTACGTCCCCGGCGTGATCCGCACGATCCGCCGCCGCGAAGTGCTGGACTTCGACGGGCCGCGCGCGCGCCCGCTCGGGCCGTTCGCCGCGACGATCGACCTGTTCGGCGACGGCAGCCTCGTCCTCTGCTCCACCCCCGGCCACGCGCCCGGGCACCTGTCGGTGCTCGTGCGGCTCGGGAGCGGCGGCGAGGTGCTGCTCACGGGCGACGCCGCGGACCTGCGCAGCATGGTCGCCCGTCCCGTGCCGACCTCGGTGATGTGGGACCGGCGCGACTTCATCGCCTCGCTCGACGCGCTCCGCCGCTACGGCGACCTGCACCCCGAGACGGTGATCATCCCCGGGCACGACGCCGCGGTCTGGCCGACGCTCCAGGCGGTGTACGACTGACGCCCGGTCGGCGTCGCCGACCGGCCCTGCCGGGGTGGCCTAGTTGAGTGACGGGTCCGCGGGCATCGTCGCGATCAGCGCGTACGTGCCGCCCTTGCGCCGCAGGACCGTCGCCCACAGCGCGTCGGGCTGCTCGGTGAAGAGGTCCTCGCGGCGGAGGTCCTCGACGATCCATGACTCCTCCTCCATCTCGGCCTCGAGCTGGCCGGCGCCCCACCCCGCGTGCCCGGCGAACACGCGGGAGCGCACGACGGCCTCCGAGAGGTCGTCGCCGTCGGCGGCCTCGGCGGGCACGAACCCCACGTCCTCGTCGATCAGCAGCGCGGCGCGGCGCGGATCCGTGAACTGCGCGAGGACCGTCACCGCGTTCGCGGACACCGGACCGCCGACGTGCACGATGGCGTCGTCGCCGCCGGCCAGGTAGGCGAGCCCGGGGACGGCCTCGCCGACGGTCACGTCCGCCTCGCGGTTGAGCACCACGCCCATCGCCCCGTCCTCGGTGTGCTCGGCGAGCAGCACGACGGTCTGGCGGAAGTGCGGGTCGACGATGGCCGGTGACGCGATGAGGAGCTTGCCCCTGAGCGAGTCCATGCCCCTATGGTGACGCATCGCGTGCGCACCCTCGTCATCTCCGATCTGCACCTGGGCTCGGTCGTCCAGCGCGACGTGCTGCGCCGCGGGATCGCGCTCGACGCGCTGACCGCGGCGGTCGAGCGCACCGACCGCCTGATCCTGCTCGGCGACACGCTCGAGCTGCTCGAGGGCCGGCCGCAGGAGGCCGCCGCGGTCGCCGAGCCGATCCTGCGCGCGCTCGGCGCCGCGCTGCCCGCCGGGGCGCACGTCGTGGTGGTCCCCGGCAACCACGACCACACCCTCATCCGCTCCTGGCTCGCGCACCGGATCGCGGCCGGCCGGCCGCTGCGCCCCGCCACGCAGGTGCCCCAGGGCGCGAGCGAGCTGCTCGGGGACCTGTGCTCGTGGCTGCGGCCCGCGCGGGTCGAGGTCCGCTACCCGGGCGTGTGGCTGGCCGACGACGTCTACGCGATGCACGGCCACTACCTCGACCGGCTGCTGCCGGCCGCGCTGCGCGGGCGCGTACGGGCGCTCGAGGGCGCGCCGCGCTCCGCCGTCGACGACTTCGAGCGCGTCCCCGGATCGGATGCCGGCGCGGTCTCCGACGCGCTCGCCGCGATCCTCCCCGACGGCATGGGCGAGTCCGTCGAGGCGGCGGTCGGGCAGGCGCGCCGGACACTGCTGGCGGGGCTCCCCGCGCTGGCGACGATCCCCGGCATGCGCGAGGCGGCGTCGATCGCGGCGCTGGCGTTCGAGCAGGGCGTCCACCGCCGCGCGGCGATCCCCGCGATGGACGAGGTCGCGCACCGGCTGCGGCTGCGCGCGCGCTGGGTGGTCTTCGGGCACATCCACCGCCGCGGGCCGCTGCCGTCCGATCCCGCGGAGCTGTGGCGGCCTCGGGGGACCGACGGCCCGCACCTCGTCAACAGCGGCAGCTGGGTCTTCGACAGCGCGCTCGCCGGCGCCGCGGCGCGGCCCAGCGCCGAGCGGCCCTACCGCCCCGGCGGCGCCGTCCTGCTGGAGCCGGGGCGCAACCCGCGCGTGGTGGACCTGCTCGCCGACGTGCCGGACCGCGTCCTGCGCGGGCGCACCTGAGCCTCGCTCACCACTCGACCAGGGGCTCCACCCGGATGCAGCGCAGCGCGATGCCGAGCGGCCGCGGGTCGGCGTCCTGGCGCGCGGTCTGCGGTGACAGCGGGCGGCGGAACACCAGGCGCAGGTCGACGACGCTGCGCCCCACCGCCGCGGGCAGCCGGACGTACCGGCGCTCCTCGACGACGCCGACCGCGCTGTAGCCCCAGCGGGCGACGAGCGCGCCGCCCGCGTGCACGTCGACCTCCAGATGCGGGCGCGTCTGCGTCAGGTAGGGCACGGCGTCGACGCGCAGGAGCAGCGGCCCGTCCTGCGGCCCCGCCAGCGGCATCGCGAGCGCCGCCTCGGCGCCGCGGCTCCACGTGCCGTGGTCGTCCGGCGCCCACCAGCCGCCGCGCAGCATCGGGACGCCCGCGTCCCCGACCCGGAAGCCGACGTTCTCCGGCAGCTGCACCGGCTCGCCGGCGGGCTGCGCCGCGCCCGGCGCCAGGCGGGTCGCACCCGGGCGGCGACCCCCGAGCACCCACAGCGCGTGCCGGGGCACGTCGCGACCGCGCTCCAGCGCCCAGCGCTCGCGCAGGAACCCGGCCCCGTGCCGCGGCGTGACGGGGCGACCGGGCGCGACCGTCCGCCGGGTCCATTCGCGCGCGTCGTCCAGCGCGGCCTCCAGCCGCGAGGGGGCGATCGGGCCGTTCCCGCGCGCCTCCAGCAGCCCGCGGGAGCGCCGCGCGGCGGTCTGCGCCCGCGAGGGCCGGCCGAGCTCCCGCAGCGCCGCGGAAGGCACGAGCCCGGGGCTGACCGCGGCGAGCACGTGCACGGCCTCGCCGACCTGGCGGCGGATGCGGTGGCGCTGCGCCTCGCGCGTCACGCGGTCCCAGTCGAAGGCCTCCGGCGCGGCGCGCAGCAGCAGCACCGCGTCCGCGATCCAGCGCACCGGGTGGAAGACGGTGAACTCCTGGCCGTGGCTGACGACCTGCAGCAGCGTGTCCTCGCGCGAGAGCACGCGCACGGGGACCTCGCGCAGGGCCGCCGCGCCCGAGGCCTCCCAGAAGCCGTGGTCGGCGTCGCGGTGCAGCGAGCCGTGGAGGACGTGCCAGTGGAGGTCGAGGATGGCCCCCGCCCCGTCCTGGAACCCGAGCGCGTGCGTCTCGTCGTAGACGCTGGTCTCCCGCGGGTCGGCCGGGATGCCGGGCGCCTCGAAGCCGCAGGCGCGCAGCACGCCGACCGCGGCGATCGCGCGCTCGCGCGGGACGACGATGTCCACGTCGTCCATCGGCCGCAGCTGCACCTCCCAGCCGGTGTGCTCGAGCACCGCGACGCCCTTGGCGAGCATCGCCGGGATGCCGGCGTCCGCGAGCGCGGCGAGCACCGGCGTCGCGCGCGTCAGCAGCAGCTGCGAGCGCAGCCACGTGAACCGCACGACCCGCCTGACGCGGTCGGCGACCGGGTCGTCGCGGACGCCGCCGAGCCGTTCGGCGAGCAGCGGGAGGATGCGGTGCGAGGCGGCGTCGAGCTCCTGCAGGTCCTGGCGCTGACACCACCGCCGGTACGCGTCGCCGGCCTGCGGCTCGGCGCCCAGGGCGGCCGTCAGGAGCAGCGCCTGCTCGGGGCTCAGGCGCTGCGCGAGCGGGGTCACGCCGCGTCCTCCGTCGCCCGCCGCCGGGCGATCGCCGCGCGCGCGGTGTCCAGGTAGCCGCCGGCCAGGGTCGCGCGCTGGACGATCGTCAGGTTCGCCCCGTGGACGCGGCGCCGCAGGAGCACGTCGCCGAGCAGCTCCAGGCGCAGGCCCGCGGCCCGCGCGCGGTGCAGCCAGTCGATGACCTCGCCGCCGCGGAGGACCTCGTCGAACGGCCCCACGCGGTCGAGCGCGTCGCGGCGCAGGAGCAGCGTCCCGGCGTGCCAGCCTGGTAGCGGCCCGCGGGGGAAGTCCAGTCGCGCGGCGACCTGGGGCGGGCAGTCGGGGCTGACGAAGTTCTCCATCCCGGCCGCGACGCCGTCCGCGCCCGGGTCGCTCACGAGGACCGCCTCCTGCAGCCGCAGGCGGCGCGGGTCGGCGAGGTCGTCGGCGTCGAGGAACGCGATGGCCTCGCCGGTCGCGGCGGCGACGCCCGCGTTGCGCGCGGCGGCCGGGCCGCCGCCCTCCAGCTCCAGCACGCGCACGCCCGGCACGGCGCGGGCGAGCGCGGCGGACCCGTCGGTGGACCCGTCGTCGACGACGAGCAGCTCGTCGGGCGGGCGCTCCTGCGTGAGCAGGCTGTCGAGCGCGGCGCCGAGGTGCCGCTCGCCGTCGCGGACGGGGACGACGACCGAGATGCGCATCAGCCCGCCGCCTCGCGCTTGCGCTCGACGCTCGCGCGCAGCGTGCGGAGCAGGCCGGCGTGCGTGTCCGGCGAGGTGTGTGCCGTCGAGCGCGCGTGGACCCGCTTGCGCAGGATGACCTCGGGGACCACGGCGACGACCACACCAATGTCCTGGGCACGGGCGAACCAGTCGACGTCGTCGGCCGGTGAGACGTCCGCGCGGAACGGGCCGACGCGGCGCATCACCGCGAGCGGGGCGAGCAGCGTCTCCATGATCCGCGCGGGCCGGGGCCCGTCGAGCAGCTCGGGACGGAAGCCCGGCGGCGCCTCGTCGCCCGGCTCCACGACGAACCGCGCGAGGCCGACGGCGCAGTCGGCCGGGGGCGCCGCCGCCAGGCGCTCGAGCTGCAGCTCGAGCTTGTGCGGCAGCCACACGTCGTCGTGGGAGAGGAACGCCACGTGGCGGGCCCGGCAGGCCGCGACGCCGGTGTTGTAGGCGTCGGCGAGGGTCGGCCCGACCTGCTCGAGCACCTCGACTTCGGGGTGAGCGGCGGCGATCCCGCGCGTGCCGTCGGTCGAGCCGCCGTCGACGAGGAGGACCTCGGCCGGGCGCACGGTCTGGGCGCGGATGCTCGCGAGCGCCTCGGCGAGGCGGTCGGCACCGTCGCGCACGGCGAGCACCACCGACACGTCCGCGGCCGCGCTCATGCCTGCGCCCGCCGGCGATCGATCGTCGCGCGCAGGCCGCGCAGCAGCCCCGCGCCGGTGTCCGGCGTGAGCGAGCCGGGCCGCCGCACGTAGCGCAGGACGACCGCGTCGGCCCCGACGACCGAGATCCCCGCGTCCCGGGCCC
>DAIPYF010000035.1:0-13494 GCA_036782855.1 Solirubrobacteraceae bacterium
CCTCTCGCTCGACGACTTCGGGCAGGGGCAGTCGTCGCTGTCGTATCTCAAGCGCCTGCCGCTCGACGAGCTGAAGATCGACCGGTCGTTCGTGATGGGGATGACGACCGACGAGAGCGACGCCGCGATCGTCCGCGCCACCATCGATCTGGGTCGGCACCTGGGCCTCAGCGTCGTCGCCGAGGGCGTCGAGACCGACGAGGTCCTCACGAGCCTCGCCGATCTGCGCTGCGACGTCGCGCAGGGCTACGGGCTCAGTCGTCCGCTCCCGCCCGCCGAGCTCGGCGACTGGCTGGCCGCCCGCGCCGCGCTCAGCCGGGGCGCGACGTGAGGTGCCAGCCGGCGCACACGTCGCAGAGGTAGGGCTTGGCCCGCGGGCCGCGACCCGGGTTGTGCATGATCGCGAACGACCGCGCCTCGGCCTCGGTCTCGAAGCGGTCCTTGCGGGCGCAGTTCTCGCGGTGGCGCGCCTCGGCGGCCAGCCGCCGCTCGACGTTCTCGACGGGATTGCCGGTCTTGGGCGCCCGGCGCGAACCTCTGCGATCTCTTGAAGGGTGTTGGCGCGGCATCCGTTTCGACGCTACCGTTCCGTGCTCGACGCCGGGCAGAAGCCCGGTAAAGCAGAGTCAGCGCCCGCAGTCGTCGCTTCATGCACCTCCGCGTACGCAGCACTCGTGACGCAGGAGGAAGCACCAGCATGGCTAGTGGAACCGTCAAGTGGTTCAGCGACGAGAAGGGCTTCGGCTTCATCACGCCGGACGACGGCGGCAAGGATCTGTTCGTCCATCACAGCGAGATCAACGGCGAGGGCTTCAAGACGCTCGCCGAGGGCGCGAAGGTCACCTTCGAGTCCCAGGCCGGCGACAAGGGCCCCAAGGCCGTCAACGTCAGCACGGTCTAGATCGCGGATATGGTGCGCGCATGAGTGATCGTGCGCGCACCGTCGTGGTCGGCTTCGATGGATCGCCGACCTCTCGAGCCGCGCTCGCCTGGGGCGCCGAGCGCGCGGGCGACGGCGGCTCGCTGTTCGTGGTCTACGCGTTCGACCTGCCACCGGACATGCTCGGCGGCACGACGTACCAGCACGCGGTCGCCGACCACAAGGAGCACGGCCGGACGGTGCTCGCGGCGCTGCCCGAGTTCCCGGGCGTCACGGTCGAGACCGAGCTCATCGGCGGCCACGCGGGCGAGGCGATCGCGGCGGTCGCCCAGACGCGCGGAGCGGACGAGATCGTCGTCGGCTCACGCGGGTTCAGCCCGCTGCGCGGCGCGCTCGGCAGCACGTCGCACGAGCTGCTGCACCGGGCGCCGTGCCCGGTGGTCGTGATCCCGCCGCAGGAGTAGCGCCCCGGCCCCGCGGGATCGCGGGCAACCACCGATGCGCGCCCCGGCGCGGCGGGCGTAGCGTGCCGTCATGGCCACGGCTCGACACGCGATGGGGAGTGCGGACGCCGCCTGGCTGCACATGGACCGCCCCGAGAACCTGATGGTGATCAACGGGGTCTTCTGGTTCGACGAGCAGGTCGACTGGGAGCGCTTCGCCGGCGTCGTCGAGGAGCGTCTCGTGGCGCCGTTCCCGCGTTTCCGCCAGCGCGTGAGCGAGCCGCGGCTCGGCGTCGGAACACCGCAGTGGGAGGACGATCCCGCGTTCGACCTGGGGCTGCACCTGCACCGGGTCGCGCTGCCCGCGCCGGGTGATCGCCGGGCGCTCGAGACGTTCATCGCCGACCGCATGGTCGTCCCGCTGGACCGCTCGCGCGCGCTGTGGGAGTTCCACCTGATCGACGGATACGGCGCAGGCTGCGCGGTCCTCGCCCGGATGCACCATGCAATCGCCGACGGCATCGCCCTCGCCCGCGTGCTGTTCTCGCTGACCGACGAGCGACCCACGGGCGACGACCCCGCCACGCTCATCGCGCCTGAGCGCCGGCATGGGCCGCTCGACCTGCTGCGCCCGGCCGCCGCGGCCCTGTCGCTCGGACGCGACGTCGCGAGCGCGGTGCTGCACGAGGGCCTGGAGGTCGCCGCGCACCCGCGGCATGTCGTCGAGGTCGCGCGGACGGCGGGCGACGACGCACGCACGCTCGCCAAGGTGCTGCGCGCCCGGCCGGACACCGACACCGTGCTGCGCGGCCACGCCGGGATCGCGGAGCGCGTCGCCTGGGCCGACCCGATCCCGCTCGAGGCCGTCCGCGACCTCGCCCACGCGCACGGCGCGACGATCAACGACGTGCTCGTCACGGCGATGACGGGCGCGCTGCGCGAGTACCTGATCGGCCGCGACAGCCTCGTCGACGAGATCCACGCGATCGTGCCGTTCAACCTGCGCCCGCTCGACGAGCCGCTCCCGCGGGAGCTCGGCAACCGGTTCGGGCTCGTGACGCTCCCGTTGCCGGTGGGGACGCCGGACGGCGCGGAGCGCCTGCGCGCGGTGATGCGGGCCATGGGCCGGATCAAGACCTCGCCCGAAGGGCCGATCTCGTACGCCGTCCTGAACGCGATCGGCGTCACGCCCGCGCAGGTCGAGGCGGCGCTCGTGGGCGTCTTCAGCGGCGTCGGCTCGACGGTGCTGACGAACGTCCCGGGCCCGCGCGAGACCGTGTTCCTCGCGGGCTCGCCGGTGCGCGGCGTGCTCGTGTGGGCGCCCGTGTCGGGCGACATGGCGATGAGCGTCTCGATCTTCAGCTATGCGGGCGGCGTGAGTGTCGGCGTGATGACCGACGCCGGCCTCGTGCCGGACCCGGAGACGATCGTGGCGGCCTTCGCGGAGGAGCTGCGCGCGCTCGCGTGACCCCGGTCAGGACTCCGCGAGCGCGAATCCGACCACCGTCGGGGGCGCAATTTCGGGACTTTTCCCGATTTCATCGGGCTTTCCGACCGAGAGACCCCATACGCTCGCGCTTTCCCTGATCCCACGAGGAGGGTTTCGCCTGTGAACAAGGCAGATCTCGCGCGCACCGTCGCCGAAAAGACCGGGATGTCGCAGAGCGCCGCTTCCGACGCTCTCGACGCAGTCCTGGAAAGCATCGAGAAGGAGCTGTCCGGTGGCGGCGAAGTCGCCATCACGGGGTTCGGGAAGTTCTCCGTGGCCCATCGCGGCGCCCGCCAGGGTGTCAACCCGGCCACCGGCCAGAAGATCCAGATCGCAGCCAGCAAGGCGCCGAAGTTCAGCGCCGGCGCGAAGCTGAAGGCAGCCGTCAAGGGCTGACCTGCCTGGAGGCGATTCCCGGGGGCCGCAGCACGTCGCCCCCGGGGGTTTCGCCCCCGGTGCTGAACCGGTTCCTGCGGGAGCCGGTCGCACGACCGCTACCCTGGTTGCCGCGCAGCGACAATTCGGTCGCTCGCGAGACAGCTCGCTTGGGTCCCGCTCTGAGATGCGGTTCGGGTCGGCAGTCTCCCCGAATCAGCGCGGCAGGACGCCGCCCTCAGGAGTTTCCCCATGTCTCAGCAGTCCTTCGCCGACCTCGGCGTGTCCAGCGCCGTGTGCGCATCCCTGACCGAGCGCGGCTTCACCGCCCCGTTCGCCATCCAGCAGAAGGTGATCGGCGACGTCCTCGCCGGCCGCGACGTGCTGGCCAAGTCCCCGACCGGATCGGGCAAGACGCTCGCGTTCATGGTGCCGATCGTCGATCGCATCGAGGCGACCGACCGGCGCCCCGCGGCGCTGATCCTCGCCCCCACCCGTGAGCTCGCCACGCAGATCGTCGAGGCCAGCTACCCGATCGCCCACGCACGCGCCCTGAAGGTGCGCGCCGTCTACGGCGGCGTGGGCATCGAGAAGCAGGCGCGCGAGGCGCGCACCGCCCACATCGTCGTCGCGACCCCCGGCCGCCTCGAGGACCTCATCCGCCGCGGCGACCTGTCGCTGGGCCACGTCAAGATCCTCGTCCTCGACGAGGCCGACCGCATGCTCGACATGGGCTTCCGCCCGCCGGTCGACCGCATCGTCGCCCAGTGCCCCGCCGACCGCCAGACCCTCTTCTTCTCCGCCACCCTCGACGGCGAGGCCGGCGAGATCGCACGCGAGTACACCAGCGGCGCCGTCACGCACGAGCACGTGCCGCCGGTCCAGAAGACCGCCGACATCGAGCACCGCTTCCTCCGCGTCGAGGGCGGCGACCGCATCGACACGCTGCTGCGCCAGCTGCGCAGCGCCGAGCACGAGCTGGCGCTCGTCTTCGTGCGCACCAAGCGCGGGGCCGACCGCCTCGTCAAGCGCCTGGGCAACGAGGGCCACGCGGCGCTCGCGATGCACGGCGACAAGAGCCAGCGCCAGCGCGAGAAGGCGCTCGCGCAGTTCGAGTCCGGCCGCGTCGACACGCTCGTCGCGACGGACGTCGCAGCGCGCGGCATCCACGTCGACGGCATCTCGCACGTCATCAACTTCGACCCGCCGGAGGATCGCGAGGGCTACGTCCACCGCATCGGCCGCACGGGCCGCGCCGGCAGCACCGGCGTGGGCATCACCTTCGTCGGCAGCGAGCACGCCGGGGACATGTCGAAGATCGCCCGCGACCTGGAGCTCGAGAGCGAGTTCGCCGCCTCCGGCCACACGGTCAGCGCCGGCGCCTCCTCATCCGGTCGCCGGCAGAACGGCGGCGGCGGGAACCGCCAGCAGCAGCAGGGCCCGCGTGGCCGCGGCTCCGGCCGTGCGGGCGGCTCCGGCGGCCCCAAGGGCGGCGCATCGCGCAACGGCGGCTCCGGGCGCCCCACGGGCTCGGCGTCCAGCGGCGCCAAGCGCGGGGGCGGCAGCGCCAAGACCGTCGCCTCTGCCCGCCCGTCGGGCCGCCGCGGGCGCTAGGCACGGCCCCCTGGCAGGACACGCCGCCGAAGGCGGCGTGATCAGTCTCCCGGGCGGCCGCCACGCGCGCCGCCCACACGCCCGGCGTGGCGGATGTGTCTCGCAGAGCGACACGCATCCGTCACGCGCGGGCAACCGCGCCCGCGCGTCCCGCGCGTTGCGCTCAGGCGGCGTCGCGCGCCGTCAGCCACGCCGTGAGCGACGCTGCGTCGAGCGGACGGGCGATGTGGAAGCCCTGGCCGGTGTCGCAGCCGAGCGCGGCGACGCAGTCCAGCGCCTCCGCGGTCTCCAGGCCCTCGGCGACGACCGAGCAGCCGAGGTTGTGGCCCAGCTCGATCGTCGAGCGCATGATCGCGACGTCGCGCTCGTCCGCCTCGATCCGGGCGGCGAACGACCGGTCGATCTTGATCTCGTCGATCGGCAGCTCACGCAGCCTGCTGAGCGACGAGTAGCCCGTCCCGAAGTCGTCGAGCGACAGCGACACGCCGAGCGCGTCGAGCCGCTTCAGCACGCCGGCGGCGCGCTCGGGGTCGGCCATGATCGTGCCCTCGGTGATCTCGAGCTCGAGGCGATCCGACGTCGTGCCGGTGCCGCGCAGCACGTGGGCGACCTCGGCGGGGAATGCGGGATCGAGCAGGCTTCGCTCGGAGACGTTCACCGCCATCGTGAGGTCGTGGCCCTCGCTTCGCCACGCGGCGAGCTGCTCCAGCGCCTCGCGCAGCACGAAGCTCGTGAGCGGCTTGATCAGCCCGGTCTGCTCGGCGAGCGGCACGAACTCCCCGGGCGGGAGCAGTCCCTGATCGGGGTGCAGCCAGCGCACGAGCGCCTCCACGCCGACGACGTCGCCGGTCCCGAGCCGGAGCTTCGGCTGGTAGTGGAGGACGAGCTCGCCCCGCGTCAGGGCCTGCCGCAGCTCGCCCAGGCGCTTCAGGCGCGTCGGGCTGTGGTGGTCGCGGTCGCCGTCGAACAGCTCCAGCTCGGTGCTCAGGTCCTTCGCGGCGTACATGGCCGAGTCCGCGCAGCGCAGCAGCGTCGTCGCGTCGCGGCCGTCATGTGGGAAGCGGGCGATCCCGATCGAGGCCTCGACGTGGACGGGGACCCCGCTCAGCAGGAACTCGCGGTCCAGCGCGTCCGAGAGGCGGCGGGCGATCTCCAGGCCGGCCTCCGCGCCGTTGCGCCCGCTGACGAGCACGGCGAACTCGTCACCGCCGAGCCGCGCGAGCAGATCCTCCTCGCGGACCTCGCGGCCGAACCGCTCGGCCACCTGCCCCAGCAGGTCGTCGCCGCTCTGGTGCCCGAGGACGTCGTTGACCTCCTTGAAGCGGTCGAGATCGACGAGCAGCAGCGCGAAGCCGTCGGCCGGCGACGTCGTCTCCATCTTCTGGCGCAGGCGCTCGTACAGGCTGCGGCGATTCGGCAGCCCCGTCAGCTCGTCGTGGAACGCGTGATGGCGCTGCTCCGCCGCCTGGCGCCGGAGCGCGGCCTCGAAGTGCTCACGCTCACGGGCGCGCCGCTCGGCCTCGTGCAGGAGCGCCTCCTGGGTGCGCCGCAGCTCGGTGACGTCGAGCATGACGCCGTTCACGGCGCGCGGGCGGCCGTCAGCGTCGCGCTGGATCGCGGTCTTCTCCCAGATCCACAGCACGCGGCCGTCCGCCGCGATCATCCGGTACTCGAAGTCGAACGGCCGCTCGGCGGCGATGCACGCCTCGGCCTCCGCGACGATGCGCTCGCGATCCTCGGGATGCAGCGCGAGCACCCACGCCTCGTCGTCCATCAGCCACTGTTCGGGCGAGAAGCCGAGAACGGCCTCGATCTGCGGGCTGACGTACCGCAGCGTGAACGCGCCGGTGAAGTCGGCGATGTAGCTGATCGCGGGGAGATCCTCGACGAGACCGCGGAAGCGGTCGTCGGCGAGCGTGCCGGACACCGGCGTGACGAACGCATCGGCCATGTCCGACATGTCGTCCAGGATTTCGGAGCGCTTGAGCCGTACGGTGCCCGGAGCGCGCCGAACGGGCCGCTCGGCGCGCGATCACCGCCGTTCGGCGGGGACCCTAGGACGGATGTCCAGGAACGTCCGCGCTTCGGGCCGGTGCGGCCTCACCGGCGCCGGCGGCGACGCCGCGGCGACGCGCCTCGGCGACGGCCCGCTCGATCCCGCCGTGCTCCAGGGCCGCAAGCCGCGACGTGCCGCGCCACACCTCGCGGCCGCGCTCGGCGACGACGACGTCCATGCGGCCGCCGAGATGCTCGATCGCCCCAGGGACGTTGCGCCGCTCCAGCGGCAGCGGCACCGGGAGCACGTGGGCGCTGCCCAGCGGCGAGGCGCCCTCGATCGTGACCGTCCACCGCGCACCCCGCGCGCGCAGCGACCACGTCTCGTCCGTCACGGCCGCGCGCGTCGGCGAGACGACCGGGTCGCCCAGGCGCAGCAGCCGCCCGCCCGGCAGCCGCACGACGACGGCCGTCACCTCGGTGCGCAGCGGACCGGAGTGGATCCTGCCGCCCGCGAACGCGACGCAGGCGCCCGGGTCCTCGAACCCCTGCGCCTGACCCCACCACCAGGCCTCCGGGAACCCGCCCGCACCCCAGTTCTTCTCCGCGTACACCTGCCAGCCGTCGAGGTCCCAGCGCTCGCCGCCGACGGTCGCGGTGCCGTGCGCGCGCCCACCCAGCAGCCACGGATGCCAGTACTGGTTCAGCGCCGGCACGGCCTGGAAGACGCTCGATCCGCCGAGCGAGCGCCGCGACCACGGAACCGGATCGGCGATCCGCACGTCGATGCGCGCGTCCGCGCCGAGGTCGACCGACAGCCGGTCGGCGCGCCCGTCGAACGCGTCACCCGCCCGCGCGCCGAGCGCGACGGGGTCCGCCCAGCCCTCGGGGTGCGCGACCGTCCGCAGGAAGCCCGTCGGGTGGGACGCCACGCCGAGCGTCGACCAGAAGCCGTCCCGCGCACGGTTGACGCCGCACAGGGCGATCAGCACGCGTCCGCCGGCCGGGTCGGTGAAGCGCCAGAAGTAGCCCTCCATCCGCACGCCGGGATGCGCGGGGCGCAGATCGCCCCACGGCAGATCGGCGCCGGTCGCCCGGTAGGCGGAGAGGAGTGACACTCGGGGGAACGTAGCGGCCCGAGAACGTATCGGCCCGTGCCTGCGGCACGGGCCGTCCTGCCAGGGGGCCGTGCCCAGGAAGGGGTTTCAGGATGAGCCGCCCGGATCCCTGAAAGGCCTTCTAGGATCCTGCGACGCGTGCGACTTCCGCCAGCGACGTGACGCCGGCGCGCACCTTCGCCAGACCGTCGTCGCGGAGCGTCTGCATCCCGGCGCCGACGGCCGCCGCGGCGATCGCGTCGCCGGAGCCCTCGCGCATGACCAGCGAGCGGATCTCCTCGTTGACGACCATCACCTCGTAGAGGCCGATGCGGCCCTTGTAGCCGGTGCCGCCGCAGCGGCCGCAGCCGACGGCCTTGAAGGCGGGGATGTCGTCGGTGGCCGCGTACCCGGACGCGGCGAGCACGTCCGCGTCGAGCACGGTCTCCTCCTTGCACTGCGTGCAGAGCGTGCGCGCCAGGCGCTGGGCGACCACGCAGTCGATCGCCGACGCGACGAGGAACGGCTCGATCCCCATGTCGTCGAGCCGGACGAGCGCCGTCGGCGCGTCCCGGGTGTGCAGCGTGGAGAGCACGAGGTGGCCGGTGAGCGCGGCCTCGACGGCGATCTGGGCGGTCTCGCGATCGCGGATCTCGCCGACCATGATCACGTCGGGGTCGGCGCGCATCATCGAGCGCATGCCGCTCGCGAAGTGCATGCCCGCCTTCGGATTGACCTGCAGCTGCTTGATTCCCTCCACGCGGTACTCGACCGGGTCCTCGATCGTGAGGATCGAGCGGTCGCCCCGGTTGAGCTCGGTGAGCGCGCCGTAGAGCGTCGTCGTCTTGCCGGAGCCCGTCGGGCCGGTGACGAGGATCGCGCCGTACGGCTGGGCGATCGCGTGGCGCAGCTTCCCGAGCTCCGCGTCGCGCATGCCGAGCCCGTCGAGCTCGATCACGCCGCCCCCGTGGTCGAGGATGCGCATGACGACCGACTCGCCGGTGACCAGCGGAAGGGTCACGACGCGGACGTCCACCGGCCGGCCGGAGACCGTCATGCCGAGGCGGCCGTCCTGCGGGATCCGCTTCTCGGAGATGTCGAGGTTCGACATGATCTTGATGCGTGAGACGACGCCCCGGATCATGGGCTTCGGCACGGTGCCCGAGCGCGACAGGACGCCGTCGATGCGGTAGTAGATCTGCATCCCGTCACCCTCGGGGGCGACGTGGATGTCGCTCGCGCCGAGGTCGATCGCCTCGGCGATGATCGCGTGGACGAGCTTGATGATCGGCGCCTCGTCGTCGGCGTCGCGCAGGTCGACGGCGGTGACCTCCTCCTCGACCTCGCCCGTGGCCTCGGCGACGTCGTCCAGGCGCGAGAGCTTCGCGACGAGGACCGCCAGGTCCTCACGGGAGGCGACGACCGGGCGCACGTCCAGCCCGGTCTTCATCGTGATGTCGTCGAACGCGACGATGTTCCCCGGGTCCGCCGTCGCGAGCAGCAGCGTGCGCTCGTCGAGGTAGCCGATCGGGACGGCCTCGTAGCGGCGCGCGGCATCGGAGGCGATGAGGTGCGCGGCGTTCATGTCCACGGAGAAGACGCCCAGGTCGACGTAGTCGACACTGAAGCGCTCGGCCAGCACACGGGCCAGCTCGTCGCTCGTGAGCGTGCCGCGGGCGACGAGCATGTCGCCGGTGGAGCGACCCTCGGTGCGGGCCTGCTGGACGGCGAGCTCGACGTCCTCGCGCGTGGCGAGGCCCAGGTCGACGACGATCTCGCCGATCAGGCGCGAGGCGCCGTTGCGGCGGCCCGAGGGCACGATGCCCTTGGGCAGGTCGGTGATCAGCGAACTGGTCATGGTGCTCCGGTGGCGAGGTCGAAGGGGTCCTGCTCCCGCTCATCGGCAGATTCCGGCCGTCCCTCGACCCCTGCCGCCCCGGACGGCTCAAAGGTCTGCCATTGCGACCTCTCGGGCCTCCCGGATAGCGTCGCCCGGTCCAGGTCGGCCATGAGCCGACCGTCCAAATGCAGGAGGAGAACCCGTGCACCGTTCCGTCAGGCGGCTCGTCGCAGCCGCCGTCCTGTCGCTGGCGCTCGCCGCGCCCGCATCGGCCCTCGCCGACAACTACGTCGCCCTCGGCGACAGCTACTCGTCCGGCGTCGGCACGAACAGCTACTCGCTCAGCTCGTCGTGCAAGCGCGGCGTCTACGCCTACCCGTACCTCGTCTCGCAGCAGCGCCCGAACACGTCGCTGAACTTCGTCGCCTGCTCCGGCGCGACCACGACGAGCCTCATGGCCAGCCAGATCTCCGCCGTCAACTCCGGCACGAACGTCGTCACCGTCACGATCGGCGGCAACGACATCGGGTTCGCCAGCCTGCTCGTGCAGTGCACGCTCGGGTCGTGCGGCACCGCGCTGAACAACACCAGGAACGCGCTGCCGGGCTCGCTGAACAGCAAGCTCGACACCGTCTACACCGCGATCAAGAACCAGGCGGCGCCCGGGGCGCAGGTCGTCGTCCTCGGCTACCCGCGGCTCTTCTCGAGCTCGGGCTGCCTGGGCACCACCGGCATCAGCTCGTCGGAGCGGACGGCCGGCAACCAGCTGGCTGACGCGGTGGACAGCACGATCGCCGCACGCGCGGCCGCGTACGGCTTCACGTACAAGAGCGCGATCAGCTCGTTCACGGGGCACGCGGTCTGCTCGAGCAGCGCATGGGTCAACGGTCTGAACATCTTCAACACGACCGAGTCCTTCCACCCCAACCGCAACGGCAACAGCGCCGGCTACCTGCCGCTCGTGCGGTCCGTCATCGGCTGACGAACGGCCCTGGCAGGACAGGCCGCCGCAGGCGGTCTGATGGGTCTCCCCGGAGCACCAGCGCTCCGGGGAGATCACGCCGGGCAGCGCGAACGTCCCGCGCCACGCCCTACGCCGGGGAACGCGGGACGTTCGCGGGCTCCGGGAGGAGACGCCCACCCATGTCCAGCATCACTCACCGGCCGCTGCGCGCGGCCCCGGCGCTCGCGCTCGCGTGCCTTGTGGCACTGCTCGTCGCGGCCGCCCCGGCATCCGCCGCCGACCGCTACGTCGCGCTCGGCGACAGCTACTCGTCGGGCACCGGCACCCGCAGCTACACGCTGAACTCGGGCTGCGAGCGTGGCGTGTACGCCTACCCGTACCTCGTCTCGCAGCAGCGCCCGAACACCGCGCTGACCTTCGTCGCATGCGGCGGCGCGACCACGACGACGCTGATGAACACGCAGATCGCCTCGGTCACGTCGACGACGAGTCTCGTCTCGGTGACGATCGGCGGCAACGACGCGGGATTCAGCGATGTCATCGTCGAATGTGCGAAGCCCTCGTGGCTCAGCGACTGCGCGGGCCGGGTCACGACCGCGCAGAACTTCATCCGCAACACCCTGCCGGGGCGGCTGAACACCGTCTACTCGGCGATCAAGAGCCGCGCCGCGGCGGGCGCCAAGGTCGCCGTGCTCGGCTACCCGCGGATCTTCGCGGGCGTGGACTGCAACGCCGGCACGTTCTTCAGCGGCGACGACATGACGCGCCTGAACGCGACGGCCGACCTGATGCGGGACACGATCCGGGCGCGCGCCGCGGCGTACGGCCTGACGTTCAAGGACGCGATCCCCTCGTTCACCGGGCACGCGGTCTGCTCGAGCACCGAGTGGCTGAACGGGCTCTCCAACCCGACGGGCGAGAGCTACCACCCCAACCGCACCGGGCACGCGAGCGGGTACGCGCCGCTCGCACGGTCGGTCCTCGGCTAGGAACAGCCGGCCCGATGGGTCTCCCCGGAGCACCGGCGCTCCGGGGAGACCATGCCGGGTCAGGAGTTCGGGAACGTCTGCAGCAGCGGCGTGAACGAGCCGTCGAAGAAGCTGCCCACCGCGTACACGACGGTGGTCGTCCCGGCGTTGAACGTCAGGTCGGCCGGGCCGAACGCGCTGATGCTGTTGTCCGCGTCGGCGACGACCTCGATCGGGTACGTGCCGCCCGGCACGACGGCCGCCGCGGAGCCCGGGTTGGCGAGCGCGTTGATCAGCGGCGCGCCGCCTGCGAGCACGTCGACCGCGGGAGCGTCAGCGAGGTGCCGCACGATCACGCGGGCGTTGCCGGCGCCGGCGTTCGACACGTTGTTCGTGAAGACGCCGAGCTGCGGTGCGGGCTTGCCGGCCGGGTTGCCGAGCCGCCCGGAGTCCGTCAGGTAGGCGACGGCGGACGCGTTCTCGCCCGGGGCGAGGTACGTCCAGCGCGTCAGCGTGATCGGCGCGCCGTTGACGCGCACCTGGATCCGGTACCAGCCGGGACGCACGCTGAGGGGGCCGGCGACGGTCTTGTAGATCACGTCGTTGAAGACCTGCGTGTTGTCGAAGAGCCGGTAGACGCGGACCTGCACGGGGAGGTCGCGGGTGGCGCCGAGCGAGTCGCCCGGGATGCCGTGAACAAGGCTGAGGGCGGCGTTGCGGGGCTTCTTCCAGGTGGCGTCGGCCGCCGGGGCGAGCGCCGCGGCCGAGAACGCGGCCACCGCGAGCAGCGCGGTGAACGCGAGCAGCATGCGGCGGGGAATGCGAAGTGCTGATGTCATGGGATCCTCCAAGGGGTCGGTTGCCGTCGTGGCCCCCTACGCGAGGTTCGCCGAAGCGGTTGCACTCCTGGCGCGGGCGCGCTCAGGCGGACAGGCCGGGCAGCGTGACGCGCACGCGCAGGCCGCCGAGCGGCCCGTCCTCGAGCCGCAGCGCGCCACCGTGGCGCGCCGCCTGCGCGGCCGCGATCGACAGGCCGAGCCCGGTGCCCGGGCCGGATGCGCCGTCACCGCGCGCGAAGCGCTCGAGCACGTGCTCGCGCTCGGCCCGCGGAATGCCGTGGCCGTCGTCGTCGACGAGCACCTCCGCCCCGCCGCCGGGCAGCGGCGCTGCCGTGACGACGACGGTGCCCGCGGGCCGGCCGTGCAGCGCGGCGTTCTCCACCAGGTTGTCGAGCAGCATCCGCAGGCTCTCGGCCTCGCCCCGGACGACGGGGCCCTCCGCGGGAGCCTCCAGGCGCACCTGCAGCGCGGGATGGCGGGCCGCGGCCCCGAGGACGACGCGGTCCGCGAGCTCGCCGATGTCCACATCCTCGGCGCGGGCCGGCGGCCCGGCCTCCCCGCGCGCGAGCGCCTGCAGCTGCTCGACGAGCGCGGTGAGGCGGTCGGCGTCGCGGCGCGCCGCGTCGACGGAGCCGGTGGCGAGGTTCGTCTCCAGGCTCGTCAGCGGGGTCCGCAGCTCGTGCCCGGCGTCGGCGGCGAACCGGCGGGCGCTCGAGAGCGCCGCCTCGCGCCCGTCGGCGGTCTCCTGCAGCCGGGCCAGCATCGCGTTGAGGTCCGGACCCGAGAACACCTTTTCAGCCGCGTCCGTGACCGGACGGGCGGCCTTGGCGGCGACCGAGAGGGTTTTCACGCTGTTGTCGGCGTCTTTGACCTTGGATTTGCCCCAGGTGACGTTCTGGAGCTTGTAGGACTGCTCCTTCACGAAGGCGCCGGCGCTGGAGATGCGGCCTGCGTCTTTCGAGTTGACCTGCAGGGCCGACTGGAGAGCCG
>DAIPYF010000035.1:13504-16001 GCA_036782855.1 Solirubrobacteraceae bacterium
CGCCGGCACACGCCGCGAGAGGTCGGCGGTCTCGGCGACGTCGCCCGCGGTGCGGCGCAGGCGCTCGAGCGGCGCGAGCGCCAGCCGCGCGAGCGCGCGGGTCACGAACGCCGTCGCCAGGAGCGCGCCGACGAGCGCGGCGAGCACCACGAGCCGCAGCCGCCGCTCGCGGTCCTCCAGCGGCTCCAGCCGCGCGGCGACCTGCAGCCGCGCGCCGTCCGGAAGCGGCCGCACGATCGTGCGCCACGACCGGCCCTCGACCGTCACCGTGACCGGGTCGTCGGTGGCCTCCGGGAGCGGGAAGTCGTCGGGGATCGCCGCCCCGCCGGCCGCGACGACCCCGCTGGGGAAGACGAGCCGCGGGAAGCGCTCGTCGCCGGGGCCGAGCGGCCCGCGGCCGTCGGCGTCCCCGTCGCGCCCGCGGCGGTCGGTGGGGAGCACGCCCGCGGGCGGGCCGATGCGCCCCGCCGGGCCGGCCGCGCGGCCCGCGAGGTCGCGCAGTTCGCGGTCGAGCGCGCCGCGGTCGGCGCGGGCGCTGATGACGACGACCGCGATGCTCGCGACGAGCAGCGCGCCGCCGACGGCCGCGACCGCGGCGAGCGTGACGCGGCCCGCGAGTGAGCGCGGCCCCTTCATGAGCCGGGGTCCGGCGCGCGCAGGACGAAGCCGACGCCGCGGACCGTCTGGATCATGCGGGGCTCGCCGTCGGCCTCGAGCTTGCGGCGCAGGTAGCTGACGAACACGTCGACGACGTTCCCGTCGGCCGCCCAGTCGTAACCCCACACCAGCTCGAGCAGCCGGTCGCGGCCGAGCACGATCCCGGGGTTGCGGGCGAACACCTCGAGCAGCTCGAACTCGCGCCGGGTGAGGCCCACCTCGCGCCCCGCCCGCGTCACGGTGCGCGCGGCCGGATCGACGGCGAGGTCGCCGACGACGATGACGTCCGCGGGCGCCCCGACGGGCGCGTCCTCCCCGGCGCGACGCAGCAGCGCCCAGAGGCGGGCGATCAGCTCCTCGACCGCGAACGGCTTGACGAGGTAGTCATCGGCGCCCGCCTGCAGGCCCGCGATCCGGTCCTCCACCTCATCCCGGGCAGACAGGATGAGGATCGGGGTCCTGATGCCGTCGGCGCGCAGGCGGGCGCACACCGTCCGACCGTTCAGGTCGGGCATCGTCACGTCGAGGACGACCGCGGCGGGAGCGCGGCGCGCAACCGATTCGAGCGCCGCGCGACCGCCGGGGGCCGTGTCCACGGCGAAGCCCTCGAGGCGCAGCGCGCGCTCGAGGGCCTCACGGATGGCGTCGTCGTCGTCGACGACCAGGACGAGCGGTGATGCGTCGGTCACTCCTGGCACATCATCGCCCGCCCGCAGGTCGGTGTCAGCCGCCGAAACCGCCGCCCGGGCCACCCGGGCCGCCCGGGCCACCGGGGCCGCCCGGACCATGGCCGTGACCGCCGCGGCCGCCGTCATGCCCACCGGGCATGCCGCCGCTCGTGGGGCGCGCGGGGCGCGTGCTCTGCAGCGCGCTCTCGACCTTCGCCTGGTCGATGCCCAGGGCCTTCGCGAGGTCGGCCGCGAACGTGCCGCGGTCACCCTTCATGCCGCCGCCGTGCCGGCCGCCGGGGCCGCCCGCGGGCAGGTTCGACCGGTCGCAGGTGAGCGGCGCTGCCTCACAGGCGGTGATCGCGTCGGCCTGGGCCTGCGTCAGGCGATTGGCCTTGACGTCGGCCTCGAGCCGGTCCTTCCTCAGCTTGTCCTGCGCGGCCTCGAGGTCCGCGGTGCTCACGCCGAGCGCGTCGGCGAGCTTCTTCTCCTGCGCGGTCCGCTGGGCCTGCATCGCGTCGTAGGCCTGCTTCATGGTCTTCGGCGGGCCGGACTGGGTGGTCTGCGCCGACTTCGACGTCTTCTTCTTCGATGTCGTCGCGGTGCTGTTCGCGCCGAAGCCGACCGTCGCGAGAACCGCGCCGGTGGCAAGGGCCGACAGCATCGCGGCAACGAGTGCGCGCTTCATTCTGTGGTGCCTCCTGTGAGGGGACGGGGGTTGGTCACGGGGCACAGCATCGGGGTCGTCTCTGAGAGGCGCATGAGGAACGGCCCCCTGGCAGGACGGGTCGCCGAAGGCGACCCGAAGACGTTCACAGTCTCACGACCAGCTTCCCGACGTTCTCCCCGTCGAACAGCATGTTCAGCGCACGCGGCAGCTCCTCGAAGCCCTCGACGACCGTCTCCTGCGCCTGCAGCCTCCCCTCGGCCATCCACCCGCCGAGGATGCCCGCGACCTCCTGGGCCTGCCCGAAGTGGTCGAGGACGATGAAGCCCTGGATCAGGACGCGGTTGACCAGGATGCGCCCGAACGCGCGCGGGCCCGGGGGCGGGTCCGTCTCGTTGTAGCCCGAGATCAGCCCGCACAGCGCGACGCGCGCGCGGATGTTCAGGCGCCCGAAGACGGCGTCCATGATCTCGCCGCCGACGTTCTCGAAGTCGACGTCGATGCC
>DAIPYF010000036.1:0-12794 GCA_036782855.1 Solirubrobacteraceae bacterium
AGGACACCGAGGAGGTCGTCGACCGCTTCAAGGAGTTCCTCGACGAGGTCTCGCCGGAGGATTTCGCGGGCGACAGCTAGGCGCGGTGAGCGAGGTCGAGGATCCGCTCCACCAGCGCATCGAAGCCCATCCCCGCCGCCTCGGCCGCCTGCGGAAGCAGGCTCGTCTCGGTCAGCCCGGGGATCGCGTTCGCCTCGATCACCCAGGGCGTGCCGTCCTCGTCGAGCAGCAGGTCCACACGCGCGCAGGCGCTCAGCCCGAGCAGGGCGCAGACGCCGATCGCGACCTCGCTCGCGGCGCGGGTCGCCTCCTCGTCCATCTGCGCCGGGCAGTGGAACGTCGTGCGACCGATCGTGTACCGCGCCTCGAAGTCGTACACGTCGCTCTCGTGCGGGACGGCCTCGACGATCGGCAGCGCCTCGCCGCCGAGCACCGAGATCGCGAGCTCGCGGCCGCGGACGTGGCGCTCGAAGACGACCTTGTCGTCGTAGGAGAACGCGGCGACCAGCGCCGCCGGCAGCTCCTCCGTCGCCCCGGCGAACCGCACGCCCATCGCGCTGCCCCCGCGCGCCGGCTTCACGACGAGCGGGAAGCCCAGGCGCTCGCCGACATCGGGCAGTGCCGCCGCGGCTCCGAGCTCCTTGAAGGTCGTCTCGCTGAGCACGAGGAAGTCCGGCGTCGCGATGCCCGCGTCCCGGAGCAGGTGCTTCGACAGTGCCTTGTCGCGCGAGATGGCGCAGGCCGCCGGCGGCGGGCCCGTGTACGGGACGCCCAGCGCCTCCAGGAGCTCCTGGACCGCACCGTCCTCGCCGCCCTGCCCGTGCAGCGCGACGAACACGACCTCGGGGTCGATGTCGCGCAGCCGCGGGATGAGGTCGTGTCCGACGTCGACTCCCGTCGGGTCGTGTCCGAGCCGTTCGAGCGCATCCTCCACGCGCCCGCCGGAGACGAGCGACACCTGCCGCTCGAGTGAGCGGCCGCCCTTGAGGACGGCGACCCTCATCGGGTCCCGTGCCGGGCGTCGTCGTCCTCGCGCCGCCGCGGCAGCGCCAGCACGTCGGCCAGGTCGGTGCGTGGCTGCGGCTGCGCGCGCGGCGAGGGGGTCGATCGCCCGGTCAGCGTGCCGTACAGCTCGACCTGCTCGCGGATGATCGCGCCGATGCGACGCACGCCCTCGCGGATGTCGTCAGCGTCCGAGCCGGAGAAGTTGAGCCGCATCTCCGAGCCGCCGCGGCCGTCGAGGTATGCGGCGCGGCCGGGGACGAACGCGACGTTGTGCCCGAGCGCGAGTGCCAGCAGGTCGGTCGTGTCGATGTAGTCCGGAAGGGTCGCCCACACGAACAGCCCGCCGGCGGGGCGCGTCCACGTCGCCGCGTCGGGCAGCTCCGCGGCGAGCGCCTCGAGCATGACGTCGCGGCGCTCGCGGTAGAGGTCGCGCAGCCCGGCGACGTACCCCTCCCAGTGCCCGGTCTCCAGGTAGGCGCTGACGAACAGCTGGGCGAAGGACGACGGGCAGAGCGTCGCCGCCTGGGCGCCGACGTTGAGCTTGGCGAGCAGCGGGCGCGGCGCGATCGCCCAGCCCAGGCGCACTCCGGGGGACAGGATCTTCGAGAACGTCCCGGCGTAGATCACGAATTGCCCGCCGTCGAGCTCGAGCAGCTTCGGCAGCCGCTCCCCCTCGAAGCGCAGCATCCCGTACGGGTCGTCCTCGAGCACCACGATCTCGCGCTGCTGGGCGACCTCGACCAGCCGCCGCCGCCGCGGGAGCGACAGCGTCACGCCCGCGGGGTTCTGGAACGTCGGGACCGTGTAGATGAACTTCGGCCTGCGGCCCTCACGTTCCAGGCGGTCGAGCGTCTCCTCGAGCTCGTCCACCCGCATGCCGTCCGCGTCCATGCCGATCTGCACGACGTCGGCCTGGTAGCTCGACAGCGTCGGCACGGCTCCGGGGTACGTCGGGCCCTCCGCGACGACGACGTCGCCGGGGTCGAGCAGCGTCTTGCAGACGAGGTCGATGACCTGCTGGCCGCCCGTCGTGACGATCATGTCGCCGGGATCGACGTCGACGCCCTCGGCGGCCATCACGCGCGCGATGCCCTCCCGCGTGGCGAGCATGCCCTCGGTCGGGCCGTACTGGAGCGCGCGCGCCGACGAGTCCGCCGCGACACGGGCCATCACCGCGGCCATCATCTCCGGTGGGAACGTCGAGGTGTCGGGCAGGCCGCCCGCGAGCGAGATGACCTCCGGCCGCTCGGTGATCGCCATCAGGTCGCGCATGGCGGACGAGGTCATCACCCGCGTGCGGGAGGCGAACAGCGCCGCGTAGCGCTCGAGGTCACGCGCGGCCGAGCCGGCGGGGCGTGCATCCATGCGCCGGTGTTCGGCACGGGGCCCCGGGCCCCTGTCCTCTACAGTCATCGCGCCCGCACGGTATCCGACCCGCGTGAAGCTGCTGCTCGACATCCTCCAGGGCCTGGGGCTCTCCCAGGCCGCCGGCATCCGCCCGTTCCTGCCCGCGCTCGTCGCCGGCGGCGCGGCGCGCGCGGACCTGCTGATCGATTTCGAGGGCGGCCCGTTCGCGTTCATGGAGAGCCCGTGGTGGCTGGCGGCGCTCGCCGCGCTCGCGCTCGGCGCGCTGATCATCCGCAACGAGATCACCCGCCACCCGCCGCTCGCCGCCGCGTTCCAGGGCCTCGCGCTCGGGATGGGCGCGCTGCTCTTCAGCGGCGTTCTCTCGGGGGACGGATACACGTGGTGGCCGGGCATCCCCGCCGGCCTCGCGGGGGCATGGCTGTCGATGACCGCCATGCAGGACCTCTTCGACCGCGCGGGCACGAGGCTCGACGAGCAGGCCCGCGCCCACCTGCCGGTCTACGGCGAGGCGATCGCGGTCGCCCTCGCCGCGCTGTCGATCCTCGCGCCGCCGGTCGCCCTCGTCTCCGCGGGCTTCTTCGCCTGGCTGATCATCGGCGGTCGCCGCCGCCGCGGCGAGAAGCACGCGGGCCTGCGCGTCCTGCGCTGAGCGCGCGACCCACACCGGCGGGGCACCGGTGTGATGAAGTCGCGGGCCCGTCGTAGTAGGGGTGTGACCACCTCGCTCACCGTGCCCCTCTCCGCACGACCCATCTCCGGGAGCCTTGACTTCGACGCCCTCTACCGGGCGACGCGCGACGACCTGTACGCCTACGTCGCGACGGTCCTGCGCGACCCGGCGGCCGCCGAGGATGTGACCGCGCTCACCTTCGAGCGCGCCATGCGCCGGCGGCGCAGCTACCGCCCGGGCCGCGGCAGCGAGCGCGCCTGGCTCTTCGGCATCGCCCGGAACGCCGCGCTCGACGAGCTGCGCCGGCGCCGGCGCACCGCCCCGCTCGAGGGTGACCCGCCCGACGCGGCGACGCTGTCGCCGCAGGACGCCGCGGAGCTCGCCGAGCGGCGCGCGGACGTCCGTGCCGCGCTCGCCACGCTCGAGCCGCGGGACCGCGAAGTCATCGCGCTGAAGTTCCACGCGGGCCTCTCCCACGCGGAGCTCGCCGCCGTGCTCGGCGTCAGCGAGTCGAACGCCGGGACGCACCTCCACCGCGCCATGCAACGACTGAGGAAGGCCTGCGATGCGACGCCGTGACCGCCACCCCCTGCCCGCCGACGTGCAGCGCGACCTCGACGCGATGGACGCGGCGATCGCCGGCCAGGCACCCGCGGGCGACCTCGCGACGCTCGCCGTCGCGGTGCGCGACCAGCGCCCGCGTCCGGACGCCGGAACGACCGCCCGGCTCGACGAGCGCGCCGAGCGCGGGTTCACCGCCGCCACCGCACCGCACGACCGCCGCCGCATGCTCGTGCCCGCCCTCGGCGCCGCCGGGGCGCTCCTGCTCGCGCTCGTCGCCGGGACGGCCGTGCTCGGCGGGGAGGACCGGGGCGGCGGACCGGTCGCGCTCGAGCGGCCCCAGGTGACGACCTCGCCGCCCGGTCCCGTGGCGGGTGCCGCTCCCAGCGAGGCCGCGCGCGCCGATCGCGCGGTCGCCCCCGCTCCCGCCGCCGGCGCTCCGCCGGTGGCATCACCCTCACCCTCGCCCACGCCCACCGCACCGGGCCGCAGCGTCGAGCGCGGCGCCCAACTCAGCCTCGCCACCTCGCCCGGGCGTCTGGACGAGGTCGCCGGCGACGTCGTGCGGACCGTGGACGCTCTCCGCGGGTACGTCGTCAGCTCGTCGGTCGAGAGCCGTTCCGCGGCGGGCTCCGCGACGTTCGACCTGCGCGTTCCCGCGGCGCAGCTGCAGCCGGCGCTCGCGCGCCTCTCGAAGCTCGCGACCGTGCGCTCGCGCAGCGAGACCTCCCTGGACGTCACGGGTCAGGTCGACGCGGCGCGCGAGCGGCTGGCCGCCCTGCGGGCCGAGCGCCGCGGCGTGCTGCGGCAGCTCGGCGCCGCGACCACCCCGGCCGAGACCGCGGCCGCACGTGGCCGCCTGCTCATCGTCGACCGCCGGATCGCGCGCGCCGAGGCCGAGCGCGCTGCGCTGCGCCGCCGCACCGCCTACAGCGCCATCGCCCTCGAGATCGCGACCGAGCGACCGCGCGCCGGCGCAGCCGCGGGCGCCGGAACCTGGACGCCCGGCGACGCCGCCCGCGTCGCGCTGCGCGTGCTGTCCGCGACGCTCGGCGCGACGCTGGTCGCGCTGGCCGCCCTCCTGCCAGCCGCCCTCCTGGCGGCGGCCGGCTGGGCCCTCTGGCGCGGCGTCCGTGCGCGACGTCGCCACGGCGCCCTGAGCACCCACTAGCCTCACGGTTGCGATGTCCGACGAGGCCGCCGTCGTCCGCGTGTCATCCGCCGGCCCCGAGCCGGTGAGCACCCGCGTGCGCGTGCGCGCGGCCGTGCGCCGCCCGGACGCCTGGCTGCAGTTGCTGCAGTTCGGGCTCGTCGGCGCGAGCGGGTACGTCGTGAACCTCGCGGTCTTCACGGTCGCGGTCCACGGGGCGGACATGCGCTACCAGGTGGCCGCGACGCTCGCGTTCCTCGTGGCCGTCTCGAACAACTTCCTCTGGAACCGGCACTGGACGTTCAAGGCCGGTGACGGCCGCGCGCATCATCAGGCCGCCCGCTTCCTGCTCGTGAGCGTCGTGGCGTTCGGCGTCGGGCTGGCGCTGCTCACGATCCTCGTGGAGGTCGCCGGGATGCGCGAGGTGCCGGCGCAGGCGATCGCGATCGTCGCCGTCACGCCGCTGAGCTTCCTCGCCAACAAGCTCTGGAGCTTCTCTCGCTGATCCGGCGGGCGCTCGTCCCGGCGCTCGTCCTCGCGCTCGTCCCAGCGGCGTGTGCGCACGCCGCGCCGGGCGCGCTGGGCACGTCCGGCGGCCTGGCCGGCGGTACGCCGATCACGACGGCCGTCCCGGCTCCGTGGACGGTCACGGGGACCGAGGCGCGCGCCGCCGCGAGGCGCGTCCCGAAGATCGCGGCCGAGCTGCGCAGCCAGCCGAAGGCGGAGGTCTCGAGCCTGCGCAAGGACGGTCGCTGGGTGGTTCAGGCGTTCACGCCCGGCAAGGACCGCCGCCAGATCATCGAGGTCTACGTCGACCCGTACAGCGGGCGCGTGACCGAGGCGTGGACCGGGCCTCAGGTCGCCTGGGGCATGGCTCGCGGCTACCCCGGCGCCTTCGGGCGCTCGGTGAACTCGCCGTGGATCTGGGTGACGCTGTGCGTGCTGTTCGTCGTCCCGTTCCTCGACGTGCGCCGTCCTCTGCGCTGGCTGCACCTCGACCTGCTGATGCTCGTCGGCTTCAGCGTCTCGCTCGCGTTCTTCAACGACGCGAACCTCGGGCTGTCCGTGCCGTTCTCGTTCGTCCCGCTGGCCTATCTCGTCGGGCGCCTGGCGTACATCGGGCTGCGGCGCTCCCCGCGCCCGCCGCCACCGCTGCGGCTGCTGATCCCCTGGCAGGCGCTGGCGTTCCTGACGTTGTTCCTCGTCGGCCTGCGGATCGGCCTGAACATGATCGACGGAAATGTCATCGACGTCGGCTATGCCGGCGTCATCGGCGCCGACAAGCTCGCGCACGGGCGCGAGATCTACGGGGCGTTCCCCAACGACAACGCGCAGGGCGACACCTACGGCCCGTTGCTCTACCTCGCCTATGTCCCGTTCGAGCTGATCTGGCCGTGGGTCGGCCGCTGGAACGACCTGCCCGCCGCGCACGCGGCCGCCGGGGTGTTCGACGCCGCGTGCGTGGCGCTCCTGTTCCTCATCGGCCGGCGCCTGCGCGGCGTCGAGCTGGGGGTCGTGCTGGCCTACGCCTGGGTGGCGTTCCCGTTCACGATCTACGCCACGAACTCGGGGACGAACGACGCGCTGCCCGCCGCGCTCGTGCTCGCGACGGTCTACGCGTCCGGGCGCCCGTTCGCGCGCGGCGCGCTGGGCATGGCGGCCGGGCTGACGAAGTTCGCGTCGCTCGCGCTGCTGCCGCTGCTCGCCTCGCACGCGCTGCGCCGGGGGGCGGTCGCCCGGCCGCTCGCGCTGTTCCTCGCGGGTGCGCTGCTCGTCGGCGGGCTCGCGGGTGCGCTCGTGCTCTGGCGGACCGACCCGCAGACGTTCTGGGATCGCACGATCGGCTACCAGGCGTCCCGGGACGCGCCGTTCTCGGTGTGGGGCTTCTACGGCGGCGGCTGGGAGGTCGCCCAGAAGGCGTTCCAGGTGGCGGTGGTCCTGTTCGCCGTCGGCGTCGCGTTCGTCCCGCGCCGCGACGACGTGGTGGGCCTCGCCGCGCTCTGCGGCGCGATCCTCGCGGCCGCGCAGCTCGCCGCCACGTACTGGTTCTACCTGTACCTCGTCTGGGCGGTGCCGCTCGCGTTGATCGCGTTCCTCGGCAGGCTCCCGGCGGCCGAGCCCGAGCCGGTCAGCTCCCCTGCCTGGGATCCTGGAACGGCAGCAGCAGCTGTTCGATCGCCGCAGCCCGCCGCGGCTCCGGGCAGCTGATCAGGACGCCGGAAAGCCAGGGGTCGTCCTCGGCGGTGTCGAAGCGCACGTGCATCTGCGTGACGAGCGACCGGATCGCCTGCTCCTTCTTCACGCCGATCACGCCCCCGCGCGGCCCGGTCATGCCGACGTCGGTGATGTAGGCGGTGCCGCCGGGCAGCACCCGGCCGTCGGCCGTCGCGACGTGGGTGTGGGTGCCGACGACCGCGGTCACGCGCCCGTCGAGGTGCCAGCCGAGCGCGACCTTCTCGCTCGTCGCCTCCGCGTGGAAGTCCACGAGGATGTGGTCGGCGCCGGCCTTCGTCAGCTCGTTCACGCAGGCATCCGCGTCGGCGAACGCGGGGTGGCCGGCCCGCATGAAGACGTTGCCGGAGAGGTTCACGACGCCCAGGCGCACGCCGTCGCGCTCGACGATGCAGGTGCCGTGCCCGGGCTGCGAGCGCAGGTAGTTCGCCGGGCGCAGGATGCGGTCCTCGCGATCCAGATACGGGAGGATCTCGCTGCGGTGGTAGGCGTGGTTGCCGAGCGTGATCACGTCGACGCCCGCCTCCAGAAGCTCGTCGGCGATCTTCGGGGTGATGCCCAGGCCGCCGGCCACGTTCTCCCCGTTGACGACGACGAAGGTCGGCGAGAGTCGCTCGCGCAGGCCCGGCAGCAGGCCGAGCAGCGCGCGCCGCCCGAGACCGCCGACGAGGTCTCCGACGAACAGGATGCTGGTGGGGGAGTGACTCACGGGAGCGAGTCTCGCGGATAAGGTGCCCGCCGTGCCCGCCGACGGACCGATCGAGGAGCAGACCGCCGACGCGCCCGCGGTCATCCTGCGTGCGATCAAGGTGCGCAAGAGCTTCGGCTCGCGCGTGGCGGTCAGCGACGTGGGGCTCGAGGTGCGCCGCGGCGAGGCACTCGCGATCATCGGGCCCAACGGCGCCGGGAAGACGACGCTGCTCGAGATCCTCGCCGGCGCCCAGCGCGAGGACTCCGGCACGGTGCAGCGCCCGAACGGCGGCGTCGGGTGGGTCCCGCAGCGGATGGCGATCTACACGCGGCTCACCGTGCTCGAGAACCTGCGCCTGTTCGCCCAGCTGGAGAAGGTCGCGAACCCCGCCGACGCGGTGCGGCGCATGCTCGCGCTCACCGGGCTCGAGGAGCGGTCGAACGATCCCGTCTCGACGCTCTCCGGTGGCAACCGCCAGCGCGTGAACGTCGCCGTCGGCCTCCTGTCCGATCCGCCCGTGCTGCTGCTCGACGAGCCGTCCGCGGCGCTCGATCCGCGCCAGCGCGCGCGCTTCTGGGCCGTCATCGACCGCCTGCTGGAGGCGCGCCGCGCGGTCGTGTTCACGACGCACGACGTCGCCGAGGCCGCCCGCCACAGCACCCGCCTGCTCGTGCTCGCCGAGGGCGAGGAGCTGTTCGCCGGGCCGGCCGCCGACCTCGTCGCGCAGGCCGGCACGCCGCCGGGCGCCGATCTCGAGACGTCCGTCGTGACCTTCCTCCAGGCGCGGGGCCACTGATGTTCCGGCTGATCGGGAAGGACCTGCGGATCCTCGGGCGCTCGCGCCTGCTGGTCGTCACGCTCGTCCTCTACCCGCTGCTCGTCGCGCTGCTCATCGGCCTCGCACTGTCGCGCGCCCCCGAGAAGCCGAAGATCGCGGTCGTCGACCAGATCCCGCGCGACGTCCCGGTCACGACGCTCGCCGGCAAGGTCGTCGATCCCGCCGCGGTCGCCGACCAGCTCGTGAAGAACCTCGACGCCGTCCGCGTCCCCACCCGCGCCGAGGCCGCGAAGCTCGTCGAGGACGGCGACGTCCTCGCCGCGATCATCCTGCCCGACGACATCAACGACCGCCTGAGCGCGACGATCAACCTGTTCGGCGGCACGCCGCCGGAGATCGAGGTGCTCGTCAACGGCTCCGATCCCGTGAAGGCGCGCTACGTCGAGTCGGTCGTCGACGCGCGCCTGGCCGACGCGAACCTCGCGCTGTCCACGACGCTCACGAAGGTCGTCGCGAGCTACGTCACGAAGCTCGTCAAGGGCGGCAAGTTCACATTCGGCCCGATCACCGTCGACATCCTCGGGCTGCAGAAGAGCAAGCAGCGGATCGACACCGCGCTGCGCGCGCTGCCCCCCGACTCACGTGTCCGTGCCCGGCTCGCCGGCGTGTCCGAGTTCGCCGGCCTCGCCGTGGACAACCTCGACGGCTCCGCGCAGGGGATCGTGTCCGCCGTCTCGCAGCCGCTCGTCGTGAAGACGACGCGCGTCGACGGCCGCGACACCCCGCTGGAGACCTTCGCCGTGGCGACCGCCGCGATCGTCTCGCTGATGCTCGTCGCGCTGATGCTCGGCGCGGCGCTGCTCGCTCTCGAGCGGACCGAGAACACGTACGCGCGGCTCGTTCGGGGACTCGTGCGGCCCGAGGAGCTGATCGGCTCGAAGCTCGTGCTCGCGGGCGGCCTGGGGGCGCTCGTCGCCTTCGCGCTGCTGGGGATCGTGTCGATCTTCGTCGAGCTCGACTGGGGCTCGGCGGACCGCTGGATCCTTGCGCTCGTGCTCGGCGGGCTCGCCTTCGCGGCGCTGGGAGTGGCCCTCGCCGTGCTCGCACGCGACGTGGAGACGGCGACGCTGCTGGCGTTCGCGCTCGCGCTCCCGCTGGCCTTCCTCGCACTCGTTCCGCAGAACGCCGTGAGCGCCGGGCTCTACGACGTCATCACCGTCGTCTCCGCCGCCTTCCCGTTCAAGCCCGCGCTCGACGCGCTGCAGGACGGCCTGGACGGCGTCGCGTCGACGGGCCCGGCACTGCACCTCGCCGCCCTGGCGATCGTGTACGCCGTCGCCGCCCGGCTGGGCCTGCGGCGCCTGCGGGCGTAGCCCCGATCCCCGCCCCGTACCCTTCCGTCCATGGCCTTCCCGGTCACACGCCTGCGGCGCCTGCGGCGCACGCCCATGCTCCGTGACCTCGTCCGCGAGACGCGACTCAGCGCCGCGGACCTCGTCCTGCCGCTGTTCGTTCAGGAGGGCATCGACGTGCCCCAGGCGGTCGAGGCGATGCCGGGCGTCAGCCGGATCCCGCTCGCGCAGATCGCCGACGAGGCGGGCGCCGCGGCCGCGCTCGGGATTCCGGCGGTCCTGCTGTTCGGCGTCCCGGCCGACAAGGACGAGGAGGGCAGCGGCGCCTGGGACGAGCACGGCGTCGTCCAGGAGGCGACGCGCGCCATCCGCGCCGCGCACCCCGACCTGCTCGTGATCACCGACCTCTGTCTCTGCGAATACACGAGCCACGGACACTGCGGCCTGCCCGACTCCGACGGATCGGTGGACAACGACGCGACGCTCGCGCTGCTCGCCCGCGCCGCCGTCAGCCAGGCCCGCGCGGGCGCGGACATCATCGCGCCGAGCGACATGATGGACGGGCGCGTCGCCGCGATCCGCGCCGCCCTCGACGAGGACGGCCTGACGGACATCCCGATCATGGCCTACAGCGCCAAGTTCGCCAGCGCGTTCTACGGCCCGTTCCGCGAGGCCGCGGGCTCCACGCCCGCGGCCGGGGATCGCCGCGGCTACCAGATGGACCCGGGCAACGGCCGCGAGGCGGTGCGCGAGGCGCTGCTCGACGCCGAGGAGGGCGCCGACGTGCTGATGGTGAAGCCCGCGCTCCCGTACCTCGACGTGATCCGGCGCGTCCGCGATGCCTCCGACCTGCCGATCGCCGCGTACAACGTGAGCGGCGAGTATGCGATGGTGAAGGCGGCCGCCCAGGCCGGGTGGCTCGACGAGCGGGCCGCCGTGCTCGAGACGCTGACCGCCATCCGCCGCGCCGGCGCCGACATCGTCATCAGCTACCACGCGAAGGACGCCGCCCGATGGCTTCAGACGTGACCGCCACACCCAAGCTCCGCAGCCGCAAGGACGGCGCCGCGGTGCCGCTCAGCGACCGTGACCGCACCCTGCTGAACCTCATGCAGGGCTCCTTCCCGCTCGAGCCGCGCCCGTACGCCGCGGTCGCGCGCGAGGCGGGCATGACCGAGGAGGAGGTGCTCGCGGACGTGCAGCGGCTCCTCGACGACCGGATCATCCGCCAGGTCACGCCGATCTACGACACGCGCGCCCTCGGCTACGACTCGATGCTCGTCGCGGCGAAGGTCGACGCCGAGCACCCGTGGGGGCCCGCGAAGATCGTCAACTCGCACCCCGGCGTCTCCCACAACTACCTGCGCAACCACGAGTTCAACATGTGGTTCACGATCGCGGTCGAGGAGGAGTCGCCGCTCGGGCTCCAGGGGACGCTCGACGTCCTCCAGGAGCTGACCGGCGCGGAGTCGATCCGCCAGCTGCCGACGCTCGAGCTGTTCAAGATCCGCATGGACCTGGAGATGCAGGGCGACACGAAGGCGCTGGCGTCGGAGGGCGTCGCGCAGGCGCCGATCGAGCTCGAACGGGTCACGTACGACGAGCTCGACAAGGACGTCATCCGCGCGACGCAGGGCGACCTGCCCGTCGTCCCGGAGCCGTGGGCGCCGGCGGCGGCGCAGCTCGGGATGACCGTCGACGAGCTGCTGGCGCACCTCGAGGGGATGCGCGAGCGCGGGTTGCTGCGTCGCGTCGCGGCGATCCTCTTCCACCGCCGCGCCGGCTTCAGCGCCAACGGCATGGGCGTGTGGCAGGTGCCCGACGACCGCGTCGCCGAGATCGGCCCGCGCATGGCCTCCTTCCGCGGCATCTCGCACTGCTACCAGCGGCCCACCTACGCCGACTGGCCCTACCAGCTCTTCACGATGGCCCACGGGCGCTCGAAGGAGGAGTGCGACGCGATCCTCGACGCGATCGCCGCGCAGTTCCCGGAGATCCAGGACCGCGCGACGCTCTACTCGAGCACGGAATTCAAGAAGACCCGCCTGCTCTACTTCACGGACGACTTCCGTGCATGGGAGCGCGAGTACGCGGGCGCCTGACCCGAGGACGCATGACCGTCTCCCTTCGTGACACCCGGTCGGCGGAGCTGTTCGCGCGCGCCCAGCAGTACCTCCCGGGCGGCGTGAACTCCCCGGTCCGCGCGATGCGCGCGATCGGCCGCGACCCGTTGTTCATCGAGCGCGGCGCCGGTGCCGAGATCACCGACGTGGACGGCAACACCTACGTCGACTACGTCTGCTCGTGGGGCCCGCTGATCCTCGGGCACGCCGACCCGCAGGTGGTCGCCGCGATCCAGTCGGCGGCGGAGTCGGGGACGACGTTCGGCGCGCCGACGGCCGGTGAGGTCGACCTCGCCGAGGAGATCACGCGCCGCGTGCCGGGCGTCGAGATGCTGCGGATGACGAGCAGCGGGACCGAGGCGGCGATGAGCGCGATCCGCCTGGCGCGCGCGGCGACCGGCCGCGATCGGCTCCTGAAGTTCGCCGGCGCCTACCACGGCCACGTCGACGGCCTGCTGGCCCAGGCCGGCAGCGGCCTGGCGACCGCGTCGCTGCCGTCGAGCCCGGGCGTGCCGCAGAGCGCGACGGCGAACACGGTGATCGTCCCGTGGAACGACGGCGAGGCCGTCGTTCGTGCGACCGAGGAGCACGAGTTCGCGGCGATCCTCGCCGAGCCCTACCCGGCGAACATGGGCCTCGTGCCGCCGCTCGAGGGCTTCCTCGAGCTTCTGCGCCGCCGCGCCACGGAGACGGGCGCCCTGCTCGTCTTCGACGAGGTCATCACCGGTCTGCGCGTCGCGCCCGGCGGCGCGCAGGAGCTGACCGGGATCGTCCCCGATCTCACCGTCATGGGCAAGATCGTGGGCGGCGGCCTGCCCGCCGCCGCATACGGAGGCTCGCGCGAGCTGATGGAGCAGGTCGCGC
>DAIPYF010000036.1:12804-15925 GCA_036782855.1 Solirubrobacteraceae bacterium
GATTTATGTCGGGGCGCGAAACCTCGGCACCGGCGCCGCGGCCTACGGCGGCTCGCGGGAGCTGATGGAGCACATCGCGCCCGCCGGCGACGTGTACCAGGCGGGGACCCTCAGCGGGAACCCGCTTGCGGTCGCGGCGGCGCTGGCGACGCTGGCGCAGCTCGACGAGCAGGCATACCTGCGGCTGCACGCCACGACGACCGCGCTCGCCGACGGGTTGCGCGACGCCGCGGGGGACGTGCCCGTGCAGGTCGCGAGCACGACCGGCCTGCTGACCGTGTTCTTCACCGACGAGCCGGTGCGTGACTATGCGGACGCGCTGGCGTGCGACACCGACCGGCACGCGCGGTGGTGCCGTGCGCTGCTGGCACGCGGGGTGTACCCGCCTCCGTCGCAGTTCGAGGCGTGGTTCCCGTCGCTCGCGCACACCGCCGAGCACGTCGAGCGCACGCTCGAGGCGGCTGCCGCCGCGTTCGCGGAGGTCGCGTGACGGCGCCGGCGCTCGAGCGCGTGGCGAGCGCGCTCCGCGACGAGGGAGGACTGCTCGCCGCGGCGCTCCTGCCCGGGGGCGCGGACGTCCCGGCCGACGATCCGGCGCTCGGCGCGCGCGCCGCGGCCGGCCCTCGCGCCGCGGCCGACCCGGACGCCTACGCCGCGGTCGTCGAGGCCGCGTACGAGGGGCACCTGCTGCACCTCGGACGGTCGCGCATCCTCGATCCGGCGGACGCCGATCTGGCGATCCTCGCCGGTGATCGGCTGTACGCGCTGGGGCTCGCGTGGCTCGCCGACCTGGGGGACGTCGACGCGGTCCGGGAGCTCGCGGACGTCATCGGACTGCGCGCGCTCGCGGCGACCGCCGGGAACGCCGATCTCGCCGCGGCGGCGTGGGACGCGGGTGCCACGGCGATCGGCTTCGGCGGGTCGCCCGCGCTGGAGGCCGCGAAAAGGGCTGCACGTGCGGGGATTTCCGGCGCACCGGACGCGCTCCGCGCTGCCGCGCGCCAGCTCGGCGGCGAGATGGCGCGGACCCGTTGCGTCAGCACCGCGTCCGGCCAGCCGTCACCGTAGACTTAGGTCCAGCTAAGGTTCCCGCCCGGTGGCGGCATTGTCGCCCGCCACCTGACGCTGGAGCACTCGTCCGTGGCCGAACGCAAGCCCCCCAAGAGCCCATACACCACCGACCGGGGAATGCCCGGCGCCTTCGAGGGCGAGACCGTCACGCGACGGCGCTTCGTCAACGTCACCGGCCAGACCGCGGGCATCGTCGCGGCAGGGGCGTTCCTCGTCCCCTCACTCGGGTTCGCGCTCGGCCCGGTGTTCGAGGAGAAGGAGCAGCCCTGGCAGCCCGTCGGCCGCCTGGACGAGTTCAGCAAGGACACCTACGTCGCGCGCACGATCACGATCGCGCCGGCGATCGCCGACGCGGGTCTCTCGACGGTGTACATCCGGCGGTTCAACCCGGACGTCGACACCGAGGAGCGCGACGAGTTCAACCGGTACGTCGCGATCTCGACCGCGTGCATGCACCTCGGCTGCCCGGTCCAGTACGTCACCGCCTCGCAGCGCTTCATCTGCCCGTGCCACGGCGGGGTGTACGACTTCGTCGGCAAGGTCGTCGGCGGCCCGCCCGTCCGGCCGCTGGACCGCTTCTACACGCGTGTCGCCGCCGGGACCGTCTTCATCGGGCCGCGCTTCTCCGTGAACAGCGAGCTCGAGCGCTTCAGCCCGCGCGACCCGGGTGAGCCGCTCGACGGCGTGGGCCAGTACCTCTACCCGTCCCGTCCCACGATGCGCAAGCTGCCGAACACCTAGCCCGATGCCGAAGATCCCCGCACCCCCCAGCGCCCTGCAGCCGACGCCCAAGCGGCCCGGCAAGGTCTACGGTCCGCAGACGCCGGCCGAGCATGGCCACGAGGGCGCGGCGTCGGCGATCGGCTGGATCGACGAGCGCACCTCGCTCTCCGGCGGCGCCCGCTGGATGATGTTCCGCAAGGTGCCCAAGGGCACCAACTGGTTCTACACGCTGGGCTCGGCGACGATGTTCGCGTTCCTGTCCCAGGCGGTGACCGGCGTCTTCCTGGCGATGTACTACGAGCCGTCCGCGATCCGCGCGTACGACTCGATCCGGTACATCAACAACGAGGTCTTCCTCGGCGAGTTCGTCCACGGGATGCACAAGTGGGGCTCGTCGGTGATGGTGATCCTCATCTTCATGCACATGGGGAGAACGTTCTTCTTCGGGGCGTACAAGTACCCGCGTGAGCTGAACTGGGTGATCGGCGTCGCCCTGCTGATCCTCACGATGGCGATGTCGTTCACGGGCTACCTGCTCCCGTTCGACCAGCGCTCCTACTGGGCGTCCATCGTCGGCGTGAACATCAACGGCACCGGCCCGCTCGTCGGCCCGTACCTCTCGGACTTCCTGCGCGCCGGGCCGGACTTCGGGGCCACGACGCTGTCGCGGTTCTACGCGATCCACATGATGCTGCTCCCGGGCGTCATCGGGGCGCTCATCGGCTTCCACCTGTACCTCGTGGCCCGCCTGGGGACCACGGCGCCGCCGTGGATCCGCGCGAAGACGCCCGAGAAGCTGCGCGAGGACAAGGTCGCCTCATGAACAAGCAGGAGAAGGAGCGCTACCTCCGCGACTACGGCGTCCTGAAGTCACAGGGCAAGCCCTTCTTCCCGTACGCGGTCGCCAAGGACGGCGCCATGGCCCTCATCGTGATGGCCGTGATCATCACGATGTCGCTGATCCTCGGCGCCGAGCTCGGCCCGCGGGTCGACCCGACCACGACCACGTACACCCCGCGGCCCGAGTGGTACTTCTTCTTCCTCTTCGAGCTGCTGAAGGTCATCAAGCCGCCGGAACTCGTCCCGTTCGCGACGATCGGCATCCCGACGGTCTGCATGATCCTGCTGTTCCTGCTCCCGTTCTACGACCGCAACCCGGAGCGGCGGCCCGAGCGCCGGCCGATCGCGACGACGGCGGGCATCCTCACGATCATCGCGATGGGGTACCTGACCTACCTCGGCGCCTCGGCCGGTCCGCCCGCCGAGATCGACATCCCGGTCCCCGCGAACGTGACCCAGCAGGGCGCGAAGGCCGTCGCGACGTACA
>DAIPYF010000037.1:0-15857 GCA_036782855.1 Solirubrobacteraceae bacterium
CGGGACCGCGATCGACGACGCGCAGGCGATGCTGGACGACCTCCAGCTGCGGGTCGGTCTGGCCGGTCACGCGCGCCAGCCAGGCGTTCCACGTCGCGCGGTCGCTCACGCGGTAGTCGAAGCCCAGCTCCTCCGGGTTGCGGTGCCGCCCGTCCGCGACCGGCGTCCAGCGCAGCAGCAGCATCGCGACCTGCGATCCGAAGCCGGCGGCGAGCCGCAGCGCGTAGCGCACCGGGTACGCCCCGCCCTTCGACAGGTTCAGCGCACCGAGCGCCGGATCGACGTCGCGGAAGTTCGGCACCGGCGGGACGACGCCGGTCTCGAGCGTCTTCACGGCCACGACATCCTCGAGCCCGACGCCCATCGGATGGCCCGTGATGCCCTTCGTGTTGGCGATGACGATGCTGTCCGCCCGGTCGCCGAAGACCTCCCGCAGCGCGTGGATCTCCGCCGCCGCGCTCCCTCCGCGGGCGGGTGTGTAGGTCTCGTGCGAGACGAAGACGAGCTCGGGCGCCATGTCCGCCCGGCGGACGCCGCCGGCCGTCTCGGCCTCCGCGACGAGGCCCTCCATGACCTGCCCGATGTGGTCGACGTCGAGCCGGGTCCCGTGGAAGGCGCTGTTCGCCGTGACCGCGCCGAGCACCTCGCAGATCGGCGTGACCCCGCGCTCGCGGGCGGCGGCCGCGCTCTCGACGACGAGCGCTGCCGCGCCCATCCCCAGGAGCATCCCGTGACGGCGCACGTCGAACGGCAGCGCCGCGTCCTCGACGGCCTCGTCGGTCGCCGCCGCGCCCGACGCCAGGAACCCGGAGCCGATCCACGGGAGCATCTCGTCGGAGGTGGCGTCGTCGGCGGCGATCACGATCACGCGCCGGCAGCGGCCCGCGCGGATCCAGTCCTGCGCGACGGTCACGGCCTGCGTCGTGCTCGCGCAGGCGGCGTTGAGCTGTGTGTTGGGGCCCCGGGCGCCGATCAGCTCGGCGAACTGCGAATGGCCCATCGACAGCACGCGGAAGAGGAAGCGGCGGTCGAACGCGTACGCGTGCTCATCGAGCTCGAGGCGCACGTCGTGGATGCGGCGCTCGATCTCCACGCGCGCGACCTCGTCGCTCTCCGGCACCCGCGCGAGGATCTCCTCCAGCTGCGTGAGCTGGTCACGACGGCTGCGGTCCGCCCAGAAGCGGTCGAGCTCGTCGGCGAACTCGTCGTAGCCGGGGAAGGCCGAGCCGAACACGATGCCCGTGTCGTCGCGCAGCGCGTCCGGCAGCGCCCAGCGATCGGGCAGCTGCGTTCCCGTGGTGGTGTCGCGGTAGTGCTGGACGAGCGGGATGCCCGCGTCGCGCAGCGCGTCGATGCCGGCGGCGACGGCGAGCTGCGTGGCGCGGCCGAGCGCCGCGATCCGGCCCGCGTCGACGCCGAACTCCGACTCCAGGTCGAACGTCCCGGCGCGGG
This sequence comes from Solirubrobacteraceae bacterium, assembly GCA_036782855.1. GTDB lineage: Bacteria > Actinomycetota > Thermoleophilia > Solirubrobacterales > Solirubrobacteraceae > F1-60-MAGs163. The sequence continues at coordinate 1,453 of DAIPYF010000037.1, forward strand.
CGGCGAGCTTGATGACGTCGGCGACGTCGTCGATCTCCTCGAAGTTCGCCTGCCCGTCGTCGCCCTTGACCAGGCGCGTGATGTGCCGGTCGGCGATCGCGTGGCGGAGGCCCTGGGGGATGACGTCGATGAACTGCTCGCCGTGGAGGATCCGCGCGAGGTTGTGCTCGTCGAAGACCTGCTCGGTGCCGGGCAGGCCCACACCCGCGCCGGTGATGACGACCGGCTCCAGGTCCGGCGTCGCGGCGGGGCCGGACTCGCCGAGCAGTGTGCGCCCGCGCTGCAGCGTGTCCGCGAACAGGCGGCCGAGCTCGAGCAGCGTGGCGTCCGACGACGGGGCCGCGGAGGGCGGGGGGCCGCCGGGTGCCGTCGCGACGACCGGCGCCGGCGTGAGGACCGCCGGCGCCTCCACGACGCCGTAGCCCGCGGCGTACAGCCCGCAGAGCGCGATGTTGAACGAGGGCAGATCGCCGGACTTCGGGTGGTTCGTGTGCAGGTTCAGGGCGTCGTCGTCACCGAGCACATCGCTCGCGAATCCCTGCAACGCGCGCTTGGGGCCGGTCTCGACGAACACGCGCGCGCCCTGCGCCCAGAGCGTGCGGAGGCCGGCGACGAACTGCACGGGCGAGGCGACCTGACGGCCCAGGATGTCGATGATCCGGTCGACCGCGTCCGGGCCGTCCGGGTACAGCTCGCCGTCGACGTTCGCGACGACGGGAATTCGCGGCGGCGCGATGTCCAGACGGCGCAGCGTCGTGCGCAGCGGCTCGCTGGCCGGGGCGACGATCTCCGTGTGGAAGGCGTGGCTGACGGGGAGCGTCATCGCCTGGTGCCCCTGCTCCTGCAGGCGTGCGACGACGTCGTGCACGGGCTGCGTCGCGCCACCGAGCACGACCTGCTGGGAGGAGTTGACGTTCGCGAGCACGACGTAGCCGTCGGTCTGCGCGATGACCGCCTCGACGGCCTCCGGCGGTGCGGCCACGGCGGCCATCGCGCCGGGGTCACCGAGATCGAGGCTCGCCATCTCGTGCCCGCGGGCGCTGACGGCCTCCAGCGCCTGGGTGAACGGGAGCACGCCAGCCGCGACGAGCGCGCCGTACTCGCCGAGGCTGTGCCCCATGACGATCTCCGGCTCGATGCCGTAGGCGGCCAGCAGCCGCGTCAGGGCGATGTCGACCGTCAGGACGGCGGGCTGCGTGATCTCGGTGCGCATGAGCTCGGCCGTCGCCTGCGCGACGGCCGCCTCGTCGCCCGGGTCCACGAAGATCACGTCGCTGAGCGCCCGCCCGTCGAGCAGCGGGCGCATGACCTCGTCCGCCTCGGCGAAGGTCGCCGCGACGATCGGCTCGACCGCCCGCAGCTCGGCGAGCATGTTCGCGTACTGCGAGCCCTGGCCGGTGTAGAGGAAGGCGAGCTTCGGCGCGGGCCCGCTGCCGCGGAAGATGCCGCGCGCGCGCAGCGCCTTCCAGGCTCCGGCGCCTCCGCCCTCGAGCGCCTTGAGCGCGAGCGCGGCCTTCGCCTGCAGCTCCGCGCCATCGCCGTAGTCGATCGCGATCCGCTCCGGGGCCCGCAGCGCCTGCGGGTCGGGCGGGACGATCGCGGGCGCTGCGGCGCCGTCGATCGCGCGCAGCTGGGCGGCGAGCCCGGCGTCGTCCGCCGCACCGAGGACGAGCGCGCCGCGCAGGGGGGCCTTCGTCCCGCCGGCGCCGGCCGGGGGCGCCGCGGCCGCGCGCCGGTTCGGGCGGGTGTCGGGGATCTCGGCGGGAACGGCGATGCTGCCGTTGCCGCCCGACGGGAACCGTCCGGGCACGTACTCCTCCAGCACTGCGTGGAAATTCGTTCCGCCGAAGCCGAACGCGCTGACGCCGGCGACGCGGGGTGCCCCGCCGGGGGCCTCCCAGTCGCGCAGCTCGGTGTTGATGGCGAACGGACTCGCCGACCAGTCGAGGTTGGGGTTCGGCGGCTCGCCGCCGAGGCTCGGGGGCAGCACCTTGTGGTGCAGCGACAGCGCCGCCTTGAGCAGGCCCGCGGCGCCCGCAGCGCCCTTGAGGTGGCCGATGTTGGACTTCACCGAGCCGATCGGCACCGAGCCGGGCGCCAGGCCGGCGCCCGCGAAGACCTCGGCGAGCGCGGTCAGCTCGACGACGTCGCCGACACGCGTCGACGTCCCGTGGCCCTCGATCAGCCCGCACGCGTCGGGTGTCAGCCCCGACTTCGCCCACGCGCGCTCGACCGCGAGCTTCTGGCCGATCGGGTTGGGCGCGGTGAGGCCCTTGCCCTTGCCGTCGCTGGAGCCCGCGATCCCGCGGACGACCGCGTAGATCCGGTCGCCGTCGCGCTCGGCGTCGGCCAGGCGCTTGAGCAGCATCAGTCCTGCGCCCTCGCCCATCACGAAGCCGTCGGCCCCATCGCGGTAGGGGCGCGTCCCGGTCCCCGACAACGCGCCGATCGCGCAGAACTTGATGAACGTCGCGGCGCTCATGTTGCGGTCGATCCCGCCGGTGAGCACGGCGTCGAACTCGCCCTCGACGAGTCCCTCGATCGACGCGTCCATCGCCGCCATCGCCGACGCGCACGCCGCGTCGACCACGAAGTTCGGGCCGCGCAGGTTGAAGAGGTTCGCGATCCGGCCCGCGAGACAGTTGCCCAGCTCGCCGGGCATCGTGTCCTCGGTGGTCGGCGGCAGCCACGCCTCGACGTTCGCGTGCAGCTCGGAGGCGATCGCCGCGCGGGCGTCCGCGGGCAGGCCGGCGTACGTGGGCGTCCCCGCCAGCTCGCGCGCGAGCTCGGGGAACGAGAGGCGCATCGACGTCAGGTAGTGGTGCTCGCCGGCCATCGCGTTGCCCAGCACGACGGCGGTCCGCTCGAGGTCGAGCGGACGCTCCGGCCAGCCGTAGTCGGCCAGCGCCATCCGCGTGCACGCGACGCCCCACTTCTGGGCGTCGTCCATCGCCTCGGAGACGGTGGGCGGGATCGGCAGGGCGCACCCGAGCGGGTCCCACCGCCAGTCGCGCACCCAGCCGCCGATCTTCGAGTATGTGCGATCGGGCGCGTGCGGGTCGGCGTCGTAGTAGAGGTCCGGGTCCCAGCGGCGCGGGTCGACCTCCGAGATCGAGTAGCGGCCCCCGGTGACGTTCTGCCAGAAGGCCTCTGCGTCGGGCGCGTCGGGAAGGATGGCGCCCACGCCGACGATGGCGATGGCGTGCTCGGCGGGTGTGCTCATGGTGGTCAGGTCCTGCGGTAGAGGACGTCGGCGACGAGGTCCAGGTCGGCGATGAGGCCGTCCTGCGCCGCCTGGACGGCGGGGAGGCCCATGCGGGCGGCGAGCGCAGCGGCGTCTCCGCCCTCCGCGGCGCCGACCCAGCGCAGCCCCTCGGTGGTGATCGTGAGCGCCGCCTCGCGGGCGGCGATCCGGGACATCGCGGCCAGCGCCGCGGCGTCGAAGCGGGTGGACGTCTTCTCCACGGTGGTCCCGGCGGCGACCGCGGCGGCGCGGCGCGCGAGCGCGCCCGCGCCCTCCGTCCGCGCCTCGAGCTCGCCGAGCCGCAGCAGGATGTGCTGGTGGCGCGTGAGCCGCGCGGTCCGGCAGGCCTCGAGCATCTCGGCGAGCGCGTGGTGGGCGAGCGCGGCGACGTCGCCGCCGACCTGCGGCGGGAGCGCCTCGAGCTCGCGGGCGATCGCGTGGTAGTGGTCGCCGCGCGTCTTCAGGTGCTGCTGCCAGCGATCGCGCGCGATCGTCATCTCCATGATCTCCGAGGTGCCCTCGTAGATCGTCGTGATGCGCACGTCGCGGCGGATCTTCTCGACGAGGTACTCGTGCGTGAAGCCGTAGCCGCCGAGTGCCTGGATCGCGGCGTCGGCGGCGGCGTTGCCGGCCTCCGTCGCGAGGTACTTCGCGATCGCGCCCTCGGTGTTCAGCGTGCCCTCGCCGGCGTCGATGCGCGCGGCCGTCTCCTCGATCGCGGCGCGCCCCACCTCCAGCGCGACCGCGTGCGGGACGATCAGCTTGTGGGTGTAGCCCTGCTTCTCGCTGAGCGGACCGCCGGCCTGCATGCGCTCCTGCGAGTAGGGAATGGCACGGTCGAGCGCCGCCCAGCCCGCGCCGAGCCCGAAGGCCGCGACCATCAGGCGCGTGTAGCCGAAGACCTGCTGGGCCTGCTGCAGCCCCTGGCCCTCGACGAGCCCGACGAGATCGTCGGCGGGCACCTCGACGTCCTCGAGGAAGAGCGCCGCCGTGTTGGAGAGGCGGATGCCGTGCTTGTGCTCGGGCTGGCCCTGCGTGAAGCCCTCGGCGTCATGCGGGACGACGAACCACGTCGGGCCGCCCGGCGCGAGCGCGAGGATCGTCGCGAGCTCGGCCACACCGCCGTTGGAGATCCACTGCTTCGCGCCGGTGATGCGGTAGCCCGTGACGGAGCCGTTCTCGCCGATCGGCTTGGCGACGGTCTTCAGTGCGGCCAGGTCGCTCCCGGCGTCGGGCTCGGTCGCGCCGTAGGCGAACAGGATGCCCTCCTCGGCGATGCGGCCCATCCAGCGCGCCTTCTGCTCCTCGGTGCCGCCGACGGTGATCGGGTCGCTGCCCAGGAAGGTCGCCAGAACGGAGGTCGCGATGCCCAGGTCGATGCGCGCCATGCACTCGCAGACGCGGTAGACGTCCATGGCGTTGCCGCCCATCCCCCCGTATTCCTCCGGGACGAACACGAGCTGGATCCCGAGCTCCTCTCCGCACATGCGACGGACGAGTTCTTCGGGAAACGTGTCGCGTTCGTCGAGGTCGAGCAGCACGGCATCCGGGAGTTCCCGGTGCGCGAATTCCGTGATCGACTCGAGCGTGAACTCGAGTGCCTCGCCGTCAAGGCCGCTCATGAACCAACCATGTCATACGCCCACCCTCGTTCAGGAACCCCGCTGCGCCATCCCTCACGACTGCGGACCGGGCTGCGGGAAACTACTCGTGCTGGTGGTGCGCCCCTGCGGATGCTCGCGTCGCGGGGACCGGCGAGGGTCACAGCTGACGCTCGCGCACCGTGCGCGAGACCAGAGAGGGAGAGGACACCCCGCAGATGGCCGCTTCGACGACGCGCCCGCCGGCGCCGGCATCAACCAAGCTCGTCTACGACTTCAGTGAAGGCTCGCGCGAGATGCGCACGCTGCTCGGGGGCAAGGGCGCGAACGTCGCCGAGATGACGCGCATCCTCGGCGCCGACCTCGTGCCCGCGGGCTTCACGATCACCACCGAGGCGTGCGTCGCGTACATGCGCGCCGGCCGCGTGGCGCCGCCGGACCTGGCCGCCCAGGTCGACGAGGCGCTGGCGCGCCTGGAGGCCCACGCGGGCCGGCGGCTCGGCGACCGCACCGACCCGCTGCTGGTGTCCGTGCGCTCGGGCGCGCGCGACTCGATGCCCGGGATGCTCGACACCGTGCTCAACCTCGGGCTGAACGACGAGTCGGTCGAGGGCATCGCGGCGGTGACCGGCAACGACCGCTTCGCCTGGGACTCCTACCGGCGCTTCGTGCAGATGTTCGGCAACGTCGTGCGCGGCATCCCCGGCGAGCGCTTCGAGGACGCCATCGCCGACGTCAAGCGCGAGCGCGGCGTGACCCTCGACACCGAGCTCGACACGGACGCGCTGCGCGAGCTCGTGGCGCGCTTCCGCTCCTTCTACGACTTCCCCGCCGACCCGCGCGAGCAGCTCGAGCAGTCGATCCTCGCCGTGTTCGACTCGTGGATGGGTGCGCGCGCGATCGAGTACCGCCGCCAGAACCGCATCCCCGAGGACTGGGGCACCGCGGTGAACGTCCAGCAGATGGTTTTCGGCAACAAGGGCGAGACGAGCGGCTCGGGCGTCGCGTTCAGCCGCAACGAGGTGACCGGCTTCAGCGACCCCAGCGGCGACTTCCTGCAGAACGCCCAGGGCGAGGACGTCGTCTCCGGCGTGCGCACCCCGCGCGACCTGGCCGAGCTCCAGGACTGGATGCCCGAGGCCTACGCGCAGCTGCTCGAGATCCTGCGGAGGCTCGAGCGCCACTACGGCGACATGCAGGACACGGAGTTCACGATCGAGGACGGGCGCCTGTACATGCTGCAGACGCGCAACGCCAAGCGCCCCGCGCAGGCGGCCGTGCACTTCGCCGTGGACGCCGTCAACGAGGGCTTCCTGTCGAAGGCCCAGGCGATCGCGACGATCCACGCCGACCGGCTGGACGCGCTCCTGCATCCGACCTTCGATCCGGCGACCGACTACGAGGTCATCGCGCGCGGCGTGGCGGCGTCGCCCGGCGCGGCGAAGGGCAACATCGTCTTCACGGCCGAGGGCGCGGTCGCCGCGGCGAACGAGGGCCAGCGGGTCATCCTCGTGCGCCCCTTCACCGAGGCCGAGGACGTCGCCGGCTTCGCCGCCGCGGCCGGCATCCTCACCTCCGAGGGCGGCAAGGCCTCGCACGCGGCGCTCGTCGCGCGCGGCATGGGCCGCCCGGCGGTGACGGGCGCGGCGGACCTCGACATCGACCTGCACCTGCACGAGGTGCACGTCGGGGGCAGGACGCTGCGCGCCGGCGACCGGATCGCGATCGACGGCTCGACCGGCGCCGTCACGACCGACGACGTCCCGCTCGTCCAGCCCGAGGTCGACGAGCGCTTCTCGCAGGTCCTCGCGTGGGCCGACGAGCTGCGGACGCTCGGCATCCGTGCGAACGCCGACACCCCGGAGGACGCGCGCCGCGCCCGCGGCTTCGGGGCCGAGGGCATCGGCCTGTGCCGCACGGAGCACATGTTCATGGCCGCCGATCGCCAGCCGAAGGTGCGGCGGATGATCATGCAGATCGACGACGACGCGGCTCGCCAGGCAGCACTCGACGAGCTGCTGCCGCTGCAGCAGGGCGACTTCGACGGACTGTTCGAGGCGATGGACGGCCGGCCGGTGACGATCCGCCTGCTCGACCCGCCGCTGCACGAGTTCCTTCCCGACCGCTACGAGGTTCGCGACGAGCTCAAGCGCGCCGAGCTGGAGTCCACCTGGGACCTGCCGGATCTCCAGCACCAGGTCCAGGTCATGCGCGCGCTCGAGGAGTCCAACCCGATGCTCGGCACGCGCGGGGTGCGCCTCGGCATCCTCTACGAGGACATCTACGCGATGCAGGTCCGAGCGATCGCCCGCGCCGCGCGAGCGGTCGAGGGGCGGACGGGGGTGCACCCCGTCGTCGAGATCATGATCCCGCTCGTGGCCTACGAGCAGGAGCTCGCGATCGTCCGTGAGATGGTCGTGCGCGTCGCGGCCGAGGAGGGCCTCGCGGAGGGCCGCTACAAGATCGGCACGATGATCGAGCTGCCGCGCGCGTGCCTGATCGCGGACGCCATCGCCCATCACGCGGAGTTCTTCTCGTTCGGGACGAACGACCTGACGCAGACGGGCCTGGGCTTCTCGCGCGACGACATCGAGGGCCGCATCCTGCCGACGTACATCGAGCGGAAGATCGTCGACGTGTCGCCGTTCGAGTCGATCGACGAGGAGGGCCTCGGCCAGCTCGTGCGGATGGGCTGTGAGAAGGGCCGGGCCACCCGCCCCGGGCTGCACCTGGGCGTCTGCGGGGAGCACGGCGGCGACCCGCGGTCGATCGAGTTCTTCCACCGCACCGGCCTGGACTACGTCAGCTGCTCGCCGTTCCGGGTGCCGATCGCGCGCGTGGCGGCCGCCCAGGCGGCGATCAAGGCCGGCGCGTAGCGATCCCGGAACGACCGAGGCGCCCCGGATGGGGCGCCTCGGAGGTCCGGTCGGGCCGGCGGCCGGGGGGAATGGCCGCCGGGCGAACCCGTCGGTCAGTTCGCGGGCACCGGCGTGGCCGGGCGGGCGAGCTTGATCTTCTTCCAGACCGGCCCGTTGGGCGTGAGCTTCAGCTCAGCCTCGGTGACGATTCCACCCGCCGTGAGGCCGCTGGTCGCCGGGCGGCGACCGCTGCCGTTCGGGATGCCGCCGCCGGTGGGGATGCCGCCGCCGGTCGGAAGGCCGCCGCCGGTGGGGAGGCCCCCGCCGGTCCAGCGGTGGCGGTCGTCGAAACGGCCGCCGCGGTCGTCGCCGGCGTCATCGCCCGGGCCGTCGTCGGCCCCGCGGCGTGAGCTCCGGGCGGTCTGTCCATGGTCGCGATGGTGGTGGCCGCCGCGGCCGCGACGGTTTCTGTCCCACCGGATCTCGGTGCGGAACGTGACCTTGCCGGTGACCGGCAGGCCACCGCTGGACACCACGAGCGTGCCGTCCGTGTAGGAGACGATGGTGCCGACGGTCTTCGACGGCTTGCTGCTCCTGTGGGCGATCGCCGGGACCGCTGCCACGAGGGCGACGGAGACGATGGCGAGCAGGGTGCGGAAGGTGATGCGAGACATCTGAAAGGACACTCCTTGTCGAGGGGGTCGTCCGGTACGACAATCTCCCGCGGCGAACGTGACGGTCGCGCGGGAAGGACGGTCCGCGGGGCCGCTCAGCCTGCGCCGTCGCCCTGCGGGGCCGGCACCGTGACCGGCGGGTCGCTCGACGACGATCCGCTTGAGTCCTCGCGGCCGGACGGCGTCGTCTGCTCGGGCCGTGACGCCCCGTCGGACGGGGACGCCTCGTTGCTCGACCGACGGTCGTCGAGGCCGCCGGAGCCCGGCTGCTCACTCTGCGCCGGCCGCTGATCACCGCGGGACTCCCCGGACTGCTCCGGCTTCCTGGGCTTCTGTCTCCTGGGCTTCCGCTCCGTCTTCTGCGGGCGCTCCGTGCGCCTGGACCCGCGCCTGCGCTCTGAAGACTCACGCGACCGGCGCGACGCGTCGTCGGACCGGCCGGGGGCCTTCTCACGCCGGTCGTCGGCCGGGTCGTCGGCGGTCTCGCGATCGGTTTGACCCTGGTCCCTGCCGGATCGCCGGCTGTGCGACCGCGGCCGCTCCGTGTCGTCGTCGGAGGACGCAGCGGGATCCTGCTCCGGATCGACCGGTTCCACGGAGCCGGGTGCCGCGAAGGTTCCGTTCCCGCTGTCGCCGCCGCTGCTGCCGTCGCCGTGACCGAGGTCGCTGCCTTCGGGGTCGCTGCGAACCCCGTCGCCCCCGCTCGTGCGCTTCGTGACCGCGTCGGCCGCCCGTGACCCGGCGACGACCGGAACGGCGGCGCGCAACGTCGAACCGCCGGCGGGCCCGCCACCTCCGGGCGTCCCGCCGGCGTCGCCCGACGAGGCTGACGCGCTCGCCGAGGCGACGGGGGGACGCGGGCCGGACGTCGCGACGTTCGCGACCTGCGGCGCGCCGACGGCGACCGCCCCGGCGGCGGCGACCACGGCGCCGGCCTTGAGGGCACCGCCGCCGAACAGCGTGCCGACGCCGAGGCCGCCGACGACCTCGCCGGCGCGCGTCGCCGCATCGACGGTCTGTGCACCGCCGACGCCGGCGAGCCAGACGGCGACCGGCCACGGGGTGAGCGCCGTCGCGGCGACGCGCAGGCTCGCGCGCGCCCGGCTCACGAGCTGGCGCACCGCGGTGTCGTTGATGCCGAGCTCCTCACCGACGTCGGCGTGTGAGCGCCCGTCCAGGGCGACGGCGAGCAGCGCCGCGCGCTGGCGGTCGGGCAGGGCGGCGATCGTGTCGAGCGCCTGGCGCACGTCCTCGCGCTGCTCGACCTCGGTCGCGGGACCCGGGCGCAGGTCCGATGCCTCGATCAGCTGGGCGTCGTCGCCTCCGGGCTTCTTCATGACGTTCAGGGCTCCGTTGTGCACGATGCGGTAGAGCCAGGGCCGCAGGTCACGGACCGGTGCGCCGTCGCGCAGCGCACCCCAGGCGCTCACGAACGCCGCCTGCACCACGTCCTCGGCGCGCGTCTCCTCGGGGAGGAAGCGGCGCGCGTAGCGCAGCAGCGGACGGCGATAGCGGTCCACCACCGCGTCGAAGGCGCGGTCGTGCCCAGCGGCGATCAGCTCGATCAGCCGCTCATCGGTCTGCGTGCGCAGGAGTGTGATGGAGACGTGTGGGGTCACCGGTGCTCCGTGTCCTGTGACAACCGTAGGGCCCGAACGTGACGGTCCGGCCTAGACGTCCGTTATCGGCACGCCGCGCTCGGCGACCCAGCGCACGACCGGCAGGGACTCGCGTTTGCGCTCGAATTCCGCCGCGGTGTAGCAGTGGACCTCGGCCGGAGCGCCCATCTCGTCGGCATCCCAGAGCGTGGCGGCCGCGTGGACGCGCTCGAGCCAGGGCACCCCGTCGAACGCCTCGGAGACGAGGACCACGACGTACTCGGGGCCGCGTTCGCGCTGCGGCACGACCCCGCGGGCGTCGTCGACGCGGGCCCCGCCGACGAGCGCCCGCTCCAGCGGCCAGCGAGCGGCGACCCGGCGCGCGTAGTCCGACAGCCCCGGGTCGTTCACCGGAAGTCGTCCGCCGTGTGCGGGCCGACGCAGGCGACGGCCAGATGGTCCGGGTCGACCCGGCGCGCGGCCTCGGCGACCTGGCCGAAGGTCACGGCGTCGAGCGCGGCGATCGACGCATCCGGGTCGATGTCCTCGCCGTGGACGATCGCGCGGCGCGCTGCGTGGCTCGCCACCGCGTTCGTGTTCTCGAACCCCAGGACCCGCCGGCCCGCAGCGTATGCGCGGGCGCGCTCGACCTCCTCCTCGCGCGGGCCGTCGTCGCGCAGCTCGGCGACGATCTCGCGCATCCGCGCGTACGCCTCGACGCACTTCGTCGAGTCCAGGCCGGCGCCCATGAGCAGCGCGCCGTGATCGGAGCCGAAGTGGTCCATCGCGAAGACGGAGTAGGCGAGCCCGCGCTGCTCGCGGATCTCGTCGAACAGGCGCGAGCCCATGGACCCGCCGAGCAGGATCGCGTAGATGTGGAACGCGGTGCGCGCGGCCTCGTCACCGGGCGCGACGTCCGGGCGGTAGAGCATCCGCAGGTGCGACTGGTTCGTGTCGCGCTCCTCGACCAGGACGGCGGGGTCGCAGTGCGGGGCGCCGTCCGCCGGCTCCGGTGCGCCCAGGTCGGGGAACCGGCCCATGAGGTCGTTGACGGCGCCGTTCTCGGGCAGATGCTCGAGGTTGCCGGCGATGAACGCCCCGCCGCTGCGGCCCGACCAACGGCGCTCGCGGAACGCGACGATCGCCTCACGGGTGAACGTCCGCAGGTGCTCCTCGGGACCCAGGACGGTGCGCCCGAGCGGGTGGTCGCCGAATCCGGCGCGCTCGATCAGCTCGCCGGCGACCGCCGCCGGCTGGTCCTTGTAGCGCTGGATCTCCTGGATCACGACGCCGCGCTCGCGGTCGAGCTCCTCGGGGTCGACCTTCGGCCGGCCGACGAAGTCCGTCAGCAGGTCCATGGCCTCCATCGCGGCCTCGGCGCGCACGGTGATGTGGAAGGCGACCAGGTCGTGGCTCGTGTAGGCGTTCAGGACGCCGCCCATCCGCTCGGCGGTCTCGTTGACCTTGCGGTAGTCGTCGTAGACCTCGCCGCCCTTGAACACGAGGTGCTCGAGGAAGTGGGCCATGCCGTTCTCCTCGGCGCGCTCGGTGCGGGCGCCGGCGTCGAACGCGACGAGGATCGTCGTGGCCCGCGTCCCCGGGATCGCGATGCGGTGCACGGGCAGCCCGTTCGGGGCGGTGGAAGAGCTGATCTGGGCCATCGCGCGAGGGTATCGGGCGGGGTGGTCCGCTTCGCGCGGGCCGATTACGCTGCTCGCATGTGTCGCAACATCCGCACGCTCCACAACTTCGAGCCCGCCGCGACCTCCGACGAGATCCGTGCGGCGGCGCTCCAGTACGTCCGCAAGGTCAGCGGCTCGACCAAGCCGTCGAAGGCCAACGCGCCGGCCTTCGAGCGGGCGGTCGACGAGATCGCCCACATCACCGCGCACCTGCTCGACGACCTCGTCGCCGCCGCGCCGCCGAAGGACCGCGAGGTCGAGGCGGCGAAGGCGCGGGCCCGCGCCCAGAAGCGATTCGCGGCCTGAGGGTGCGGATCGCGGGAACGGCCGCGCTCGTCTGCGCGGCGGGACTCGCGCTCGGCGCGTGCGCGGGCGACTCGGGGTCGGGGCCCCCGGCGCTTCCCGGCACGCAGTGGGAACTCGACGTCGGCGCGCTCGGGGGCGCCGGGAGCGAGGAGGTCTCGTCGTTCCTGCGGTTCGGCGAGGACGGCCGGGTCAGCGGCAGCGACGGCTGCAACGAGTTCAGCGGCGCGTACGAGGCCGACGGCTCCGCGCTGCGTCTCGGCCCGCTCGCGTCGACCCAGCGCGCCTGCGCCGGGGCGGCCCAGGAGGTCGCGGAGAAGGTCGCGCCCACACTGGACCGGGTGCGGTCGTACGACGCACGGTCCGACACGCTCGTCCTGGAGGACGGCTCCGGCGAGCCGCTGCTGCGCTACCGCGCGAGCACGCCCGGCGTCGCCGGCGCCTGGGAGGCCACGTCGGTGCTCTACGACGATGCGATCCGCGGCGTGCTCGCCGGCACGACGCCGACCGCCGACTTCGGGGACGACGGGAAGCTCACCGGCTCCGGCGGCTGCAACACGTTCTCCGGGTCGTACGAGGTCGACGGCGCGGCGCTGCGCATCGGCCGGCCGGCGTCCACGCGCCGGGCCTGCCGGGAGCCGGAGGGCGTCGACGCCCAGGAGCGCGGCTACCTCGCGGCGCTGCAGTCCGTCGTGCGCTTCGAGCAGGCGGGGCCGAAGCTGACGCTGTTCAACGCGAAGGGCCAGATGGCCGTGACGCTCGCGCGCCCTCGCTGAGCGGCGCACCCGCCCGGCGCAACGCGGGTTGCACGGTCGGCAACCTGCAAGGAATCGGCCCGGGCGCGGCTAATCTCGCCGAAGGCCATGGCTGCGACCGAGGACGAACTCCGCCTGCGCGACGTGCAGGCAGCACAGCGCGCCGCCCGCGATCAGCAGGCGGCGGGCGCCTCGGCGTCCGCGACGCCCGGCGATCCCGCGAACGCGATCGAGCTGCGCGGCGTCACGAAGACCTACGACATCTCGAACGCCGGCCTGCGCAACGCCACGTTCTCCGTGCGCCGCGGCGAGTTCGTCTTCCTCGTCGGCCAGACCGGCTCGGGCAAGTCCACGCTGATGCGCCTGCTGATCAAGGAGCTCGATCCCGACGAGGGCCGCATCCTCGTCGCCGGCCGCGACCTCTCCGAGCTGACCCACAAGCAGATCCCGTACTACCGCCGCAACCTCGGCGTCGTCTTCCAGGACTTCAAGCTGCTCCCGAACCGCACCGTGCACGACAACGTCGCGTACGCGCTGCAGGTCACCGGCAGCTCGCGCAGGGAGATCCGCGCCAAGGTGCCGGACATCCTGCGCCTCACCGGCCTCTCGACGAAGCTCCACCACTACCCCGACCAGCTCTCCGGCGGCGAGCAGCAGCGCGTGTCGATCGCGCGCGCGTTCGTCAACCACCCGCCGCTGCTGCTGGCCGACGAGCCGACCGGCAACCTCGACCCCGAGACGTCCATCGGCATCATGCAGCTGCTCTACCGGATCAACCGCACCGGAACGACCGTGCTCGTCGCCACGCACGACTCGACGATGGTCGACCGCATGCGCCGTCGCGTGCTCGAGCTCGACAAGGGCCGCGTCGTGCGCGACGAGATCGGCGGGCGCTACGCACAGACGGACATGAGCACGGCCGAGTTCGGCGCGCTGCTGCGCGAGCCGGCGCCCGAGCCGCGTCGCGGCGGCGCGCTGGCCGACGACTACGACGACTTCGACGACGCGTTCCGGGACTAGCCCATGAAGATCGGCTTCTTCCTCCGCGAGGCGCTGCGCAGCCTCACCCGCAACGCCGTCCCGAGCTTCGCGGCGCTCGCGTCGGTGCTCGTGACGCTGCTCGTGCTCGGCGTCTTCATCCCGATCGTCCAGGCGACGACCGGCGCGGCGAACGAGGTCCGCGGCCGCGTGCTCGTCAACGTCTACCTCAAGGCGAACGCCTCCCCGGCGGACATCTCGCGCGTGAAGGGCGTCCTCACCGACAACCCGGACGTGGACAAGGTCGAGTTCGTGAGCAAGGCGCAGGCGCTGCGTGAGGAGAAGGCCAAGAACCCCGAGGCCTACCAGCTGCTCGGCTCCAACCCGCTCCCCGACACGTTCCGGGTGACGCCGAAGGACCCGGACGAGACGGGGGCGCTGATCTCCTCGCTCGCACCGCAGACCCCGGGCGGCGGGGCCACGACGGTGGACCCGGCGATCGACATCGTCAAGTCGTCCAAGGACGACACGCAGAAGATCCTCACCGCCACGAAGGTCGTCAAGTACACGACCGGCCTGCTCGCGGTGCTGCTCGTGATCGCGTCGATCCTGCTGATCTCCAACACGATCCGGCTGTCGCTCTTCTCGCGCCGGCGGGAGATCCACGTGATGAAGCTCGTCGGCGCGACCGACGGGTTCATCCGCTGGCCGT
>DAIPYF010000038.1:0-15754 GCA_036782855.1 Solirubrobacteraceae bacterium
GACGCCGCCGAGGGCGAGGAACAGCGCGAGCGTCGAGGTGACGTTCGCGTAGCTGACGAGCGCCCGGAGGGCGGCGAGCCGATGGGTCAGGGGGAGCACGATGGGGTCCTTTCTCGTCCCGGAGGTCAGCCGCGCGCCGCGGGGGCGCGGGCGTCCGCGACCAGCGCCGGCACCGCAGCCGCAGACGGGTCGGGCCGCAGCGCCAGGCCGGCGACGGCCGCGGCCACCACCCAGATCCCGCTGATGAAGTACGCGCGGTCCGCCGCGGCGAGTGACGCCGAGAGCGTCGTCGGCGTCCCGATCGCGGCGAACAGCGCCGCGGTTCCGAGCACGCCGCCGAACTGGCGGAACGCCGTCGCCACCGCGCTCGCGGAGGCGAACGCCGTGGCCGGGACCTGGCTCAGGACGGCCGCGCCGAAGGCGGGGAGTGCAAGGCCGATCCCGACGCCGTTGAGCACCATCGCCGGAAGCCAGAGCCCCAGGAACTCCGGCTCGGCGCCGGCGCTGCGGATCAGCACGATCCCGGCGGTGTAGAGCAGGCACCCCGGGACGATCACGGCGCGATGGCCGAACCGGTCGGCAAGGCGCCCGGCCGGGACCGACGCGATCGTCGTGATGATCGCGGCCGGCGCGACGGCGAGGCCCGCGGTCAGCACGCTGTAGTCCCAGATCGCGGTGAGGAAGAGGATGTTCCCGAGGATCGTCGAGAAGAACCCCATCGAGAGCAGGAGCATGCCGACGTTCGCCTGGCGAAAGCTCGGGATGCGCATGAGCTCCGGGTCGACGATCGGCCGCGCGTGCGTCACGCAGCGATGGGCGGTGAGCGCGAGCAGCGCGCCCGCGACGACGAACGAGCCGACGACGCGCGCGCTGGTCCAGCCCCACGCGTTCCCCTCGACGATGCCCAGGGCGAGCGCGCCGAGGCCGGCGATCACGAGCAGCGAGCCTCCGAGGTCGGGCAGCCCGCGGGCGTCCGGGTCGCGGCTCTCGGTGACCGTGCGCTGCGCGATGACGAGGATGAGCAGCCCGACGGGGATGTTCACCAGGAACACCCAGCGCCAGTCGGCGAGCTCGACGACGAGGCCGCCGAGCGGCGGTCCCAGCGCGGCCGCGAGCGCCGCGGAGGCGATCCACGCCCCGACGCCGGCCGACCGCCGTGCGAGCGGGAACTCCGGGAGGATCAGCGCCAGCGAGACGGGCACGACGATCGCCGCGCCGAGGCCCTGGAGGACGCGCGCCGCGACGAGCACCTCCCAGGTCTGTGCCGCAGCGCAGCCGGCGGAGGCGACGACGAACAGCGCCAGGCCGGCGACGAAGACCCGCCGGCGGCCGAGACGGTCGGCGAACCCGCCGGCGGGGACGATCAGCGCGGCGATGACGATGAAGTAGGCGTCCAGGACCCACGAGAGCTCGGCGCGCGTGGCGTCGGGGAACGAGGCCGCCAGACTCGGGAAGGCGATGTTGACGATCGTCGTGTCGAGGAACGCCAGGAAGCTGCCGGCGCACGCCGTGATGATCGTGAGGCGGCGGTGGCGGGACGATGAGCGGTGCATGCGGCCAGGATCGGCCGCATCTCCCATCAGTGCCAGTGGAATATCAGCGCGGTACCCGTAAGCGCTGCTGCATGGTCGGTCGCGCTACGCGACGCGGCCGGCGGCCACCGGCTCGGGCGGCCGCGTCCTGCGGGCGGCCACCGCGCGCAGTTCGGCGAGCATCGCGCTCACGACCGGGTGGTCCTGCCCCCCGCGGCGCGTGATCGCGATGATGTGCCGGGTGGGCGCAGGGTCGACGGGAACGACGACGACGCCCTCGGGCGCCACGATCTCCGCCATCCGCGGCAGCATCGCGACGCCGAGGCCGGCGCGGACGAGCGCCAGTCCCGCGGCCCAGTCGCCGGCCCGGTGCGCGGCGCGCGGCGTGAACCCTGCGACCTGACAGCCGCCGCGCAGGACGTCCGCGCACGACCAGTCCTCCGGCGGCATCACGAACGGCTCCAGCGCGAGCGCGGCCAGCGGAACCGGGGCGGCCGCACCGGCACGCCCGTCCAGCAGGATGTGCTCGGCGGGCAGGACGGCGTCCATCGGATCGTCGAGGAGGTCCTCGCGGACGTAGCGCGGATCGTCCGGCCGCGGCGCGTGGATCGACTCCATCGAGATCACCAGATCGAGCTCGTGCCGGTCCAGGAGGTCGAGCCCGCGCACCGGCTCGTCCTCGGCGACGTGCAGGTCCAGGAGCGGCCGCTGCGCGAGGACGGCGGCGGCGGCCGGCGCCACGAGGGCGGTGACGCCGGTCGAGAACGAGCCGACGCGCAGGGCGCCGGCGGCGCCGCGCTCGGCCGCCGCGAAGTCCGCATCGAGCCGCTCGAGCTCGGCGAAGATGCTGTCCGCGCGCCGCAGCAGCAGCCGCGCTGCGGGCGTCAGCCGCACGCTGCGTCCCGCCGGCTCCAGCAGCGGGCGGCCGACCTCCTTCTCGAGCGCGGCCAGCTGCTGCGATGCCGCGGACGGCGTCAGGTGCAGCGCGTCGGCCGCCGCGCTGATCGTGCCGCGGGACGCGACCTCGCGCAGCGTGCGCACACGACGAAGATCGAACATGAAGGGCAGCTTACGCGTATCTGCCAGACATTGCACTGGCACTGCAAGGTCGCAGGCCCGACCCTTGGGCCATGCCGATCCGCAGCAGCACCGGGCCCGGACGACGCACGCGACGCGGGCTCGCACTGCTCCTCGCCGTGGCCGCGCTCGCCGTCGTCGTCCTCAACTGGACCTCCGGCCGCCTTCCCGCCGAGCCCCGGCGATCGGGCAGGGTCGTCAGCGTCGACGGGATGCGCATCCGCTACGTCGAGCGCCCGGGGGCGGGCACGCCCGTGGTGCTGCTGCACGGCCTGCCCGGAACCGCCGAGGACTTCGACGCGGTCACCCGCCGGCTCGCCGGCCGTCGCACGATCGCGATCGATCGCCCGGGCTATGGCTCCTCGACGCGCGGATACGTGCCGTTCGACCGCCAGCTCTCGGCCGTCCACCACCTGCTCGAGCGGCTCGCCGTCCCCCGCGCGATCGTCGTGGGCCACTCCTACGGCGGGACGATCGCGCTCGGGCTGGCCGAGCGCCACCCCTCGCAGGTGGCGGCGCTGGTGCTCGCCGACGCCGCCGCGGCGGGGCTCCGCAGCAGCGGGCCGGAGCGCGCGCAGGCCCGCCTGGTCAAGCTCCTGGGGCTCCCGGTCGTGCGCCAGCTCGCCGGGGTCACCTTCTCGCAGCTGCTGCGGACCGTCGCCGCGAACAGCGGCGACCGGGACGCGTTCTCCCCCGCGCCGGTCAGTGCCGCGCATCTGCATCGCCTCCTGGCGATCAACATGTCCCACGACGACCTCGCGGCCGTCGCGGGTGAGAAGCTCGCCGCCGACGCGGCGATCGCGCGGGTCGACGACGGCCTCGACACCATCAGGACGCCCGCGACCGTGATCCAGGCCGACCGCGACCGGTCGGTCGCGCCCGTCCACGGCCGGCGGCT
Organism: Solirubrobacteraceae bacterium; assembly: GCA_036782855.1. Lineage (GTDB taxonomy): Bacteria > Actinomycetota > Thermoleophilia > Solirubrobacterales > Solirubrobacteraceae > F1-60-MAGs163. The sequence continues at coordinate 3,508 of DAIPYF010000038.1, forward strand.
CGCGGCGTCACTCGCCCGCGCGCGCCTCGTGATGGTGCACGGCGGGCACATGACCCCGTACACGCACCCGGGGGTGATCGCCGGCGCGATCACCGGCCTGCCCGGCGGCGCGCCCGATCGGCGTCCATCTCCGGCTCGGGCCGACCCGCCTCGCCTGCGACGTCCACGGCCGGAGACCGGCGGTCGAGCCGGGGCATGACCCACCAGTCGGGGTCGCCCAGGTCGCCGTCACCCGGGACGTCCTACCCGACCACCTCCGCAGGCCCGGCCACCACGCCCGCGTCGTGCAGCCGCCCGATCTCCGCACCGCTGAGACCGAGCACCTCGGTGAGCACCTCGTCGGTCTGCTCCCCGAGCACGGGCGCCCGCCGCACCTCCCCGCGCTCGAACGCGCCGAAGCTCAGCGGCGAGCCGGGCATCAGATACGTGCCGATGCCCGGCTGCTCGACCTCCTGGAACATCGGGTTGGCCGTCGAGCAGCGCGGGTCCTCCGCCACGAGCTGCAGGAACGTCTGGTAGGGGCCCCAGCAGACGCCGGCGGCGTCGAACACCTCGCGGATCTGCTCCAGCGTGCGGCCGATCGTCCACGGCTTGATGATCGATCCGATCATCTCGCGCGCCTGGAAGCGGTCGCCCTCGCGCTCGAAGTCCAGGTCGAGCAGCCGCTCGAGCGCCGCGAACGCCTCACCCAGTCCGGTCGCCGCGACCAGGCTCCGCCACTGCTTGAGCGTCAGCGCGACGATCATGACCCGGCGCCCGTCGCTCGTCGCGAAGTCCCGGCCGAACGCGCCGTAGAGGTAGTTGCCGTCCTTCGGGCGCTCGTGGCGGCTGATCTGCGCCTCGGCGATCTTCCCCAGGTTGCCGACCATCGCGAGCGCGACGTCGGAGAGCGCGATCTGCACGAACTGGCCCGCGCCGGTGCGCGTGCGGTGGCGCTCGGCGGCCAGGATCCCGGCGGCGGCGAGCGTGCCCGTCACCGCGTCCCACGCGGGCAGCAGGTGGTTGAAGGGCACGGACAGGTTGCGCGGGCCGGTGGCCCACGGGAATCCGGTCGCCGGGTTCACCGTGTAGTCGACCGCCGACGAGCCGTCGTGGTTCCCGGTGATGTTCACCATCACCAGGTCCGGCCGGGCGGCGGTCAGCCGGTCGTAGTCGAGGAAGCCGCGCGCCGGGAAGTTCGTCAGGAAGAGCCCGGCGTCCGGGCCGGGGGCCGTGACGAGCGCGGTGACGAGCTCGCGGCCCTCGGGCGAGCCGAGGTCGACCTGGATCGAGCGCTTGCCCTTGTTCAGGCCCGCCCAGAAGAGGCTGCGGCCCTCGTCGGTCACCGGCCAGCGGGCGCGGTCCAGCCCGCCGCCGATCGGGTCGAAACGGATGACGTCCGCCCCCATCTGCGCGAGCGTCATCCCGCCGAGCGGCGCCGCGACGAAGGCCGAGCCCTCGATCACCCGCATGCCCTCCAGTATCCGGTTCACGAGATCCTCCTCTCCAGCATCCGCGGGGTCAGGCCAGCAGGCCGATGAAGCGCCAGTCCAGGACACGCGCGGGCGGCTCGCCGTCGCCGCGGTCGGCGTGCACGATCGCCTCGAGGTCGGCCAGCACGCCGCCGCCCTCCAGCGGGCGCACGTCGCCGACCGCGATCTCCGTGCTGAGGATGTCCCCGGCGAACACCGGGCCGGTGTGGTCGCAGCCGTGCCAGGCGACGATCGTCACCAGCTCGGGCAGCGCGCGCGTGGTGTGCGCGGCGGCGATCGCGATCGTGTGGCCGCCGTAGGCCAGCCGCCGGCCGTGCGCGCTGCTGCCCGCGTCGGTGTGCGTGTAGGCGACGTTCAGCGTGAGCCGCGCGAGCTCGGTCTCGCCCGTGACCGTCTCGCGGCCCTCGACCGCGAAGACGTCACCCGTTCGCAGGGCCGCCGCGTGCCCGCCCGGGACGACCTCGCGATAGCGGCGCAGATCCCAGCCGGCGGGCGCGGCCGCCGCCACCGCGGCGGAATCGAGCGTCTGCGGGATGCCGTCGAACGGGTCGGCGCGGTCCGTCGGCTGCGCGCCCTCGCGGAGCGGGATCATCGGGCAGCGCCAGAAGTCGAGCACGTGCTCGCCGTGCTGGTTCTCCGTGCGGATCCGCATCGCGACGAGGCCCGTCAGCGGACCGCCGTCGCCGCGCGGGCGGTTCTGCTTGAGCCCGACGATCTCCGTCCTCGTGCGCAGCGTGTCGCCGATGAAGACCTGGCGCTGCAGCACGAGCCCGCGGTAGAAGAGGTTTCCGCGCACGCGCCGGGAGGGCCCGGTCGACTGCCCGATCGCCACGTCGCACACGAGGCTGGGATGCGCGAGCGCCGTCTGCGCGCCGGTGACCTCGCGGCACAGGTCCGCGTCGAGCGCCAGGCGCAGCCGGTCGCCGACGAGCGCCTGGTGCACGGCGGCATGCCCGTCGGTGATCGTCAGCGCGGGCGCGTCGTCGAACACCTGCCCGACCGCGAGATCCTCGAACCACGGGCCGCCGACCGCCCTTCGCTGCTCGTCCTCCGACACTGGGGCTCCTTCGCTCCGAGATCCGGAATCGCCCTGCCGCCGGTATGTTGCCGGGTCGGCGCCCCGGCTGCCATGCCGCGTGCCCCCACGCCCCGTCTGATGCGATCCCGACGCTGCAGCCTCTCGGTCCCCGGCTCTTCGGCGAAGATGCTGGCGAAGGCCCCCGCGCTCGGCGCCGACGAGGCGATCCTGGACCTCGAGGACGCCGTCGCCGCGGATCGCAAGGTGGAGGCGCGGGCGCTCGTGGTCGCCGCACTGCGCGAGGGCGACTGGGCCGGGCGGCCGGCCGCGGTGCGGATCAACGGCACCGAGAGCCTCCACTGCCACCGCGACATCATCGAGATCGTCGAGGGGGGCGGCGAGGCGCTCGGCACGCTCGTCCTGCCGAAGGCGGAGGCCGCAGGCGACGTGGAGTTCGTGGACCGGCTGCTCGGGATGGTCGAGGCCGGGGCCGGACGCACGCGACCGGTCGGCCTGCAGGTCCTGATCGAGACGGCGACCGGGCTGCGCCGGATCCATGAGATCGCGCACGCGAGCCCGCGGATCGAATCGCTGATCGTCGGGTACGCCGACCTCGGCGCCTCGCTCGGCCGCGCGCCGGCGGCCGAGTACCCCGGGGACCGCTGGCACTGGGTGCGCGAGACCGCCCTCGTCGCCGCCCGCGACGCCGGTGTGCAGGCGATCGACGGGCCCTACCTGCAGATCGACGACCTCGCGGGCATGGAGGCCTCAGCCGCTCAGGCCCAGGCGCTCGGCTTCGACGGGAAGTGGGCGATCCACCCCTCACAGGTCGAGCCGCTGCACCGGATCTTCTCGCCGACGACGGAAGCGCTGACGCAGGCGCGAGCGACGCTCGCCGCGCTCGAGCAGGCCGAGCGGGCCGGCGCGGGCGCCGCAGCGCTCGACGGCGCGATGATCGACGAGGCGAGCGCCAAGCTCGCGCGGCAGATCGTGGCGCGCGGGGACGCGGCCGGCCTCACCTGATGCCTCGCGGCCTCAGCGCTCGAGCGGCCGGCAGGAGCCTCGCATGACCCGCCCGGGCTCGGCTGGTGGCCGGTCGTGCGCGTCCCAGGATGGGACCGCCGGCGATGGGCCTGCTCGCCCTCAGCTGCGCGGGACGCTGAAGCGCAGGGGCGCCGGGCCGCCGCGCACCCGGCTCGTTCCCGCGGTGAGCGTGGCCGCGAGCCGGTAGCTCCCCGGGCGCAGCCGGCGCCCGCCGAGCCTTCCACTGAACCGCGCCCGGCCGGTGCCCTGTCGCACCGCGCGCTGCTGGGTGCGGACCACGAGGTACCGGTCGCCCGCGACCCGCCGGCTGACGGCGAGCCGCAGCGTCGCGTTGACCGCGGCGGTCCAGCTGATCGCCGCCCCGCCCGAGCTCGCCGCGGCGGACTTCGCGACGGTGCACCGCCACGGACGGCCACCGGCGTCTCCCGCGATGATCCCGTCGCTCGCGCCCTGGGCCGGCGCGGTGCGCGCGGTGCCCTGAGCGGGCGACGTGCTGGCGGCACCCGGCCCGGCAGGGCCCGGCAGCTCGGCCTCGTGGCCTGGCGCCGCCCACCTGAAGCTCGCGATCCGCATGCTCCGCACGCCTGCCGGGGGCGCGTTCTCGAAGCGCCAGTAGTTGATGATCGGGACCTCCGACGACGGCACGGGCACGCCAGTGGTGACCGTTGCGTCCAGCAGCGTCGCGCCGGCGGCGTCGGTCACCAGGTACCTGATCCTGCCCGGCTCCCAGGTGAACTGGTTCACGTATGGCGGCCTGTCGGAGTAGGCGAAGCTGTGGGAGACCCTGCGGCCCTCGACGGGGTCCTGCCACACGGTCGCCGAACCGGTCGGCGACGCGAGGTTCCCCCAGTGCGAGGGCTCGATGTCGATCTCGTTGTTCGATCGGGCCGCGCCGCCGTAGGTGAACATCCCCAGGACCTCGTAGGCGTCCAGGGCGCTGAGGTCCGAGGCGACGACCCACCGGTAGGTGCCGTAGCCGAGGTGCTGCTGGTTGTCGACTTCGGCGCTGGTCCAGTTGCCCGAGCCGTCCTTGACGATCGAGAGGACAAGGTCCGAGCCGTCGACGCGGACGTTCTCGGCCGAGTCCGACCAGTGGTTCGGCCCGGGGGCGCCCAACCCCGGTGGCCGCACGTCCCAGCCGTAGCCCGACCAGGCGATCGTCCGCGCGAGCGCGGACGCGGCGGGGGCGACCATCAGCTGCACGGTCACCAGCAGGAGCATCGTCAGGGATCGCGCGAGCATCAGATCTGGGCTGCTTCAGGGCGCGAGGGCGCGGCCGGCAGCGCCGTCACGGTAGTCGCGGGCGCGCTCCGCCGCGCCGGCTCGCCCACTTCAGGGACTATTCCCGCACGACCCGGAAGCGAATCGTCCGGGACCCGGAGTTCCCCAGGCGGTCTGCGGCCCTGATGCGCAGGACGTAGCGCCCGGTTCGGGCGAGCAGCACCCTCACGCCGGGTCGCACGCTGATCGCCCTGCCCGCGTTGCGGCGGATGGTGGCCCTGCACTGCGCGACTCCCGAGCTGTCCCGGCACGAGAACAGCATCGTCACCTTCCATCCGCGCCTGTAGCTGCGCGGTGTCGGGCTCACGACGGCGATCCGCGGCGGCGTGGTGTCGGCGGCGGGGACCGGTGCCGTCGTGGTCGTGGGGGGTGTCGTGGTCGTCGGCGCGATGGGCGTCGTGGGTGTCGTCGGCGTCGTGACCGGTGCCGCCGCAAGCGTCACGGCGGCGTTCGCCCACCCGCTCGTGCCTCCCTGGCCGTCGTCGGCGCGGACGTCGGCGCGGACGACGTCGCCGGCAGCTCCGGCGGCCGCCAGCGTGGCCGACGTCTCGCCGTCGAGTGCCACGTCGTTGCGCTGCCAGGTGTGGTGGTAGGTCAACGGGTCGCCGTCCGCGTCGCCGAATCCGGTCGGCGTGGCGGTCAGCGTCGTCCCGGCGACCGGGTTCGACGGGCCGATGTCCACCTGACCGATCGTGGGCGGCGAGTTGGCGACGGTCACGTTCGCGCTGACCGTGGCGCTGGTGTGACCGTCTCCGTCGTCGGCGGTGACGTCGACGCGGACGACGTCACCGCGGTCCCCGTGGCCCGCCGTGGCGAGGTCGAGGCTCGCGCCGGTCGCGCCGTCGACCGCCACGTCGTCGACCAGCCACCGGTAGGTGTAGGCGAGCTCGTCGCCGTCGGGGTCGGAGAACCCGGCGACGGCCGCGGCGACGGTCGCGTCGGTCGTGGGATCGTCGGGGCTGATCTGGACCGTGCCGGCCGTGGGCTGGGCCGCGGCGCCGATCAGGTCCAGTGCCCGTTTCACGGTCATGACGTCCGGACCCACCCCCGCGTCGACGAGATAGTCCAGCTGCTGCTGGAAGGCGCTGGTCGTCGTGTCGTACGAGCCGAGGCATGGATCGACGGTCTGGGGGTCGGTGCAGACCGGCGCGCTGTCGGGAACGACCTCGTGGTAGATGAGGACCAGCCAGTAGTCGTGAGCCTTCGCGTAGTCGACCCAGGACTTGAAGGTGGCGAGCGTCGTCGTGCGCAGGATGTTCTGGCCACGGATGTCGAACGGCTCGAGGTCGGGCTCGGCGTTGTAGCCCTCCTCGACCGAGCGGGCGGAGCGGTAGCCCGCCACCTTCGCGGCCGCGATCACACGCGCGTCGTAGCTGCCGAACGGATAGGCGAGGTCCACGACCGAGCCGGGTCCCGTGATCGACTCGAGCGTCGCCCTGGAGTCCTCGAGCTCCGCGGCCAGAACGGCATCGGTGGTCTGCGTCAGGTCGGGGTGGCCGACGCTGTGGGACCCGATCTCATGCCCCGCGAGCGCCAGCTCCCGGATCTGGGCTCCCGTCATCAGGAACGGATCGGTATGCGGAACGAGCCCCGCGGTGGGGATGTACTGCGTCGTCACGAACCCCTTGGCGTCGAGCCGCGGGAGCGCCCGCTGGTGGAACGCGGCGGACCCGTCGTCGAAGCTGAGGCTGATCATCGGCCGCCCGAACCCGGCGGGCGGGTCCGCCTCCTGCATCGAGTAGTCGTCGGTCTGCAGGAAGCCGTTGCGGGCGATGAAGTGGGCGAAGTACGCCCTGACCGCGCCGGCGGGCATCGTGAACGCCGTCGTGTACTGCGTCCACGAGGACGCGGGGGCGATGCCGGAGAACAGGTTGGCCCAGGTTCCCTCACCAGGATCGTCGTCGGCGGTCTCGTAGTACACGCTGACCGCGGTGGTCGCGTCGGACCGGTACCAGTCCGAGAACGTGTAGTGCGTGCCCCCGGTGACGCTGGCGAGCGAGTCCTCGTCGGGCGCCCACTTGCTGTCGCCGCTGACGTAGGACGAGACGTCGACCCGGACCGAGTGAGCGCCGCTGTGTGCCTCGCTCGGCCAGCTGAACGTGTGTGTGCTGGAGCCCCAGGAGGAGCCGACCCAGAACGCGGGGGCGTCGCCGGTGCCGGGTTCCTCCAGGCCGGGGTTGAGCAGCAGCTCGGTGCCCACCGCCGCGGCCGGGGTGGAGAGGCGCGGGGCACCGAGAACGAGGCCGAACGCCAGCGTCGCGGCGATGAAGAGCGCCGACAGCGACACGCGGAATGGGAGCAGGGTCCTGATCGCTCAGCGCTCCTTTCTCGGGATCGAGCGATGGATCGCCACGATCGTGGTGACGCCCAGGGTCACGGCGAAGATGCCCCAGAGCACCGAGAAGCCGGTGGTCGAGATGACCGCGACGGCGAGGATGACCGTCACGAGGAAGAGCGTGGGTGCTGGTGCCGTGGGGAACATCGGTCCTCCGTTTCCAGTCGCTTACCAGGTGGCCTCGCGTCCTCCGGACGCGAGGTACAGCGCGCGCCAGAGCACCACTTCGAGGAAGCACGCGTAATAGAGCTCCTCGACCATGAGGCCGGCCAGCAGCATGTACTTCCAGCCGAGCTTCTTGACCTGCACGATCCGGATGACGGACGCGAAGACGAACAGCAGCAACAGCCAGGGCGAGAACGCGATGTGCCCGATCAGGATGACGGTCGCGATCAGGGTGAAGAGGAACAGCCAGCGCGTGGCGGCAGCCCAGAGCGAGAACAGCAGCCACCCGATGTCAGACCGGATGCCGGACACGAAGCCATGGTCGCGAAGTGACTCGAACGCGCCTCGATACCAGCGCATGCGCTGCGCCCAGAGCATCGGGACCGTCGGCATCAGGTCGGTCTGCGCCTTGCAGCTCCTGGGCGCCATCGTCATGTACCCATTGATGCGCAGCGCCAGCGAGAGCTCGTAGTCCTCCGTCAGGACCGGCTCGTACAGGTGTCCTCGCCCGCCGGGGACCGACCGCCGCGCCCCGGCCCAGGGCATCGTCCCCGCGCCGGCCAGCACGGGCGCGACGCCCCTGCGCGAGCGGTTGATCTGCTCGGCGCGCGCGTACTCCATCATCTGGAGCGCGCCGAGCGCCGTGTCGAGCGGCAGCCCGGAGAAGTTCGCGCAGACGCCTCCCAGCGTGCAGCCCTTCGCCTCCTCCTCCCGGAACTTCGTGCGGGCGCATTCCACGAAATGGGGCTCCAGGAGCGTGTCGGCGTCCATCGTGACGACGAAGTCCGTGTCGGCGAGCGTGGGCTCGAGGATCGCCCAGGCCTGGTTGAGCGCCCCGCCCTTCTTGCCGGTGTTGCCGACGGTCTTCCAGACCTCCCAGCCGGGGCGTGCGGCGGCGAGCTCGACCGTGCGGTCCGTGCTGTTGTCGCTGACGACGATCCTGCGGTCGGGCCGCAGCGTCTGCCCCTCGACGGACTCCATCGCCGCGACGATGCCGAGCTCCTCGTCGTGGGCCGGGATCAGCAGCGTGATGCGTGGGCGGCGGGCGACGGTCATTGGGACAGGACCAGTGCGAGGATGACCGGGATCGTGACCATGCACATGCCGACGACCGCGAGACCGGCGAGCGTCAGCCACTTCCGCAGCTGCCCGCGGCGCGCGTTGCTCGCGGTGTCGTCGGTGTCCGTCATTCGACCGTCACCGTCTTCGCGAGGTTGCGTGGCTGGTCGACGTCGAGATCCAGCCGACGGGCGATGTGGTAGGCGAGCAGCTGGAGCGGGACGACCGCGAGCACCGGCTGGAGCAGCGGGTGCGTTGACGGGACCTCGAGGACCACGTCGGCCACGTCGGCGATGTCCGGATCCCCGATCGTCGCGATCGCGACGACCTCGGCGCCGCGCGCCCGGACCTCCTCCAGATTCGAGCGCAGCTTGTCGGAGACCCGCGAGCGAGTCGCCACGCAGACGACGGGCGTCCCGTCGTCGAGCGTGGCGATCGGGCCGTGCTTCATCTCGCCCGCTGGATATGCCTCGGACGGGATGTAGGTGATCTCCTTCAGCTTCAGAGCGCCCTCCTGACTCACCGGGAGACCGGCCTGGCGCCCGAGGAAGACGAAGCTCGGCTTGGCGTGGTGGCGCTCGGCAACCGCCTCGACCTGGGGAAGGCCTTCCAGGCAGGCCACCAGCTTCTGCGGCAGCGCCCGGACCTCCTCCATCAGCGCCGAAAGCTCGTCGTCGCGAAGAGCGCCGCGCAGCTGGGCGATCCGCAGCGCGAGCAGGTAGAGCAGCGCCAGCTGCGCCGTGAAGGTCTTCGTCGCGGCAACGCCGATCTCGATGCCGGCGTCGGTGTAGAGGACGGCGTCGACCTCGCGCGTGATCTGCGATCCCGGCGAGTTCGTGATCGCCAGCGTGCTCGCCCCGCTGCGCCGCGCGAGCCGGAGCGCCCCGAGCGTGTCGGCCGTCTCGCCCGACTGCGAGATCCCGATCACGAGCGTCTGCTCGTCCACGCGCGGCCGGGAGTAGCGCCATTCGCTGGCGACCTCGGTCTGGCAGGGAATGCCGGCCCACTCCTCGATCGCCATCCGGCCGACGAGGCACGCGTGATAGGCGGTCCCGCAGCCCACGAAGACGATCCGCCGGAACCAGGAGAGATCGCGATGGTTCACGGCGCCGAGCACGAACATGGGGCCGCGCCCGAGGACGTCCGGCTGCAGGTTCTGGGAGATCGTCGCCCGCACGGCCTCGGGCTGCTCGTAGATCTCCTTGAGCATGTACGTCTCGTGGCCGTCGCGCTCGGCTGACGCCTCGTCCCACGGGATCACGGTCTCCTCGCGCTCGATCTCGTCACCGGCGACGCTGACCAGGCGCATGCCCTCGGCGGTGATCGCGACGACCTCGTCGTCCTCGATCAGCGTCACGCGCCGGGTCTCGCTCGCGAACGCGCTGACCGACGACGCAAGGAATGTCTCACCGTCGCCGACGCCGACCAGGAGCGGGCAGCGGCGTCTGGTGCCGACGAGCAGTCCCGGCTGCTCGCGATGGAGCGCGATGAACGCGAAGTGGCCCTCGAGCTGCAGAGCGGCGACACGGACGGCATCGACCAGCCCCCCGTGGTAGGCGCGGCGCACGAGGTGAGCGACGACCTCGGCATCGGTCTGCGACGCGAAGCACTCACCATCGGCGACCAGTCGCCTGCGGATCTCCGCGTGGTTCTCGACGATGCCGTTGAGGACGATCGCGACGTCGCGGTGGCCGCCGGCCAGCAACGGGTGGGCGTTCTCCTCGGTGACGCGCCCATGTGTCGCCCAGCGCGTGTGGCCGATGCCGGTGGTCGCCCCGCTCCCACGGCCGGCAGCCTTGCGCTCGAGGTGCTCGAGCTTGCCGACGGCCTTGATCAGCTCGAGGTCGCCGGAGGCCAGCAGGCAGATGCCGGCCGAGTCGTAGCCGCGGTACTCAAGCCGCTCCAGCGCTGCGAGCAGGAGGGGCGAGGCCTCGCGCCGGCCCGCATATCCCACCACTCCGCACATGTTGCCCTCCGTCTCGGGATCCCTCAGGGGGCTGTGCGTCGGGGGCCGCTGCCCCTCCAATGGGCTCTCGGCATTCCGACCGATTTCCGGTAGTTCAAGGGTACGACGAGATCTGCCGCCGGAGGTCCGTGATTGGCCGCGGACTTGTTGCCAGGACTACGGTCCGAGCGAGCCCGGCCGCCAATACGCTGGGTGATGGATGTTCCGAACGACGCCAGCGCGGCTGACCATCACGGGGGCCCTGCTCCTGCTGGCCGCCATGCCGGCGGTCGCCGAGGCCGAGCGCTACCGCCGCTCCTTCCCCTGGTCGGGGTATCGCTGGCAGGTGCGCCTCGCGACGGGCGAGGATCCCGGGCACAACGACTGGGGCGATTCAGCCAGGAACGTCCGCGTACGGCCGGATGGGACGCTGCGCCTCGCGATCGTCCGCGACGGCTCCAAGCGCCGGTCCGTCGAGCTGGCCACGGTGCGCCGGCTCGGCTACGGCCGGTACCGCTGGGTCGTCGGCTCGAAGCTGGGCCGGCTCGACCACTTCAGCGTCCTGGCCCTGTTCACGAACGACACGGTCCACCGCGCACCGTACGGCGAGCAGGACTTCGAGTTCACGCACTGGGGCAATGCGGGAGCGCCGCCGGGCTGGGCGGTCTCGTGGTCGCAGCGCGTGAAGGCGTTCGACGGTTTCAGTCTCTCGAACCTGGCGCCTTACACCATCGACATCACCTGGCGCCTGTCCGTCGTCCGGTTCCACATGCGAGACGGGGGCGGGGTCGTGCTGTACGACGTCACCCGGCCGATGCTGAGCAACGGCCGGTTCATGGCCGCGCGAATGTCGTACTGGCTCTTCCCAGGCTTCCCGCGGGAGCTGCTCCCGCCGCCGGTCATCGTTCGGGACTTCGAGTTCACCCCGCTCTCCAGGCTGCCGTCGCCGCGCTGAGGGCGCACCCGGCGCGGAGCGTGGGCGGACTACTGTTGCGCCACCGTTTCCCAGTGGTCAATCTGCTTTCCGTTGGGCGAATCGGCTTGGCATGTCCGCGAATGCCACCGCAGGCCACCACGACGCCACCACGACCGCTCAGGGACAGGGGCAGCGAACATGGGAGCACTCAAGAGCCGCAAGTGGGTGGTCGTGCTCGGCGCGCTCGTCGTGCTGGCCGGCGCCTGCGCGGCGATCGCGTACTGGTCGGGCAGCGGCTCGGGCACCGCGAGCAGCGGCGGCACCGTCAGCGTCACGGCCGACGCCGGGCACTCGGGCTGCGTCACGACGGACTTCACGATGGCGGACGTCGCACAGGTCTTCCAGGTCCCCGCCGGCGCCACGGCGGCCGAACTGCCGGACAACGGGTCGCTCGCCTACGCGGACACCGCGATCAGCCAGGACGCCTGCAAGGGCGTCGCGCTCACGGGCATGAGATCGGGTCCCACAGCGTCGGCCACCCCGACCTGACGCAGACCACCGATGCCGTTCTGGCCGCGGAGCTCGAGGACTCCAGGGCGACGCTCGAGTCGATCACGGGACCCGGCTCGGTCGTGGACCTCGCCTATCCGTTCGGCAGCTACGACGCGCGTGTGATCGCGGCCGCGAAGGTGGCGGGCTACCGCTCCGCCCGCTCGGTCGAGGAGGGCTACAACGCCGAGCCCGACCTCGAGCCGTTCGACATCCGTGGCCAGAACATCCTGCGCACGACGACCGCGCCGCTCGTGAGCGCCGCCCTCGCGCTGCCGATCGCGATGCCCGTCCCACGTGAGTACGCCGCCCCGTTCGACGCGAAGAGCCCGTCGACCTACGACCGCCACGTCTACCTGCTCCAGGGTCGGCACGAGGCTCGCGGCCGCGCCCAGCCCGCGCGTGAACGGTTCGCCGAACTCCGGGCGCCGCGCAAGCAGCTGATCACGATCGACCACGCCGG
>DAIPYF010000039.1:0-1575 GCA_036782855.1 Solirubrobacteraceae bacterium
GCTGCCCGGCGGCCGCGGTGAGCCGGCGGCACGTCACCCGCTTGCCGATCGTCACCCGAACCTGCCCGGCCCGGCACTTCACGGTCTTCGGCTTCTTCTTCTTCGCGCCCGCGGCGGCACGTGGAGGGCCGTCCCGGACATGCGCGTGGGCGGGCGCGGCGATCGGCGCGGCGACCGCGATGCCCAGGAGGACCGCTGCGGCGCGTGCAGCGCGCACGGTCCGCCCAAGCTACCGCGCGCACGCCCTCCGCGAAAGGCCTGGCACTCGGCATGGGTGAGTGCCGATCCCTCCCGGACCATCCTCTATCCTCACGCCCGCAATGCCGATCTACGAGTACCGCCGTCCCGACGGCTCGACGTTCGAGATCCTGCAGTCGATCCACGACGAGACGCTCACGGAGGACCCCGAGACGGGCGTCCCGGTCGAGCGCGTGTTCCACCCGGTCGCGGTGCACTTCAAGGGCAAGGGCTTCCACAACACCGACTACGGCACCAAGCGCCGCAACCGGGAACTGGAGAAGTCGGCCAAGGACGGCGCCGACAAGCACGACGCCAAGATGGCCGACAAGCAGGCCGAGAAGAAGAAGGACAAGAAGGCCGACGCCAAACCGGCGGCCAAGCCGGCCGGCTCGTCCGGCTCGTCGTCCTCCTAGCGCCTACTCGCGAAGGAACCGCGCCACCTGACGGCGCCTGGCCTCGGGGGTGATCGTCAGGCCCGCACCGCCGTCGGGCAGCGTGGCCGCGCCCGTCGGCTTGAGGATGCGCGGCTTCGCGTCGCCGGAGGTCGCGATCGTCGCGAACAGGCCGGAGAGGCCCGCCGCGCCCATGTCGGTCCGGATCGTCTGCGGGGCCCGCCAGGCGATGAACGGCCAGCGGATGAACCCACTCGGCGACAGCACCGGCGAGCGCGTCTCGGCGACGTCCTTCTGCTGCCGGCGCTCGGGGGTCAGGTCGTCCTCGCGGGGGTTGCACTCGTTCCTGCGCGTGCGGGAGAGCGCGAGCGCCTGCCTGCCGTCGATGTGCGTCGTCCCCGCCTTGAGCCGGAGCGTGAAGCCGCCGTTGCGAAAGCCGCCGTTGATCCGCGAGACGACGCAGCCGCCGGTGTAGTCGATGCCGCCCATCGCGTCGATGAGCTGCGGGAAGCGCTCGAAGTCGACGAGCACGACATGGTCGATCTCGATGCCGAGGAACCGCTTGACCGTCTTCACCGCGAGCGCGGAGCCCCCGAGCGCGTACGCGGCGTTGATCTTGTTCAGCCCGTAGCCGGGGATCTCGACGATCGTGTCGCGCGGGATCGAGAGCTTCGCGCTGTGGCCGCCGCCGACGCGCATGAGCTGCATCGAGTCCGAGCGGCTCGGGCCGGTGGTGCTGCCGCCGGGCTCCTTGGTGCTCGCCGAGCGCTGGTCGGACCCGAGGATCAGCACGGTCGCCGGCGCGACGATCGGCGCGCCGGGGCCGGCGAGCTCGGCCTTCGTCTCCCCGTCCACCCGGTCCTGCAGGAACTGCGCGGAGAACAGGAACAGGATGCCGGAGAGGGCGACCCAGCCGACGAGCGCCAGCAGGGCCCACTTCAGG
>DAIPYF010000039.1:1585-15563 GCA_036782855.1 Solirubrobacteraceae bacterium
GCCACGGCGGGCCCGCGGTCCGGGCCCGCGCGCGGCGCGCCGGAGCGCCCCCGGGACCCGGCGCCGGGGGCGGTGTGCGGCCGCGCAGCTCCTCCAGCGACGGCGTCCCGCGGGAGAGCCAGCGGGGCGGGGTGCGGTAGGTGCGGTACGGGGGACGCCCGCCGGGCTCCGGCGGCGGCGGGTCGGCAGCCATCTCCCGGGTATGGTGCCGCGCGTGAGCGACGCATGCGTCATCGGGGTGGACGTCGGGGGGACGAAGCTCCTGGCCGGCGCGGTCGACGGGGACCTCGCGGTGCACCACCGCGCGCAGCGGTCCTCGCAGGACCTCACCACGACGGAGCTGCTCGACGTCCTCGCCGAGATGGTCCAGGAGGCCGCCGCGGCCGCCCCGCAGGCGCCGATCGGCGTCGGCTTCGGGGTGCCGGGTGCGCTGGACCGTCGCCACGGCATCGTCGCGGCGTGCCCGCACCTGCCGCTCGAGGGCGTGCGCTTCCAGGCGCTGATGGAGGAGCGGCTCGGCATGCCCGTCGCGATCGAGAACGATGCGAACTGCGCGATGCTCGCCGAGTGGCGGCACGGCGCGGCGATGGGCTGCGACGACGCGGTCCTGCTCACGGTCGGGACGGGTGTCGGGGGCGGCATCGTCTGCGGCGGGCAGCTCGTCCGCGGTGCGAGCGGCGGCGCGGCGGAGCTCGGCCACATGGTCGTCGTGCTCGACGGCCCGCCCTGCCAGGGGGACTGCCCCGGCACCGGCCACCTGGAGTGGTACGCGTCCGGCAACGCGATCGGGCGCGCCGGCCGGGCGGCGGCCGAGGCGCATCCGGACTCCGCGCTCGGGCGCGAACTGCGCGAGGGCCGCGAGCTCACCGGCGCGCTGGTCACCGAGCTCGCCCATGACGGCGACGCCGCCGCGCGCGCCGCGATCGAGGGCGTCGGCCGCGCCCTCGGGGCCGGGATGGTGACGCTGGTGAACGTCTTCAACCCCGAGCGGATCGTCGTCGGCGGCGGCGCGATCGCCGCGGGCGAGGTGCTGCTCGGCCCGGCGCGGCGCGAGGTCGCCGAGCACGCGATGCCCTCGCTGCGCGACATCGTCGAGATCGTCCCGGCGCGGTTCGGCGCGGACGCGGGGCTGCTGGGCGCCGCCACGCTGGCGTTCGAGGAGTTCCCCGGGTGAGCGCCGCCGGCGCGGGGCGGCTGATCGTCTGCCCGACGCCGATCGGCAATCTCGAGGACATCACGCTGCGCACGCTCGCGGCGCTGCGCGAGGCGGACGTCATCGCCTGCGAGGACACGCGCACGAGCAAGGTGCTCCTCGACCGCTACGGCGTCTCGGCCGAGCGGGTGCGCTACGACGCGCACGCCGAGCGCCGCGCCGCGCCGCGCCTGGTCGACCGGATGCTGGGCGGCGTGACGGTCGCGCTCGTGAGCGACGCGGGCATGCCGCTCGTCAGCGACCCGGGGCTGATCCTGGTGCAGGCCGCCGTCGCCGCCGGGCTGGCCGTCGAGGTGCTGCCGGGTCCGAGTGCCGCGCTGACGGCGCTCGTGGCGAGCGGGATGCCGGCGGAGACCTGGCGCTTCACCGGGTTCCTGCCGCGCAAGAAGGGCGAGCTCGAGGACGTGCTGCGCTCGGAGGAGACACTCGTCGCCTTCGAGTCCCCGCGCCGGGTCGCCGCGACGCTCGCGGTGCTGGCGGGCCTCGACGCGGAGCGCCCGGTGGCCGTCTGCCGCGAGCTGACGAAGCTGCACGAGGAGGTCGTTCGCGGGACGGCGGCCGAGCTGGCGGAGCGCTACCGCGCCGAGCAGGTGCGCGGCGAGGTCGTGCTCGTCATCGCGCCCGCCGCGGCGGGCGCGGCCGATCGCGCGGCCGCCGAGGATGCGGTGCGGCGGCTGGTCGAGGCGGGCGCGCGCCCGCGCGCGGCGGCGGGGGTCGTGGCCGGCCTCACCGGGGTCCCGGCGAACGACCTGTACGCCGCGATCGTCGCCGGCGATTCGTGACGGGCGGACACCGGTTGCTCGCGGCTTCGTGACGAGACGCTGACGGACCGCGCGTCGGCAGCCCGGATCGCTTGGCCGACGGTGTTGCATCGGCGGGGTGCTGCTCCTGCCCGTCGTCACCACGCTCCTGCTCACGCTCATCCACGCGGCCGTGGCGCAGGCCGAGCGCTGGCACCCGCCGCTGCGCGAGGCCGCCGTCGTGCGCGAGTTCGACTTCGACGCCCGGACGCCGTTCGCCCGCGGGGCGCACCGCGGCGTGCGCCTCGGCGGCGGAGCCGGCGCGGTCGTGGTCGCACCGTGCAGCGGGCGCGTCACGTTCGCCGGCCGCCATCCGCGGCTCGGCCCGGGACTCACGCTGCGCTGCGGCCGGCTCGTGGCGACGGCGTTCGGCCTCGAGCCGTCGCTGCCGCGCCGCGGCGCGCTGCTCGCCGCCGGGACGCGCGTCGGGACGCTCGGACCGCAGGGCGTGCTGTACCTCGGCGCGCGACGGGCCGCCGACCGCCGGGGGTATCGCGATCCGCTCGCGCTCATCACCGCGGCCCCGGCGGCGCCTGTGCCGCTCGCGCCCGCGCCGCGGCGACTGCACCGCCCGGCGCCCCCGCGGCACACCCGCCGCGCGCCGCCGCCGGCCCCGCCGCGTTCCGGCTCCGCGCCGGTCGTCGCCTGGGCGGGCCTGGCGCTCGCCGGCGTCGGGGCCGGGCTCGGCGTCACGGTGCGCCGCCACGCGCGGCGGTCGCGGCGGCGCCCCGCCGTGAGCGGCCAGCCGACCCACTAGCGTTCGGGCCTGATGGCCCGCTCCTCGTTCTACGTCACGACGCCGATCTACTACGTCAACGCCGCGCCGCATCTCGGGCACGCCTACACGACGATCGCCGCCGACGTGCTGGCCCGCCACCATCGCCAGCGCGGCGACGACGTCTTCTTCCTGACGGGCACCGACGAGCACGGCGAGCCGGTGAAGCTCGCGGCCGAGCGTGAGGGCGTCACGCCCGGCGAGCTGGCCGACCGCAACTACGAGCGCTTCCAGGCGCTCGCCCCGCAGCTCGGCGCGTCGAACGACTTCTTCGTCCGCACGAGCGACCCGCGCCATGTCGCGAAGGTGCAGGAGGTCCTCACGCGGGTGAAGGACAACGGACACGCCTACGAGGGCGTGTACGAGGGCTGGTACTGCCCGCGCTGCGCGGACTTCAAGACCGACCGGGAGATCGCCGAGGGCAACACCTGCCCGATCCACAAGATCCCGCTGACCCGCGAGCACGAGCACAACTGGTTCTTCCGGCTGTCCGCGTTCGCCGAGCCGCTCGAGCGGCTGTTCGCCGAGCGCCCCGACTTCGTCCAGCCGCGCGTTCGCTACAACGAGGCGCTCTCGTTCATCCAGGGCGGGCTGCAGGACGTCTCGCTCACGCGTCGCGGCCTGGACTGGGGTGTGCCCGTCCCCTGGGATCCCGGCCAGGTCTTCTACGTCTGGTGGGACGCGCTCCTGAACTACTACACCGCGCTGTCCTTCGCCCACGAGGGCGAGGACCTCACCGAGCGCTTCTGGCCGGCGAGCTACCAGCTCGTCGGCAAGGACATCCTCAAGTTCCACACGATCTACTGGCCCGCGCTGCTGATGGCGGCCGATCTGCCGGTGCCCGACCACGTCTTCGTCCACGGCTTCCTGCTGATGGACGGCGAGAAGATGAGCAAGTCGCTCGGCAACGTCCTGGACCCGTTCGCCGTGATCGACCGCTTCGGGTCCGACGCGCTGCGCTACTACCTCATGCGCGACGTGTCGTTCGGGCAGGACGGCTCGGTGTCGGCGGGCGCGTTCGAGGAGCGCTACGAGCGCGAGCTCGCCAACGACTACGGCAACCTCGCGAGCCGGACGCTCGCGATGGTCGGCCGCTACCGCGACGGCCGGGCGCCCGACGTCCCCCACGACCCCGCGCTCGACGCCGACTTCGAGGACCTCGCCACCCGGGTCGCCGAACTCCTCGACCGCGCCGAGGTGACGCAGGCGCTGGAGGAGATCTGGGTCCGCGTCCGGCGCCTGAACCGCTACGTCGAGGAGCGCGCGCCCTGGAAGCTCGCCAAGGACGAGGCCGCCGCCGGCGAGCTGGACGTCGTGCTCGCAAGCCTCGCCGAGGGGCTGCGCGTGCTCACCGTGCTGCTCCAGCCGTGGCTGCCGGCGACCTCCGCGAAGCTGCTGGCCGCGCTCGGCACGCCCGACGACGCGCTCCAGGCGGCGCAGCTCGGGGCGCGTCGCATCGGCGTCGTCGCGCCGATCGAGCCGCTGTTCCCCAAGCAGCCGACGGAGCCCGCCGCGGCGTGATCGACAGCCACACCCACCTGGACTCCTGCGACCCGCCGAACGACGAGCTGGTCGCCGCGGCGCGGGCGGCGGGCGTGCGACGGATCCTCACGGTGGGCATGGACGCCGAGAGCTGCCGCTCGGCGACGATGGCGGCCGAGCGCTTCCCCGAGGTCCACCTCGCGGTCGGCCGCCACCCGAACCTCGCCGAGGGCTACGACGACCGCGCGACCGACCTGCTGCGCTCGTTCGCCGCACACGAGCGCTGCCGCGCGATCGGGGAGACGGGGCTGGACTTCTTCCGCGACCGCGCGCCGCGAGCCGACCAGCAGCGCGCATTCGAGGCGCAGATCGAGCTGGCGCGCGAGCTCGGCAAGCCGCTCGTCATCCACTCGCGCGCCGCGGAGGACGACACGATCGCCACGCTGCGCGAACGCGCCGACGGCGTGCGCGTGATCCTCCACTGCTTCTCGATGCCCGACCGCATCGACGAGTGCCTCGAGCAGCCGCTGTGGTGGATCTCCTTCGCGGGCAACGTCACGTATCCGAGCGCCGGCGACCTGGCCGCGGCGGCCGAGCGCGTGCCCGACGCGCGGCTGCTCGTCGAGACCGACGCGCCGTACCTCACGCCCCAGGCGGTGCGCAAGGAGCGCAACCAGCCCGCGTTCGTCGTCCACACCGCCCGGTTCCTCGCCGAGCGCCGCGGCACGAGCTACGCCGAGCTGGAGGATGTCGTCGAGCGCAACGCCGCGGAGCTCTTCGGCTGGTGAGCGCGGGCGCACCGGACACGGCGATGGACGAGCGACCGGCGCCCACCCAGCCCAGCCTGCGGCGGATGCGCGAGCACGACGTGCGCCCGCGCCGTGACCTCGGGCAGAACTTCCTCGTCGACTCCAACATCCTCGGCGTGATCGAGCGCATCGCCGAGCTGGGGCCGGACGACGTCGCGCTCGAGGTGGGCGGCGGCCTCGGCGTGCTCAGCGAGCACCTCGCGCCGCGCTGCGCCCATGTGCACGTGGTGGAGATCGACCCCGGGCTCGTGCCCGCGCTGCGGGAGGCGCTCGACCCGTTCGCGAACACGACGCTCCACGTCACCGACGCGATGCAGCTCGACCTCGCGGCGCTCGACCCGGCGCCGACGAAGGTCGTCGCCAACCTGCCCTACGGCATCGCGGCCGGGGCGATCCTGCGCACGATCGAGGAGCTGCCGGCGGTGACGCGCTGGGTGGCGATGGTGCAGAAGGAGGTCGGCGTGCGCCTCGCCGCGCACGTCGGCGACCCGCTGTACGGCGTGCCGTCCGTCATCGCGCAGCTCGCCTGCGCGGTGGAGGTCGTGCGGCCGGTCTCGCGCACGGTGTTCTTCCCGGTCCCGAACGTGGACTCGGTGCTCGTGCGCCTGGAGCGCACCGGCCCGGCCCCGTCGCCGGAGCTGCGGCGCCTCGTGCGGGCCGCGTTCGCCCACCGGCGCAAGGCGCTGCCGCGGTCGCTCGAGCTGGCGGGCGGCGTGCCGGGCGACGACGTCCGCGCCCGCGCGAGGGCGGCGCTGGCGGCCATCGGCCACCCCGCCGACGCGCGTGCCGAGCGCCTGACCCCGGCGGACTTCCGTGCCCTGCAGCAGGCCCTGGCGTCGTGAACGCGCTCGCCGAGCACGCTCCGGCGAAGGTGAACCTCGGGTTGACGCTCGGTCCGACCCGCGCGGACGGGCGCCACGAGCTCGTGACGGTCATGCAGCCGGTGGACCTCTGCGACCGCGTGCGCCTCATCCCGTCCGAGCTCGGGGCGAGCGCGGACGAGGTCCGCTGCCCCGGCGTCGAGGGTGACAACCTCGCCGCCGCGGCGCTGCGCGCGTTCCGCGAGCGGACCGGGTGGAGCGGCGCACCCGTGCGCCTCGTCATCGAGAAGCGGATCCCCGTGGCGGCCGGGATGGCGGGCGGCTCGGCGGACGCCGCGGCGGCGCTCCGCCTGGCGGCCCGCGCGGCGGGCGTGCGCGACGACGCGCTCCTGCGCGAGATCGCGGCGACGCTCGGGGCCGACGTGCCCGCGCAGGTGCGCCCGCGGCGCTACCTCGCCAGCGGAGCGGGGGAGGTCCTGCACGCGCTCCCCGATCCCGCCCCGTTCGGGATCCTCGTCGTGCGCTCCCGCCATCAGCTCTCGACCGCCGACGTGTTCCGCGAGGCGGATCGCCTGAAGCTCCCGCGGTCGGGCGCGGCCCTGGAGGCGCGCAGCGCCGACCTCATCGGCGCGCTCGCGGCGGGCGCGCCGCTGGCCCCCGGCGACCTCCTGCTCAACGACCTCGAGCCCGCCGCCGTGTCGCTCGTTCCCGAGCTCGCGTGGACGCTCGACGACGTGCGCGGCGCCGGGGCCGATCACGCGCTCGTCTGCGGGTCGGGCCCGACCGTCGTCGGTCTGTTCGCGGACGTCGAGCGCGCGCGCTCGGCCGCCGTCTCGCTCAGCGGCCGCGACCCGCGCCCGGTCGCCGTCGAGCCGTGGTACCCGTCCCTGCGTCCGGGGGACCTCGCGTGAAGGTCTGGCCCTTCGTCGCGGCGGCCGCGCTCATCGCGATGCTCGTGCGCCGCCGCCGGCACCTGGAGCCGCCGCTCCTCGTCGGCGGCGTCCTGATCGCCATCGTCCTCTGCGTCTACGGGAGCGGTGCCGTCGAGCTGCCGAACATCGAGACGCTGCTGATCGACATCGGGCAGGCGCTGGGCCCCTGGACGTACCTGCTCGTCGGCGTCCTCGCGTTCCTGGAGACCGGGGCGTTCATCGGCCTGATCGCACCGGGTGAGACGGCGATGATGCTCGGGGGCGTCGTGGCCGGGCAGGGCGAGATCAACGTCATCACGCTGATCGCCATCGCGTGGGCGGCCGCCGTCGCCGGGGACTGCGCGAGCTACGTGCTCGGACAGCGCCTGGGCCGCGAGTTCCTCGTCCGGCACGGCCCGCGGTTCCAGATCACGGCGGAGCGCCTCGAGCAGGTCGAGACGTTCTTCGCCAACCACGGCGGCAAGGCGATCTTCATAGGCCGCTTCGTCGGCATCGTGCGCGCGGTCGCGCCGTTCCTCGCCGGGTCCGGCCGGATGCCGTTCCGGCGCTTCATCCCGTACGACGTGCTGGGCGCGGGCCTGTGGGCCACGACGTTCATCATGATCGGCTACCTCTTCTGGCAGAGCTTCGGCCGCGTGCTCAAGATCGCCAAGGAGGGGGCGCTCGGCCTCGGCATCGCGATCACGCTCGTCGTCGGGATCGTGTGGCTCGTGCGGTGGCTGCAGGTCGCCGAGAATCGCGCGGTGCTGGAGCAGCGTCTCGACGCGGCGCTGGATCGCCCCGGGCTGCGCCTGCTGCGCCCGGTCGTGCGATGGGCCCGCGGGCCGCTGCGGTTCTTCATCGGGCGGCTCACCCCGGGGCAGCTCGGGCTCGAGCTCACGACGCTGCTGGCGATCGCCGCCGTCGGGTCGTTCGCGTTCTTCGGCTACTGGATCGTGATCGCGGGCGGGGAGACGAGCGCGCTCGACCAGCCGGCGAACGACCTCGCGGTCAAGCTGTACCACGCGACCGTCGCCGATCTGGCGGAGGTGCTCACGGTGTTCGGGGCGCCCTGGCTCATGGAGCCGCTCTGCGCGCTCGCGGCACTCGTGCTGCTGCTGCGCCGCCGGGTGCTCGAAGCCGCGGTGATCGCGATCGGCATGGGGCTGACGGTCGCGTTCGTGCAGCTCGCCAAGCACAGCGTCGACCGTCCGCGCCCGGCCAACGCCCTCGTCGACGCGGCCGGATCCGCCTACCCGTCGGGGCACGCGGCGTATGCGATGGCGTGGATCGCCCTCGCGGTCGTCGCCGTGCGGGTCGTCCCCGCGCTCCGCGGCCGCTGGTGGATCGTCATCGCCGCGATCGTGCTCGCCGCGCTCGTCGGGGTGACGCGCCTGTACCTGCGGGTCCACTGGCTCTCGGACGTGCTCGGCGGCGAGGGCGCGGCGGCGATGAGCTTCTCGGCCGTCGCGGTGGTGGCGCTGATCGTCGCCTTCGTGCGGCAGAATGGCGCGCCGGAGCACCGATGAGCAACGAATCGATCATTCTTCTCGTGGCGGCCTGCAGCAGCGTGTTCGGCATCGCCGCCTGGGTCGGACTGCTCGCGATTCCCGCCTGGCAGTCGTATTCGCGGGTCTGGGAGCGCATCAGCGCGGTGTTCCTCTCGCTCTACGTGGTGGCCGCCTTCATGGGCCTCGGCGTCGCACTCGGCGCGCTCGTCGTCTGGCTCTGGGCGAGCTGACCGCTCGCCCGCGCCTACAATCCGCTGCATGTCGACGCCGGCGCAGGGGGCGCCGGGGCGGACCGACCTCGAAGCCCTCGATGCGATCACCGACGCCGTCGCGTCCGGCGCGGGCATCCCCGAGGTCGTACGGGCGGCCTCCCGGGCCCTCGAGGCCAGCCTCGTGCTGAGCGACCGCGCCGGCCACGTCCTCGCGGTCGCCGCACGCTCCAGCGCCGACGAGCAGGCGATCCTCTCGGGCCGTGCCGGGGTCGAGGCGCATGAGCTGCGCGTCGCCGACGAGCCCGTCGGCACGCTGCGCCTGCGCGCTCCGTCGCCGCCGGACCCGATCCTCGTTCGCCTCGTCACGACGATCCTCGCCTCCGAGGTCGAGCGCCTGCGCGCCCCCGAGCGGGCGTCCGCCGAGGCCGCCGAGTCGTTCCTGCGGGCCCTGCTCACCCGCGAGCTGACCGGGGCCGACGCCGTCGGCGAGCGTGCGGAGGAGCTGGGCGTCGACCTCGAGGACGGCGCGAGCATGCTCGTGGTGCGCGCGCACGCGCACGTCGCCGGCGACGACGGCCGCCGGTCGCGCATCCTCTCGCTCGTCGAGCGCGGGGCGGCCGCAGCGGTGCCCGGCGCCATCGCCGCGCTCACCGAGCGCCACGAGCTGCCCGGCGACGAAGTCCTCGTTCTGGTTCCGTCCGCCGACGAGGACGCCGGCGCCCGCGCCGCCGAGAGTGTCCGCCGCGAGCTGCAGGCGGGTCTCGCGGGCCACACGTTCACCGTCGGCTGCAGCCGGCCGTGCGCCGACCCGGGCGAGCTGCACCGTGCCGCGAGCGAGGCGCTGCTGGCGGCGAACGTCGCCGAGGGCGACGCCGAGCGCCCCGTCCTCGCCTTCGACGAGACCGGCGCCTACCGGCTGCTGTTGTCGGCGATGGCCGAGGACCCCGCCGAGCTGCAGCGGTTCTACGCCGAGACGGTCGAGCCGCTGGTCGCCTACGACGAGCAGTACGAGACCGGCCTGGTGACGACGGTCGAGGCGTTCCTCGATGCCGACGGGAACATCGCGGGGACGGCCCAGCGGCTCTTCACCCACCGTCACACCATCCGCTACCGGCTCGAGCGGAGCCGCGAGCTCTCCGGCCTGGACGTCGGCTCGACGGAAGGCCGCGAGAAGCTGAGCCTCGGCCTCAAGGCGATGCGCGTGCTCGGCATCGCCCATCGCGGCGGCCCGGCCAGCGAGGCCGGAACGAGCGCCGGCCGCGTCCCGCGCCCGCGCTGAACGGCACGCCGCGCACGCTCCGTGGCGAACCTGAGCGCCGGCGCACGGAATTGGACGGATGTCCGATCAAGGAGCGGCCACGGAGTGCCGAACGCACGAGCATGCCGCCACGTTCCCCGTCCGACGATCCCCGCGTTCACGGCCGTCGCCGCGCACGCGTCGCCACCGCCCTCGGCGTCTCCGCCGGATGCCTCATGGTCTGGGGCAGCCTCGCAGCGCTCAACCAGTGGGTGCTCGGCTTCGACTCCTGGCCGGAGACCGCTGCACCGCAGGCCCGGCGGCTGATCGTCCCCGACGCGCCGCGGCAGAGCGCCGCGCGCGGCGTGACGATCGTCGCGTCCGGCTCGGTGACGGGCGCGTTCGGGCTCTTCACCGGCGGCACGCTGGCCGTCCTGCCCGCCGGCGAGCGGACCGGCTCGACCGGTTCCGGCAGCCGGCGCACCGTCGCGCTGAGGACGCCCGCACGCACCGGATCGCCCGGCGGCGTCGTGGCACCCGGCAACGGCGGCGCGGTCGCGGGCGGCTCCGCCGACCCCGACGGAGACGGCATCAGCACCGCGACCGAGATCCGTCGCGGCACGAACCCGTCGAGCGCCGACACCGACAACGACGGCGCCCCGGACGGCTGGGAGGTCCGCCACGGCCTGAACCCGCGCGACTTCCGTGACGGCGCCAAGGACGCCGACGGCGACGGCGTGAGGAACAGCACCGAGTTCCGCCTCGGCAACGACCCGAACCGCACCAGCAGCCGCGACGGCGTTCCGGACGGCACGCGCGACACCAACAACGACGGTGTGACCGACGCCGAGTCCGTCGCGCGCGGCATGGCCCCGATCGCGCCCCCGGCGCCCCCCGAGCCGCAGGAGCCCGCGCCGATCGAGCAGCCCGCGCCCGCGCCGGACCCCGCGCCCGCGCCGGACCCCGCGCCCCCACCGGACCCCGCGCCCGCACCGGACCCCGCGCCCGCACCGCCGGACCCGGCGACAGACCCCGCTCCGGCGCCCGTCGTACAGCCGGAGCCCGCACCGGAGCCCGCGCCGGAGCCCCAGCCCGAGCCCGCGCCCCCCGCCGACCAGGGCGTGCCGTCCGTGGACAGCGGCACCGGTGGCGTCTCCGCACCGGACGAGCCGTCGGCCGCCGACACCGCTCCGCGCTCCGCCGAGCCGCCGGCCGACGCCGCGCCGCCGGCCGCGTAGCGGGTCGCGCAGCCCGGTCCCTACGATCCGCGGCATGCTCGCCGCGGTGGTGCTCGACGCCCTCGGCGCCCCACCCGACCCCGAGCTCGACCGCGCGGTCGGCCCGGGCGCCGCGCAGCGCCTGCGCCGGGAGTTGCGCGGCGTCGCCCGGCGGTGGGCGGCGGCGCTGGCGCCGGGGCAGGCGTTCGAGGCGACGTCCCCGGCCGCGGCTGCGCTCGCGCTGGACGGCCACGAGGGTGCGGTCGTGCTCGTGGCACCCGACGTTCCTGCGCTCGGCTCCGCGCACGCCCGCGCCGTGCTCGACGACCTCGACGCGGGAACGGGGCTCGCCGTCGGTTCCGCGCACGACGGCCGGCCGTACCTCGTCGTCCTGGCGAGCGCCGACCACGGCCTGCTCGACCACGTCGCCGACGGCTGGGAGGCCCTCATGCGGGTCGCAGCCGAGCGCGACATGGGCGTGGCCATGCTGCGGCCCGAGCGCCGCCTCGTCACCGCCGCCGACGCCCGGGCCCTCGCCCTCGACCCCCTGGCGCCGGACGCCCTCGTTGCGCAGCTCGGGAACCTGCGGCCGACCGGCCACGCGGGTCCGTAGAGGCCCCGGGTGCGAACGCGGCGGGATTCGGGTACAACAGGTCCATGACTGACTGGATGGAGAAGCGTCGCGAGGCACGCCGGCCCGTCGAGGAGGCGGGCGGCGGCGAGGCGGAGGGCTTCGAGCTCGCCGAGAAGGAGCTGGTCGAGCGCGCCGAGAACTGGGAGGGCCGCTCGCCCGAGCACGACGCCTTCCCCGCCGAGGAGCAATCCGGCGCCGTGTACGGCGAAGCCGATCACGAGCGCACGTCGGAAGCGCAGGAGTAGCCCTCCCGGAGCGCCCTCGGGCGCGCCTATGCTGCACCCGCACACCGGTGCGGGGTGGTGTAACCGGCAGCACAGCGGCCTTTGGAGCCGTCAAGTCAGGGTTCGAATCCCTGCCCCGCAGTCTCGGTAGGATGACCTCGTGAACGCGCCGATCGTGGTCATCCTCGCGGCCGGCCAGGGAACCCGCATGCGGTCCCGCAAGCCGAAGGTCCTGCACGACCTGTGCGGGATGCCGATGATCGCGTGGCCCGTCGCGGCCGCCCGCGACGCCGGAGCCGGGCGGATCATCGTGGTCGACGCGCCCGCGCGGCCCCTCGACGGATGGCTCGACGAGGACGTCGAGATCGCCGTCCAGCCCGAGCCCAACGGCACCGGCGGCGCGGTCGCCGCCAGCGCCGAGCTGCTCGATGCCGACAAGCCGGTCGTCGTGCTCAGCGGGGACGTGCCGCTCGTCTCCGCCGACGCGATCCGCGAGCTCGTCGGCGCGCACGCCTACCAGCGCGCCGCCGCGACCGTCGCGACCACGTACCTCGACGACCCGTCCGGCTACGGGCGCGTCGTCCGCGGGGAGGGCGGCGCGCTCGAGCGGATCGTCGAGACGAAGGCCGGCGGCGACGCGACGACGGAGGAGCTCGCGATCCGCGAGGTCAACACGGGCATCTACGTCTTCGACGGCGGCGCGCTGCTCGGCGCGCTCCCGCGGCTGACGCCCGAGAACGCCCAGGGTGAGCTGTATCTGCCGGACGTGCTCACCCTCCTGCGCGAGTCCGGGGCGACGGTGACCGCCCACTCGTTCATGGACCCGGGGATCGTGCTCGGCGTCAACGACCGCGTGCAGCTCGGGCAGGCGCGCGAGCTCGCGCGGCGGCGCATCATCGAGACCCACCAGCGCGCCGGGGTGGACGTCGTCGACCCCGCGTCGACACAGATCGACGCCGGCGTGCTCCTCGGGCAGGACACCGTCGTCGAGCCGTTCACGATCCTGCGCGGCGCCACCGCCGCCGGCGAGCGCTGCCGGCTGGGCCCCGGGACGACGCTGACCGACGTCACGCTCGGCGACGAGGTGACCGTCCTCCACAGTTACGGCGTCGACGCCGAGATCCGCGACGGCGCGAGCGTCGGGCCGTTCGCCTACCTGCGGCCCGGGACCGTCGTGCGCGAGCGCGCGAAGATCGGCACCTTCGTCGAGGTGAAGAACTCCGACATCGGTGAAGGGTCGAAGGTCCCGCACCTCTCCTACGTCGGCGACGCGGACGTCGGCGCCGGCTCGAACCTCGGCGCGGGGACGATCACCGCGAACTACGACGGGCGCCGCAAGCACCGCACCACGATCGGCGCGGGTGTCCGCGGGTCCGTGCACGTCTCCTACGTCGCGCCCGTCCGCGTCGGAGACCGCGCCTGGACCGCCGCGGGCTCCGTCATCACCGAGGACGTGCCGGACGGCGCGCTCGGCATCGCGCGCGAGCGCCAGTCGAACCTGGACGGCTACGACGAGCGGCGCGCGGCGGACGCCGCCGAGGAGGACGCCACGCGGTCATGACCGAGCTCGCGCCTACACTCCCCGGCGCCGACTGGCCCGAGCCGGCGCAGCGCATGAACACGAGTCTTCCGATCGACTACGACAAGCGGCTCATGCTGTTCTCGGGCCGTGCGAACCCCGAACTGGCGAACAAGATCGCCAGCCGCCTGGACGTCGATGTCGGGCCCGTCACGCTCAAGACGTTCTCCAACGGCGAGGTGTACTGCCGGTTCGACGAGTCGATCCGCGGCGCCGACGTCTTCATCGTCCAGCCGACCTGCGGCAACCCCGCGACCGGCATCACCGCGAACGACGCGCTCATGGAGCTCCTCGTGATGATCGACGCGGCGGTCGGCGCGTCCGCGCACCGCGTCATCGCGGTCACGCCGTGGTTCGGCTACTCGCGCCAGGACAAGAAGTCCTCGCCGCGCGAGCCGATCAGCGCACGACTCGTCGCGCGGATGCTCGAAGCCGCGGGCGCCGACCGCGTGCTGACCATGGACCTGCACGCCGGCCAGGTGCAGGGATTCTTCAACATCCCGGTCGACCACATGACCGCGATGTTCATGCTCACGCAGTACTTCGACGACCT
>DAIPYF010000040.1:0-15332 GCA_036782855.1 Solirubrobacteraceae bacterium
GCGGCGCCTCCTCAGTCCCCGTGCTTCGTCTGCGCGAGCGTCTCCTCCAGCTCGCGCTCCATCGCCGACTGCAGCTCTTCGCGGCGACGGGCGAGCTCGACGACGTTGCCCTCCCCCCCGGCACGCGCGGTCGCGATCTGCCGCTCGAGGGTCGCGAGCTCGATCCGCAGGCGCTCGGCCTCCAGGGCGGCCCGCGTCGGCGTCGCCCGCGCCGCGCGCACCTGGAGCTCGGCGAGCACGCGCGCGAGCTCCTCGTCGTCTTCGGGCGCGTGCAGCGCCCCGCCGAGATGGTCGCGCAGCAGCACGGCGGCCCGCCGGTTGGCGGGCGTGAGGAAGGCCTGGTCCACGTCGAGCCCGCCGAGCACCGCACGGCCCTCCTGCGGGAGCGCGAGGCACTGCACGAGGAACGACCGCTCGACCCGCGCCGCGGGACTGACGATCGTGCGCGGCGGCGACGCGGGCGGCGCGGAGGGCACGGCGCGCTCCGGCTCCGGGGCACGGCGCCCGGGAGCCGCGGGCGCACCGCCGCGGGCCGGCTGCGTGAGCCATTCGGCGAGCTTGTCGGGCACGACGTCGAGCCGGTCTGCGGCGAGCGCCATCAGCTCGTCGCGCAGCGCGCTCGACGGAAGCGTGCCGAGCACCGGCCGCAGCGCCTCGACGGCGTCGTCCTTGCCCTCGGCGCTGCCGAGAGCGGCCGTCGCGAGGACGCGCTCGACACGGAAGCGCACGAACGGCACGGACCCTGCGACCCGCTCGCGCATGCCGTCCGGCCCCTCGGAGAGCAGCAGGTCGGCAGGATCCTGGCCGGGGGGCAGGACGACGACGCGCAGCTCCAGCCGCCGTCCGGCGGCGACCTTCGCGGCGCGGAGCATCGCCTCCTGGCCGGCGCTGTCGGCATCCAACGCGAGCAGGACGACGGGCGCCAGGCGCGCGAGCTCGCCGACCTGATCCTCGGTCAGCGCGGTGCCCATCAGTCCGACGGTGTTCCGCAGGCCCGCCTGATGCAGCGCGATCACGTCGGTGTAGCCCTCGCAGAGCACCACCTGGCCCGCCTTCGCGGCCGTGGACCGCGCGAGGTCCGCCCCGAAGAGGTGACGCCCCTTGTGATACACGACGTTGTCGGTGGAGTTGACGTACTTCGGCTTCTGGTCGGGGCCGACCGCACGCCCGCCGAACCCCAGCACCCGGCCGCGGGCGTCGCAGAGCGGGAACTGCACGCGCCGGCGGAAGAAGTCGTAGAGGCCGCCCTTCTCGCTGCGCCGCACGAGGCCGGCGTCCCAGAGGTCCCGTTCGCTGAACCCGGCGCGCCGTGAGGCCAGCAGCACCGCGTCCCAGGCGCTCGGCGCGTACCCGACGCGGAACTCGCGCAGCGTCTGCTCCTCGAGGCCGCGCTCGGCGAGGTAGGCCCGGGGCCCGGCGGCCTCGTCGGTCTCCCACAGCTGGCGCACGTACCAGGTGGACGTCCGCTCCAGGAGCTCGAGCAGGCGCTCCCGGCGCTGACGGCGCTCTGCCGCCTGCGGGTCCTCGTCGGCGAGGTCGAGCGTCACCCCGTAGCGGTCCGCCAGGCTCTCGAGCGCCTCGCGGAACGGCAGGCCGTCGGTGAGCTCGACGAACTTGAACAGGTCGCCGCCTTCGCCGCATCCGAAGCAGTGGAAGACCTTGTCGGTCGCGTTGACGCTGAACGACGGCGTGCGCTCGTCGTGGAACGGGCAGGTCCCCATCCACTGATGCCCGGAGCGGCGCAGCTCGGTCTTCGCTCCGACGAGGTCGAGCATGTCCACCGCCTGACGGACGCGCTCGATGGACTCGTCGGTGTACCGGGCCACGACGGGCAGCCTACGCGGCGAACGACTCCGGGACCGTCAGCTCCTCGAAGACGCGGATGCAGTACCGGTCGGTCATCCCCGCGAGGTAGTCGGTGACCCGCTGCCCCTCGTCCGCGCCGGGGGCGCCGCCGCCGTCGGGCACCCGCGCGGGATCCCCCGCATAGTGGGCGAAGAGCGTCTGCAGGACCCGCTCGATCCGCGCATGCTCGGTGCGGGCGACGGGGCCGAGGTAGACGTTGTCGAACATCCACGTGCGCAGCTCGTCCATCGCCGCTCCCGCCTCGGCGCCCTGCACGATGTCCCCGGCGGGGGCGGAGTGCTCGACGAGGTCGTGGACGAGCGCGTCGATCCGCGCCGAGCCGGTCGGGCCCAGGACCGCGAGCGGGCCGGGCGGCAGGTCGGCGTCGTCGATCACGCCGGCGCGCACCGCGTCGTCGATGTCGTGGTTGATGTAGGCGACGCGGTCGACGATCCGCACGATCCGGCCCTCCAGCGTGCGCGGCCTCGGCGCACGACCGGAGTGGCAGAGGATGCCGTCGCGGACGTCCTCGGTGAGGTTGAGCCCCGCACCTCCCCGTTCGAGCACCTCGACCACCCGCAGCGAGTGCTCGTAGTGACGGAACTCGCGCCCGTAGCGTTCCTGCACGCACGCGTCGATGACGCCCTCGCCGATATGGCCGAACGGCGGGTGCCCCAGGTCATGACCGAGGCCGATCGCCTCGGTCAGGTCCTCGTTGAGGCGCAGCGCGCGGGCGACCGTGCGTGCGATCTGCGTGACCTCGAGCGTGTGCGTGAGTCGCGTGCGGTAATGGTCGCCCTCGGGGGCGACGAACACCTGGGTCTTGTGCTTCAGCCGCCGGAAGGCCTTGCAGTGGACGATGCGGTCGCGGTCGCGCTGCAGCGGGGACCGCAGCCCGCAGGCGGGCTCCGGCGTCCGGCGGATCGCCGGCCACGAGCGCGCCGCCCCCGGCGCGAGCGTCGCCTCCTCGAGTGCCCGGCGACGCTCGGCGTATGCCGCCGCGACCGGTCCGGGATTGCCATGGGCGTCCACGCCCCGATCCTATGCCGCGGCGCGCAGCCGCACGTGCGCGTGGTGTGCCGCCGTCTCCAGGACGACGCGGTCGGCGAGCCGGAGCGTGCGCTCGTCCGCCGCGGGCGTGTCCGCGAGGGGCCGGCCGAGCGCCTGGGCGAGGAACGTGTGCACCTCCTGGTCGAGCGGGAACGACCCCGCTTCGCAGGCGCCGCATACGACGCCGCCGGCCGCCGGTGAGAAGCCGACCAGCCCGTCCGCCTCGCCGCACTGCGCGCAGGCCGACAGGTGCGGCATGAAGCCCGCCGCGAGCAGGAGCTTGAGCCGGAACGCCAGGCGCCGGGCGGGCGCCGCGCCGCCCTGGGGATCCTCGTCGAGGAGCACGAGCATCGAGCAGAGGAGGTTGAAGACCTCGGGGTGGGGCTCCGGCGACTCGAACAGCCGGGAGACGGCGTCGCACGCGCGCGCGGCGGCGTCGAGGGCGTCCCCGTCCTCGCGCAGGCGGGGGTAGGCGGCGACGGTCTCCGCGCTGGTGACGGTCAGGAGGTCGCTGCGCCCCTCGTGCAGGCCGAGTCGCAGCCGGAAGAAGGGCTCCAGGCGCCCGCCGAACCGGCTGCGCGACCGGCGCACGCCCTTGGCGATGGCGCCGACGCGGCCGCGCATCGGGGTGTAGACGTGGAGGATCCGGTCGGCCTCGCCGTAGCGCATCGACCGCAGCACGACGGCCTCGGTGGTCAGGGGCCCGGCCACGCGCACCCCCCTATATTTTGTGAAGCAATGGCTGAGATCATCGTCTACTCCACGGACCCCTGCTCGTTCTGCGCGCGCGCCAAGGAGCTGCTCGCCAAGCGCGGGATCGCGTACGAGGAGATCAATCTGGCAAAGGACCCGGAGGGACGCGCCGCGCTGCTGGCCCGGACCGGGATGCTGAGCTTCCCCCAGATCGTCGTCGGCGACGAGGTCCTCGGCGGCTTTCGCGAGCTGGTCATGGCCGACCAGAGCGGGCGGCTCGAGGAGCTGGCGCAGCCCGCCTGACACCCCGCGGGCGCGGCTGACAGCGCTCGCACACGTACGTTCCCCGTCCGGCCACGACCAGCTTCACGATCTCTCCGCCGCAGCGGGGGCAGTCCTCCCCCTCGCGCCGGTGCACGAGGAAGTCGTCCTGGAAGGTCCCGCGCACCCCGTCGGGATGGCGGAAGTCGTCGATCGTCGCGCCGCCCGCGGCCAGCCCGGCCGTCAGCGCGTCGCGGACCGTGCCGGCGAGCGTCTCGCACTGCGCGCGCGTGAGCGCCCCGGTCCGCCGCAGCGGGTGGATCCGCGCGCGGAACAGCGCCTCGTCGGCGTAGATGTTGCCCACCCCGGCGACCCGCCGCTGGTCGAGGAGGAACGCCTTCACCGGCGCGCGGCTCCCCCGCGTCAGCCGCCGCAGCGCGTCGCCGTCGAGATCGTCGCCGAGCGGCTCGATGCCGACCCGCGAGGCGAAGAACGCCTCCAGCGCGGGCAGGCCGAACGCCAGCTCGCCGGTCCCGAACCGGCGCGGGTCGCAGAAGCGCAGCTCATGGCCGTCGGACAGGCGCATCCGCACGCGCTCGTACGGCGCCCCGGGGTCCGGGTCGTAGAGAAACGCGCCGGTCATGCGCAGGTGCGTGATCAGGAACACCTCGCCCTCCAGCTCGAACACGAGCCATTTGCCGCGGCGGCCGAGCCCTTCGATCCGACGGCCCACGACCGCGTCCGCGACCTCGTCGCCCGCGAGCGGCGCACACCACCGCTGGTCGCTGACCGCGAGCGCGCTGACGGCCCGTCCGGTGACGAGCGGCGCGAGGCTGCGGCGAATCGTCTCGACCTCGGGGAGCTCGGGCACGACCCGAGGATACGGTCAGGTGAAGGGGTCGCCGGGCAGGCTCGGCTCGTCGTCCCCGCCGAGCCAGCGCAGGACGCTCGCGCCGACGTCGGCCATCGGACCGTCGTGCCGCCGGCCGCCGTCGCCGGCGAACCGCGCGAGCAGCGGCACCCGTTCGCGCGTGTGGTCGGTGTGGCCCATCGCCGGGTCGACGCCGTGATCGGCGGTGATCACGAGCAGGTCGCCCGGCCCGAGCCGCTCCAGCCAGAGGGCGACGGCGTCGTCGATCTCGCGCAGCGCCGCGTGGAAGCCCCGGACGTCCTTGCGGTGCCCGAAGACCTGGTCGGTCTCGATGAGGTTCGCGAACACGAGCCCGTGCTCCAGCTCCCCCACGAGCAGGTCGATCGCCGCGAGCGCGTCGGCGTTCGTCGCTCCCGGGTAGGCGTGGTCGATCCCGCGGCCCGCGAACAGGTCGTCGACCTTGCCGACGGCGTGCACCGGGATGTCCGCGTCCCGCAGCGCGTCGAGGTAGGACCGGCTCGGCGGCGGCAGCGCGAAGTCGCGTCGGCCGAGTGTGCGCTCGAACGCGCCGGGGACACCGCGGAACGGGCGCGCGATGACGCGCCCGACAGCATCCGGGCCGTGCAGCTCGATGCGCGCGGCGGCACACGCGTCCTCGAGCGCGCCCTGTGCGACGACGTCCTCGTGCGCCGCAAGCTGGACGACGGAGTCCACCGAGGTGTAGGCGATCAGCTCGCCGGTCCGCAGGTGGTGCGCGCCATGACGCTCGATCGCCGCCAGCCCGTCGAGGACCTCGCCGCCGCAGAGCCGGTGTCCCGTCGCCGCCTCCAGACGCGCCAGGAGCTCCGCGGGCAGCGCCCCCGGGTACGTGGGCAGCGGCGCCGGCACGACGACCCCCATGAGCTCCCAGTGGCCGGTGGTGGAGTCCTTCCCGGGCCCCAGGTGGTGCAGGACGCCGTGGAGTGCGGGGGCGTCGCTGCGGGGCAGCCCGCGCACCGGGCCCAGTTCGCCGAGGCCCAGCTGCTGCAGCGCGGGCAGGTGCAGCCCCCCGACCGCCTCGGCCAGGTGGCGCAGCGTGTGCGAGCCGGCATCGCCGTAGTCCGCCGCGTCGGGCTCGGCCCCCACGCCGAGCGCGTCGATGACGACGACGAAGGCACGGCGCGCAGGGCTGTCGTCCCGACCGGGCGGCATCTGCCCGATGCTGACACAGCGGGCGCCCCGCTCGACGAAGGGCCCGGACCGGTTGTTGATACAACCACCCGATGGAACGCGCCGCCGCGGTCCGCAAGGGCCCGCTTCTCGCGCTGCTCGCAGCCAGCCAGTTCGTCGTCGTCCTCGACGCCTCGATCACGAACGTCGCCCTGCCGTCGATCGGCCGCGACCTCGCGCTCTCCCAGGACTCGCTCTCGTGGGTGGTCAACTCGTACACCCTCACGTTCGGCGGCTTCCTGCTGCTCGGCGGGCGCCTCGCCGACATCCTCGGGCGCCGCCGCGTCTACATCTGGGGCCTCGTGCTGTTTGCGATCGCGTCGTTCGTCGGTGGCTTCTCCCAGTCGGAGACGACGCTCATCATCGCCCGCGCCGTGCAGGGCCTGGGCGCCGCGCTGCTCTCCCCCGCCGCGTTGTCGATCCTGACGTCGACCTTCCGCGAGGGTGCCGAGCGCAACCGCGCCCTCGGCGTGTGGGGCGGCGTGGCCGGCGCGGGCGGCGCCGCAGGCGTGCTGCTCGGCGGCCTCCTGACGGAGTACCTCAGCTGGCGCTGGGTGCTCTTCGTCAACGTGCCGATCGCCGTCGGCGCCGTGCTGCTGGCCCCGCGCCTGGTGCCCGAGAGCCGCGACGAGCGCGAGCGGGCCGGCTTCGACCTCGCCGGGGCCTTCACGGTCACCGCCGGCCTCGCCGTGCTCATCTACGCGCTCGTCGACGCCAACGACGCCGGGTGGGGATCGACGCAGACGATCGTGCTGCTCGCGCTCGCGGCGGCGCTGCTCGTGTCGTTCGTCGTCGTCGAGTCCCGTGCCGCGGCGCCGCTGGTGCCCTTCGACGTGTTCCGGTCGCGCACCCGCACGGGCGCCTACGCGACGGGCCTGCTCGTCGGCGCTTCGCTGTTCTCGATGTTCTTCTTCGTCTCGCTGTACATGCAGCAGGTGCTGGGGTGGGATGCCCTGAAGTCCGGCCTCGCCTACCTGCCGCTGGCGATCACGATCATCCTCGCCGCCGGGATCGCCTCCGTCCTCGTGACGAAGATCGGGTTCAAGCCCGTCGTCATCACCGGGCTGCTGTCGGTCGCGGCGGGGCTGTTCCTGTTCTCCAGGATCTCGGCGGACGGGTCGTTCGGCGGGGACATCCTGATCCCGTCGCTGCTGGCAGCGGTCGGGCTCGGCTTCTCGTTCGTCCCGGTGACGATCGGCGGGACGACGGGCATCGCACCGGACGAGGCCGGGCTCGCGAGCGGCCTGATCAATGCGGGCCAGCAGGTCGGCGGGGCGCTCGGGCTCGCGATCCTCGCGGCGGTCGCGACGGCACGGACCGAGGCCGCGTCCACCGGCCCCGGGCCGCCGGGTCCCGAAGCGCTGACGGAGGGCTTCCAGGCCGCGTTCCTCGGCGGCGCGGCGTTCGCGCTGATCGGCGCCGTGATCGCCGCCGTCCTGATCCGCTCGCAGGACAGCCGGGCCGTGATCGGGCAGGGTCCCGAGCCGGTGACCTAGCGTCTAGGCGTACCGCAGCGCGTCGCCCGGCTTGAGGCGCACGGCACGCCGCAGCGGCGCGATGAGCACGAGCATCGCGAGCAGGACGGTGAGCACCAGCGTGACCGCCACATGCCAGGCCGGGAACACGAACGCGAGATCGGTGTCTGCGGTGGACTGGGTCAGGGAGATGAGGCCGTGCGCGAGCGCCCAGCCGAGCGGGACGCCCACGAGCCAGCCCAGCCCCGCGACGATCAGGCCCTCGGTCATGAAGATGCGCCGGACGTCGCGGGCGCGCGCGCCGACGCACCGCAGCGTCCCGATCTCACGCGTGCGCTCGATCACGCCCATCGTGATCGCGTTGACGAGGCCGACCATGCTGATCGCGACGATCAACAGGCCCAGGACGGTGATCGTGGTCGTGATGCCGGAGTTCGCGGCGACGGCATCACGCCGGCTGACGTACTTCACGAGCGTCGTGAGCTGGTTGCCGTTCGCGCCGAGGGTGTCCTCGAGCCGCGTCGTGATCCGGTCGATCGCCGCGTGGTCCTGCGATGCCGTGTGGACGAGGTAGTTGTTCACCTCGCCGGGTGTCCGCAGGATCGACTGCAGGGCGCCGAGCGGCATGTACGCGACGGCGCCCTGATAGTCCTCGTTGGTCGTCAGGCCCACGACGCGCACCCGTGCCGGGCCGGCGGCGGTCCGGATCCGGACGGTGTCCCCGATGTCCACGCCGGCGCTGTCGGCGACGGCGCGCCCGACGAGCGCCACGCGTGCGCCGGCGCGCGCCTCGGCGGCGGTGTACCAGCGGCCCGCCGAGAGCGTCGGGGCGTACATCGGGCGCTGCGCCAGACCGAATGTGAAGACCGACCTGCCCGCGATCCGCGTGGTGTTGCTGAGCATCGGCTGAGCCTCGCGAACGCCGGGGATCGCCTTGACCAGGCGCTCGCCGCCGGGACGGAACGGCTTGCTGGCGTACGTCGAGGCCCAGACATCCCAGCGCGCGTCGTCGAAGAACGCGCGCGTCATGTTCCCGACCGACGTGCCCAGCGCGAGCAGGGCGAGCACCGTGGCGACGGCGAGCGCCACCTGCGCGGCGGTGGCGGCGGCTCGCCGCCTGCGCCGTGCCGCTCCACGCAGGCCGATCTGCGCGGGCCGCGGGAGGACCGTGACGCGCCGGAGCAGCGCGTCGAGGCGACCCTCGCCGCCGACCGACGATCCGGTGGCGTCGAGGGCCTCGCGCACCGGCAGGCGCGAGGCCCGGCGGATCGCCGGGATCGCCGCCAGCGGCGGCCCGACCAGGCCGACGAGCAGGCTCGCCCCCACGATCGCCGGGTCCACACGGAAGCCCGCGTGGATGCCGTAGAACGCCGAGCCGAAGTACGCCGTGACGGCGTTCGCGAGCACGACGCCGAGCACGACACCGAGGCCGGCGCCCAGCACGCCGAGCAGCAGCGCTGTGCGGCGATAGATGCGCGCGATCTGCCGGCGCGTGGCGCCGATCGCCTTCATCGCGGCGATCTCACGCGTCTGCTCGCCGATCAGCGTGCTCATCGTGTTCGAGAGCAGCACGAACGCCGAGAGCAGCGCGAGGAACGTGATCGCCGTCATGATCGTCGCGATCTGCTCGAACAGCTCCTTCCCGGGATAGTCGCCCGGCTTGCGGATCTCCGGGTAGTCGGCGAATCCCGAGAAGCCCTTCACGCTGCGCAGCTCGGCGCGGACCGCCGCTGCGGTCCGCTCGGCCGCCGCGCGGCTCGCGTCCTCGAGACGCATGGCGAGCATCGTGTACCCGGCGGCGCCGCTCAGCGACGCGACGGTCTGCGGCGTGGCGTAGAAGACGGCGAACCCCTCGTTGGCGACCAGCTGCCCACCGCCGAGGTACCGCCCGACGCCGCTCACCCGCAGCGGCCGCTCGCGGCCGTCCGCAGCGACCACGCGGACCGGCGTCCCCGCCCCGCCCGCGAATTTGTCCTTGGCGGCGTTCTGGTTGTCCGCCAACAGCGTGCCGCCCGCGGGCGCCGCACCCGACTCCACGGAGATCACGTCGGCCTGCTGCCGTGCGAAGTCCGGCACCCCGATGACCAGCGCCTTCTGGCGCCGTGCGCCCACGTACACGCGCGTCGAGATGATGCTCTTCGGCTGCACGGCGGCGACGTTCGGGAGGCGCTCCACCGCCCGCAGCTGCGCGTCGGTCATCACGAGCGGCTTCGTGGTCACCGTGAGATCCGCCAGGCGCGTGGCCGCGATCTCGCGATCCATCGCCTGCTGCATCAGCGCCGTGACGCCGAAGATGCCCACGCTGGCCACGGCGATCGCCAGCGTCATCACCGTGAAGACCGCCCGTGCCCGGCGTCGCGTCAGATCGGTGACCGACTTGTGCGCGGCCGCCGTCAGTCTCACGTCGCCTGGTCCTCCACCACCATGCCGTCCCGGATCGTGACGACGCGGTGCGCCCGGCGTGCGAGCTCGAGATCGTGGGTGACGTAGAGCACCGTCGTCCCGCTCTCGTTGAGGCGCTGCAGCAGGTCGAACATCTCGCCGGCGGTCTGTGTGTCGAGGTTGCCCGTCGGCTCATCCCCGATCAGCAGCGGCGGGTCGGCGGCCAGCGCCCGGGCGATCGCCACGCGCTGCTGCTCACCCCCGGAGAGCTCGATCGGCAGATGCTCCGCCTTGTCGACCAGCCCGACCAGCTCGAGATTGCGCAGGGCCAGGTCCGCGCGCTCGCCTTTCGGGACGACCCGCGAGAAGTCCATCGGCAGCATCGCGTTCTCCAGCGCCGTCAGCGTCGGGAGCAACTGGAAGAACTGGAACACCACGCCGACGCGCCGGCCGCGCCAGACCGCCAGCTCCTCCTCGCCCAGCTGATCGATCCGGCGCCCGTCGACCGTGACCGTGCCGGCCGTCGGCCGGTCGATGCCGGTGATCAGGTTCAGGATCGTCGACTTGCCGCTGCCCGAAGGCCCCACGACCGCCACCATGGTGCCGTCGCCGACCGTCAGGTCCACGCCCCTGAGCGCTCGGTACTCGAGCTTTCCCGTCCGGTAGATCTTCTCGACGCCCGCAAGCGCGATCAGCGTCTGCGGCCGCGCGGTCGCGTTCGTCGGGGCTTCTTCGGCAACGTCTGTCACTGGCGGCTCACGGGGCGAGGGCCTCAGCATCCCCGGAGTGCCCGGCTGAAGCATCCGGGATTGTCCTGGACCCGACCCCGCGCGCGCTACGGACCCGCAGTCCTACGCGGAACCGTCCAGCTTCGCTCGCGGATGCGCCGCGAAGTACTGGTCCTTGAGGTGATCGGTGCTCAGGTGGGTGTAGAGCTGCGTCGTCGCGATGTCCGCGTGGCCGAGCATCTCCTGCAGCGCGCGCAGGTCGCACCCGCCGGCCAGCAGGTGCGTGGCGAAGGTGTGCCGCAGCGTGTGCGGGCTCATCCGGTCGTCGAGACCGACGGATGCCGCATGCCCCTGGACGATCTTGTACAGGCCCTGGCGGCTCAGGCCGCGCCCGCGCTGATTGACGAACAGGTGCGCCTCGTCCTGCAGGCCGACGAGCTGCGGGCGCCCGTCGCGCAGGTAGGCGCGCACGGCGGCGAGCGCCTCCCGCCCGATCGGCACGAGCCGCTCCTTGGACCCCTTCCCGCGGGCGCGCAGAACGCCGGCCTCCAGGTCGACGTCCCCGACGAGCATCCCGGTCGCCTCGCTGGCGCGCAGGCCGCACGCGTACATGAGCTCCAGCAGCGCGCGATCGCGGCGGGGCGCCGGTCCCGGCCCTCGCGGCGCGGCCAGCAGGCGCACCACCTCGTCCCGGCTCAGGACCTGCGGCAGCCGCCGGCCGGCGCGCGGCCCGCGCAGCTCCGCGGTGGGATCGCCCTCCAGCAGCTCCTCACGCCGCAGGTGCCGGTAGAAGGAGCGCAGGCACGCCGTCTTGCGCTGGAGCGTCGCGGGGGCGGCCGGCGGGCGGCCGGCTGCTCCCCGAGCCAGCTCGTCCAGGAAGCCGGCGATGTCGCCGTGTGCGACCGCGAGGGCGTCGAGGCCGCCGCGCCGGTCGAGGTACGCGCCGTACTGCAGGAGATCGGACCGGTAGGCGTCGAGCGTGTTGCGCGAGAGCCCCCGCTCCAGCTCCAGGTAGGCCAGGAAGTCGAGCACGTGATGCTCGAACGGGCGCACGGAAGCGCGGGTGACGGACGCCATGCGCTCATGTTCGCGACCGGGCCGCGGGCCCCCGCCGGTGCAACGCGGCGTGCGTCAGGCGATCTCGTCCGGCGGCGGCGCCGACCCGTGGCGTCGCAGGTGCTCGCGCAGCCACTGCAGCCCGATGATCGTCTTCGAGTCGCAGGTCGCCGCGATCGCCCCGTCGAGGTCGTCGAGCGGCCAGGCGACGACCTCGATCCGCTCTCCGGGGTCCGGAGCGGCGTCCGCTCCCGCGTCGTGCAGGCCCGTGGCGTGGAAGAGGTGCACGACCTCGTCCATGACCCCGATGCTCGTGACGTACTGCAGGATCGGCGCCCAGTGGCCCGCACCCTTGCCGATCTCCTCCGCGAGCTCGCGGCGCGCGCACTCCAGTGGCGGCTCGCCCGGCACGTCGAGCTTGCCGGCCGGGATCTCGAGGACGTCCGGGTCCCCCACGGTCTCGCGCGGCTGCCGCACCAGCCAGACGTGGAGATCGTCGTGCGCGACGATCCCGGCGGCGCCGGGATGGCGGATGATCTCGCGCTCGACGACCTCGCCGTCCGGGTACCGGAAGCGCTCGCGGTCGACATGCACGATCTGCCCCGTCCAGACGGTCTCCCCGTCGATCCGCTCGAACTCGCGGCCCTGCGGCTCTCCGTTCATGTCCCGTCTCCCATCGTCGCCAGGATGCCGCCGGCGGCGAGCGCGGCGGCGAAGAACAGCGGATCGGCATCGAGCCCTCGGCCCATCGTGCGGGCGGGCAGGCCGCTCGCGCCGTAGCCGGCCAGGTCCACCTCCGCCTCGCGGACATCGTGCCGCGGCGCGATCACCCCGGCCTCGCCGGGAGGGACCGCGACCGTCACCGGCGCGAGGAGCAGGTCGAGCACGGTCGCGGTGTGGTGTGAGAGGCCCTGGTGGCGCGGCCGCGGGTCGCCGCTGGACATGCGCGGGCAGACCACGACCGGGCACCCGAGCGCGAGCGCCGTGTGTGCGGACTCCAGCGCGACGAGCCCGCCGTGCCCGAGCGGGGTCGCCGACCCGAGGATGCCCGGGCCCGGCCCACAGACGACCGCGTCCCAGCCCAGGCCCCGCAGACCGTGCTGCAGGGCGCCGGCCGTCGTGACCGCCTCGCCCTCGCCCCCGTACGCCGCGCCGGCCGTGAGGTGCCCGGCGAGCAGCCCACGGCCGCGCAGGTCACGGACGACCCGCGAGTGGCCGCCCGGCAGCGCTCCGCCGGCCGTCTGCACGTACCCGAGCCGCAGCCCGGGTCGCGCCCGCCCGGCCGCCCACGCGAGCGGCGCCAGCTGGCCGTGGAGCGCGATCACCGCGACGGGGCCGCCGAGCGGGAGCCGCAGGTCGGTCTGCTCGACCGGCTCGATCGCGTGCTGCAGCGGGGAGTAGGTGAGCTTCATCACGTGCGCACCGGGGACGCCGGCGCCGTCCAGTCCCCGTGTGAGGTTCACGTGCACGACGTCGAACCCGCCGGAGCCCAGGGCGAGATCGGCGGCCTGCGTGTTGACGACGACGTCGTCACCGGGCTGCGACGGCCCCACGAGCCCGACGTCCGCGATCGCCGGCCGCTCGCCCCGGCCGGCGACGTCGACGACGAGACGCTGCTCGGGCGACTCCCCCGCGACGGCGTCGGTGACGCGCCCGCGGCGCAGGACGAGGCGCTGGGGGTCGGAGGCCATCAGCCCGCCCCGAGCTCGGCGAGCAGCGCGTAGGTGACGTCGAGCATCCCCTCCAGGGCCGCCTGGCTGACGCGCTCGGTCGGCTGATGCGCACGCTCGGTCCCGTTGGCGAGGTTCACGCACGTGAAGCCCGCCGCCTCGAACGCGTTCGCGTCAGCGGCACCGCCGCTGAGAATGCGCCGCGGCGCGTAGCCGCGCTCGCGCAGCGCCGCCTCGGCGGCCTGGACCGGCGGCGAGGACGTCTTGCGCCGATACCCGTCGAACAGCCGCTCGACGGTCACATCGAGGTCGCAGGAGCACTCGGGATCGTTGGCTGCTTCGTGGAGGGCGTCGACGATGTCCGCCATCACCTCCTCGAGCGCCGCGTCGGACAGCGACCGGGCCTCGCCGACGACCCGGCAGTGCTCCGGCACGACGTTCGTGCCGGCGACGCCGCCGTGGATGCGGGCGACATTGACGGTCGTCTCGTCGTCGATGCGTCCCTGCGGGATGGCGGCGATCGCGCGGGCCGCCGCGAGGATCGCGCTGCGACCCTCCTCGGGGTGGATCCCGGCGTGCGCGGCCTGCCCGGCGAAGACCGCCTCCCAGCGCATGTACGTCGGCGAGGCGGCGACGATCTCGCCGATCGGGCTGGCGTGGTCGAAGACGTAGCCGAAGGGACTCCGCAGCACGCCGACGTCGAAGGCCTTCGCGCCCGCGAGCGCCCGTTCCTCGCTCACCGTGAAGAGGAGTTCGATCCCGACCGGCGAGCCCTCGATGGCGGTGCGGCGCGCGAGTTCGAGGAGCATCGCGACCGCCGCCTTGTTGTCCGCGCCGAGGATCGTCTCGCCGGCGCTCTCCCACCCGCCGTCGACGAGCACGGGCTCGATCGGGCCGTCGTGCGGAACGGTGTCGAGGTGCGCGCAGAGCAGGACGGAGTCCTGCGAGCGGCCGGGCACCCGCGTGAGCAGGTTGCCCGCGTCCGCGCCGATCTCGGCGCCCGCGTCGTCCTCGTGCACCTCGAGCCCCAGGGCGCGCAGCTCGGCCGTCACGCGGTCGGCCATCGCGCGCTCCCGGCCGGACGGGCTCGGGATCGCGCACAGCGCGGCGAACGTCTCGTTCAACCGCCGGCGCTCGACCTCGGATGCCGGTCGCACGGCCCGCCGGTCAGGCCGCGGTGCTGCGGCTCGCGCGCACGGCTCCGCCCTCGGGCACGTCGCCCGAGCGCTCGCGCGCGCGGTCGAGCGCCGCCGCGACGAAGTCGCGGAACAGCGGCGCGGGACGCTCCGGACGCGACTTGAACTCCGGGTGGTACTGCGACGCGACGAAGAACGGGTGCTGCTCGCGCGGGAGCTCGACGACCTCGACGAGGCGCTCGTCGGGCGAGGTGCCCGAGACGACGAGGCCGGCGGCCTCCAGGCGCTTGCGCAGGCTGATCGACACCTCGTAGCGGTGGCGGTGACGTTCGTACACGACCGCCTCGCCGTAGATCTCGCGCGCCCGCGTGTCGGCA
Source organism: Solirubrobacteraceae bacterium (assembly GCA_036782855.1). Classification (GTDB taxonomy): domain Bacteria; phylum Actinomycetota; class Thermoleophilia; order Solirubrobacterales; family Solirubrobacteraceae; genus F1-60-MAGs163. The sequence continues at coordinate 14,754 of DAIPYF010000040.1, forward strand.
TGGAGCTTGATCGGGTCGGCGCCGAGCCGCATCGTCCCGCCGAGGTCGCTGACCTCCTTCTGCTCGGGCAGCAGATCGATGACCGGCCACTCCGTCTCCAGGTCGAACTCCGTCGAGTTGGCGCCCGGCATGTCCGCCACGTGGCGCGCGAACTCCGACACCGCCATCTGCATGCCCAGGCAGATCCCCAGGTAGGGGATTCCCTGTTCGCGGGCGACCTGCACCGCGCGGATCTTCCCCTCGATGCCGCGACCGCCGAAGCCGCCGGGCACGAGGATCCCGTCGGCGCCGGCGAGCCGCTCGGATGCGGCCGCCTCGTCCTCGAGCGCCTCGGAGTCGACCCAGTCGATCTCCACGCGCCCGCCCGCCGCCGCGCCGCTGTGGCGCAGCGCCTCGGTGACGGACTTGTACGCGTCCTCCAGCTGGATGTACTTGCCGACCAGTGCGATCCGCACGGGCTCGTCCGCGACGGCTGCGCGCTCGACGACGTCCGCCCACTCGGTGAGGTCCGCGCCCGGCGCCTGGATGCCGAAGTGCTCGCAGATGAAGTCGTCGACGTGCTGCTCGTGGTACCAGAGC
>DAIPYF010000041.1:0-14560 GCA_036782855.1 Solirubrobacteraceae bacterium
CTGTACTGGGGCGCGGGCCGACGCTGCGTACGCTCTGCATCGTGATGGGTTCGGCCGGCGACCGCGACTGCTCGGGATCGGAGACGATGCGCATGCTCCACGGCGTGCGTCCGGCAGGCGCGCGATCGCCCGGTGTGCCGTTCCATCTGCTCGCCAAGCCCACGGGCGCGGTCTGCAACCTCGACTGCGACTACTGCTTCTTCCTCTCGAAGGAGCTGCTCTATCCGGGCAGCCGCTTCCGGATGACCGACGAGGTCCTCGAGACGTACCTGCGCCAGTTGATCGGCGCCCACGCCGGGCAGCCGGAGGTGACGATCGCCTGGCAGGGTGGCGAGCCGACCCTGATGGGGCTCGACTTCTTCCGCCGCGCAGCGCGGATCGTGCATGAACTCGCACCGGAGGGACAGGAGGTCCTCCACACCATCCAGACCAACGGCACGTTGCTCGACGCCGAGTGGGCGGCGTTCTTCCGCGAGGAGGAGGTGCTCGTCGGCATCTCGATCGACGGACCGCGCGAGATCCACGACGCCCACCGGGTGACGAAGGGCGGCCGCGGCAGTTTCGACCGGGTGATGCAGGGCCTCGCGCACCTGCGCGAGGCCGGCGTCGAATGGAACGTCCTCACGACGCTGCACGCGGCCAACGCGGGGCGGGCGCTCGAGGTCTATCGCTTCCTCCGCGACGAGTGCGGCGCACGGTTCATGCAGTTCATCCCGATCATCGAGCGCGTGGCCGAGGCGCGCGACGACGGGACCGTCCCCTGGTCCTCGTGGCGCGACCGTCCGCTGTACGTCCAGGCCGGCGACGTCGTCACCGGCCGCTCGATCACCGGCGAGCAGTACGGGCGATTCCTCATCGACGTGTTCGAGGAGTGGGTGCGTCGCGACATCGGTGAGGTCTACGTCCAGATGTTCGACGTCGCCCTCGCCAACTGGGTGGGTGAGCCGCCGTCACTCTGCATCCACAGCGAGACCTGCGGGCGCGCGCTCGCCCTCGAGCACACCGGCGACCTGTACTCCTGCGACCACTTCGTCGAGCCCGAGCACCGGCTCGGGAACATCGCCGAGCGGACACTCGCCGACATGGTCGCCTCGCCCGCCCAGCAGGCATTCGGCCTCGCCAAGCGCGACACGCTGCCCCGGTACTGCCGCAAGTGCGACGTGCGCTTCGCCTGCCACGGCGGCTGCCCGAAGGATCGCTTCATCGCCACGCCCGACGGGGAGCCCGGTCTGAACTACCTGTGCGAGGGCTACCAGGCGTTCTTCCGTCACGTGGACGCGCCGATGCGCGCGATGGCGCGGCTCCTGGAAGCCGGGCGGCCCCCCGCGGAGCTCCGCGCCGCGTACGCCGCGCAGGACGCGGCGCGCGGACGCAACGACCCCTGCACCTGCGGGAGCGGGCGCAAGTGGAAGGCCTGCCACGGCGCCTGATCAGGTCACCCGCAAGGGGTGATTCCGAGCGGCTGCAGCCGCCGGGTTAGAGTCGCCGCGTGCCCAGCTCGCCGCCCCCGCCCGCGGTCCCCGATCTCGACTGGTCGCCCGGCCGGGCCCGGGAGTTCGGCGACCGGGTCCTGGACCTCTACGCGTCGCTGCTCGCCGAGCTCCCGGAGGGCCCGGTCTCGCCGCCGCTCTCGACCGAGGGCGTGCGCCGCGCGGTGGCCCTCGACGTCCCCGAGGAGCCGCTGGGCGACGACGCGCTGCTCGCCCATCTGCGGGCGATCGCCGATCACTCGATCCGGCCCGGCAGCGGCGGCTTCCTCGCGTACATCAGCGGGGCGGGGACCGTTCCGGGGGCACTCGCAGACGTCCTGGCCTCCGGAATGAACGCGAACGTCGGCGGGTGGGTGCTGTCGCCCGCCGCGGCGGAGGGCGAGTTGCAGCTCGTCCGCTGGCTGGCCGATCGCCTCGGGCTGCCGGGCACCGCCGGCGGGCAGTTCGTCAGCGGCGGGTCGCTCGCGAACCTCACGGCGCTGAAGCTCGCGCGCGATCACGCGGACGCGAGCGCCCGGGCCGACGGGGTCGGAGGCCGGCGCCTGGCGATCTACGCGTCGCAGGAGACCCACTTCACGATCGATCGCGCGGCCGACGTGCTCGGCCTCGGGGAGAGCGCCGTCCGCAAGATCGCGGTCGACGACGCGCTCGCGATGCGCGTGGACGAGCTGGAGCGCCGGATCGCCGCGGACGTGGCCGCCGGCATCACCCCGGCGGCCATCGTCGCCACCGCCGGCACGACGGGAACGGGGGCGATCGACCCGATCGCCCAACTGGCGGACGTGGCCGCGCGCACCGGCGCCTGGCTGCACGTGGACGCCGCCTACGGCGGGGCGATCGCCCTGTCCGACAGGCTGCGGCCGCTCCTGCACGGGATCGAACGCGCCGACTCGATCACCTTCGACGCTCACAAGTGGCTCTACGCGCCGCTCGTGAGCGCGGTCGTCCTGGTCCGTGACGCATCGGCGCTCGGGCGCGCGTTCAGCGCGAGCGCGGCCTACGTCGAGCAGGACCGCAGCGTCGCCGACCGCGGCGCGGATCTCGGCTTCGAGGGTCTGCAGCTCAGCCGCCCCTTCACCGCGCTGCGCGTCTGGGTCTCGCTGCTGGCGCACGGTCGGGCGGCCTACGCGCGCAGGATCGAGCACGACGTCGAGCTGACGACCTGGCTCGCCGCGCGCGTGGACGAGGAGCCCGACCTCGAGCTCGTCTGCCCACCGTCACTGTCGATCTGCTGTCTGCGCTTCCGCCCGGAGGGAGTGGACGACGAGGCGTACCTCGATCGCCTGAACGATCGCGTGATGACGGAGCTGCAGCTCGACGGTCGCGTCTATCCGTCGAATGCGGTCGTGCACGGCCGCACCGCGATCCGCAGCTGCATCGTCGGCTACCGCACGGAGTCCCGCCACCTCGAGCACCTGCTCTCGCTGACACGCGAGATCGGCGCCCGCGTGCACGCGAGCGGCGTCGTGACCTGAGCGGATGGCGTTCGTCCCGCCCGCCCGGCACCTCCTGCGCGCCCGCGACCTCGCGGACGCGCGCTACGCCGAGCCCCTCACGGTCGACGATCTCGCACGGGCGGCCGGCCTGTCGCAGGCGCACTTCAGCCGCGAGTTCCGCCGTGCGTTCGGCGAGACGCCCCACCGATACCTGCTGACCCGCCGCCTGGAGCGGGCTGCGGCGCTGCTGCGGACGACCGACCACTCGGTGGCGGACGTCTGCCTCGCGGTCGGGCTGCGGAGCGTCGGATCGTTCACGACGAGCTTCGGGCGGATGTTCGGCGCGTCGCCGACGGCGTACCGCGCGGCGCACCCGCCCGCGGCGGCGTATGCGGTCATCCCGAGTTGCGTCACGCGCGCGTACGGCCGCCCCCGACACCGCACGTTTCGAGAAGACAGCCGGGTGGGCGCGGGGTAGCGTGCCCGACGACCCGTCGTTCGACCAGGAGACCCCCCCGATGATCAGGATCGCCAACGCCCAGCTGTGGGTGCACGACCAGGACGAGGCGCTCGCGTTCTACACCGAGAAGCTCGGCTGGGAGGTGCGTGTCGACGCCACGGTTCCGGAGCTGGGGAACTTCCGCTGGCTCACCGTCGGCCCGGCGAGCCAGCAGGACTTCGCCGTCGTCCTGATGGCGGTGCCGGGACCGCCGATGGTCGACGACGAGACCGGCGAGCAGATCCGCACGCTGATGGCCAAGGGCTTCGCCGGAACGGTGTTCCTGACGACCGACGACTGCCGGGCCTCGTACGAGGAGCTCAGGGACCGCGGGGTCGAGTTCACCGAGGAGCCGACCGCACGCCCCTACGGCGTCGATGCGGGGTTCCGCGACCCGTCCGGCAACGCGCTGCGGCTGACCGAGGTCCGGGAGGTCGCGGACTGGGGGGCTTGACACCACGGTGATGCCTTGTTTACTGTCGCCCAAATGATTTGGGCGACAGTCAAATGACCGAGGCACGCACGTACGACATGCGCTCGCGCAGCGCGTCCGCGGAGGCGACCCGCCGGCGCATCGCCGACGCCGCGCAGGACCTCTTCCTCTCACGCTGGTACGACGACGTGACGCTCGCCGACATCGCCGAGCACGCCGGGGTGTCGGGCCAGACGGTGATCAACCACTTCGGGGGCAAGGAGCAGGTCTTCGGCGTCGTGATCCAGCAGGCCGGCGAGGAGATCCAGCTGCGCCGCTACACGGCCACGCCCGGCGACGTCGCCGGGGCGATCGCCGCGCTCATCGACGACTACGAGGTCACGGGCGACGCGGTCGTCCGCCTGCTCGCCGTCGAGGAGCGCCTGCCGGCCGTGCAGCCGGCGATGGCGCGCGGGCGCGCCGAGCACCGCGCGTGGATCGAGACGATGTTCGCCGCTCCCGCCGCCACCTCGGCGCTCCTCGTCGTCACCGACGTCTACGCCTGGAAGCTCCTGCGCCGCGACCAGGGCATGAGCAGGGACGACACCGAGGCCGCGATGCGGCGGATGGTCGAGGCGGTCCTGGAGCGCCCGGCAGCGCACGACCACGACACCGGACGGAGGTCCGCATGAGCACGTCCCGGCGATTCCTGTTCGCCATCACCGACGGCGGCGGCACGGTCCCGGCCGACACATCCGTCGTCCGCGCGCTCGTGCGTGCCGGGGACGAGGTCCGCGTCCTCGCCGACGGGGTCCTCGCCCCCGACGTCGCGTCCGCAGGCGCCGAGCACGTCGCCTGGGCGACGGCGCCGCAGCGCCCGGACCTTGCACCCGAGAGCGCGGTCATTCGCGACTGGGAGGCCAAGACGCCGCTCGGCGCGTTCGCAGCCGCGCGCGACGGGCTCATGACGGGCCCGGCCGCGTTGTTCGCCGCCGACGTGCGCGCCGAACTCGGGCGCCGCCCCGCCGACGTCGTCGTCTGCAACCTCTTCCTGTTCGGCGCGCAGATCGGCGCCGAGGCCGAGGGCGTCCCGGTCGCGATGCTGTCCCCGAACCTCCTCGCGGTCCCGGGATGGGGGACACCGCCGCTGGGCACCGGATTCCCGCAGGCGACGGGCCCGCTCGGCCGGCTGCGCGACGCGGCGGCCGGGCGCGCCATGTCGCGCAGCTTCGACCGCGGGCTCGACGCGCTCAACGGCGCGCGGTGCGCGAACGGCGTCGCGCCGGTCGACCACGTGCTCGACAGCTACGCCCGCGCCGACCGGGTCCTCGTCCTCAGCAGCGCGGCGTTCGACTACGACGGCTTCAGCCCGCCCCCGAACGTGCGCGTCACCGGGCCGCGGCTGGATGACCCTGCGTGGGTCGGGGACTGGACCCCTCCGCTCGGGGACGCGCCGCTCGTGCTCGTCGGGATGAGTTCCACGTACATGGACCAGACGGCGGTCCTGCGGCGCGTCGCGGCAGCGCTCGGCGAGCTGCCCGTGCGCGGGCTCCTGACGAGCGGACCGGCGATCGCCCCGGGCACGATCGACGCACCGGCGAACGTCACCGTCGTCGAGCGGGCGCCCCACAGCGAGGTGCTGGGACATGCCGCCGCCGTCGTCACGCACGGCGGCCACGGCACGGTCATCAAGACGCTCGCGGCCGGGGTGCCGCTCGTCGTCATGCCGATGGGGCGCGATCAGCCCGACAACGCCGCGCGCGTCGACCACCACGGCGCCGGCATCCGCGTGCGGCCCGGGGCGAGGCCGGCCGCGATCACGAAGGCCGTCCGCCGGGTGCTGGACGAGCCGTCGTTCCGTGCGGGCGCCGAGCGGCTGGCCGGGGCGATCGCCGCCGACGTCGCGACCGATCGTGCGGTCGCGGAGCTGGAGGCGCTCGCCGGATCGGAGCGTCGACCGTCCACGTCCGAGCCCGCCCACGTGATCGCCTAGGGCGGGCCCGGCCCCGCGTCTCAGTCGCCCGCCAGCACCACGGCCAGCTTGTCGAGGGTGCTGCCCCAGCCGGACTGGGCCATCGGGATCAGCTCGTCGACGCAGGTCATCGTGACGTCGATGACGAGCTCGGTCCGCCCGTCGCCGAGGTCGTTGAACGAGATGACCGTGTACTGGCGGTCCATCATCGGGTGGTCGATGTCCTCCTCGGTGAAGGAGAGGCGCTCCTTGGGCGAGACCTCGACCAGCGTGCCGTTCCCGGGGTGCGCGGTCCCGTCCGGGCCGACCATCGTGCTCTTGAAGACGCCGCCCGGGCGCAGGTCGATCTCGACCGACTCGACCGGCGTGTGGAAGTGCTCCGGGCCGAACCAGGCGGCGAAGTGCTCGGGCTCGGTCCAGCAGGCCCAGACGAGGTCCTGCGGGGCGTCGAGGACGCGGGTGATCGTGAAGCGGTGCTCGTTCATCGGGGCGGTGGTCATGACGGCGGGTCCTCTCGTTGGATGGTTCGCAGGTGGTCCTCGAGGCGGTCGAGCCGCCCCTCGTAGAAGTCGCGGTAGGTGGCGAGCCAGTCGACGGCCTCGCGCAGCGGCGCGGCGCGCAGTCGCGAGGGGCGCAGCTGCGCGTCGCGCCCGCGGGAGATCAGGCCGGCGCGCTCGAGCACCTTCAGGTGCTTGGAGACGGCCTGGACGCTGATCGGGAACGGCGCGGCGAGGTCGTTCACCGTCGCCTCGCCCTCGGCGAGCCGGGCGAGGATCGCGCGGCGCGTCGGATCGGCGAGGGCGGAGAACGTACGGTCGAGCTGGGCGGTCGTCATCGCGGTATTCATCTTAGCGGTTGAGCAACCGAATGGTGAAATACGTTGCACAGGTGAGCGCCGGCCCGCGGCGAACCGCTTGGTGTCACCCGTGAACCACGGTCTCCAACAGGAGGTGCTTCGTGCATCGTCGTCTCCGTCGTCCGTCCCCCTCACTGCTCATCTCGGTCCTCGCTCTCTTCATCGCGCTGGGCGGGATCGGCTACGCGGCGTCGCTGCCGAAGAACAGCGTCGGCACAGCCCAGATCAAGAACAAGGCGGTCGTCTCGACCAAGCTCGGGGCCGAGTCGGTCACCGCGTCCGCGATCCGCCGGAAGGCCGTCGGCCTCGCCGACATCGCCGACAAGGCCGTGGGCCAGCGCGCGCTCGCCGACCAGGCGGTCAACAGCGCGAAGATCGCGTCGAAGGCCGTGGGCCTCAGTGACATCGCCGACCAGGCCGTCGGCACGCGGGCCCTGGCGAGCAAGTCGGTCAACCCGGCCAAGCTCAACGTGAAGTACGTGTCCGTCGTGAAGTTCTCGCCCGTCATCGAGCAGGGGCAGACGGGGTACAAGAACGTCCGCGTCGCGTGCCCGTCAAACCACCGCGTCATCGGCGGCGGCGGCGGCTGGGTCGGCCCGACCACCACGGATCCGCTCGAGAGCGCCTCGTTCATCACCGGCAGCCGGCCGTTCCCGCCATCCGCCACCGGCAACACGCAGGACGCGTGGGAGGTCTACGGCAACGACGCGAGCCCCGGCTCGCGCCGCCTGATGGTCACGGCCATCTGCATCCCGATCTCCTGACCTCGCCGGTCCGGCACCCGGCGTCGCTACGGCGCCGGGTACCGGCGGCAGGTCTGCAGGCCACCGAACTCGACGCCCGCGAACGGTGTGCCGGACACGCGCCGCAGGCACAGCCACCCCCGGGCGGGGCCCGAGAACGCGTCCCCGCCGAGACGCTGGCCCTCGGCGCATGAGGCGGTGACCGTCGTCGGACGCAGGCGGTGGTCGCCGCGGCGGGACTTGCGCACCCGGTAGGCGCGCTGCGCCGAGGCCACGGCGGCGCCGGGGCGGCCCGCGCACTGCACCTCGAGGATCACCTGCACGATCGTGGTGCCCGCGGGCAGGAGCAGCGTCGCGCTGTCGGCCTCGCGCGAGGTGCGCATCCGCACCCCCGCCGCTCCGGCGGCCGCGAAGTCGGTCTCGAACGGCCCGACGAACAGCCCGCGCGTGTTGGTGATGTTCTCCCGGGCGCCCGTGACGGGCAGCGCCGCGAACGCCGTCGTCGTCGCGGTCGCGAACAGGGCCGCGAGGAGCAGGGACGCCAGACCGGGCCTCATGAGCGCACGATAACCGGGGAACGACGAGGGGCCACCGCACGCGGTGTGCGATGGCCCCTCGGAATCGCCCGGCCCTACCGGGCCAGGGCGCGGCGGGCCTGCTCGCGGTCGAGGCGGCCCGCCAGAGCTGCGAGCGAACGGGCCGCCTGGATTCGCAGGCGTCCCGGTGCTCGGGCCCGGCGATGCCGCGGCACGCGTTCGGCGTGCCCGCGCGACGTCGCGTGGGCCAGGTGCTCGTGGAACAGGGAATGCATGTGCGGTGACCTCCGGGGTCGGTTGGTGGATGTGATCCACCGCCCGCACGACAGCGACATGAGGCGCTCGGGACGCGGGCGATGGAGCCCGCTGTCCGGCGCGTGAAAGGGCCTAGGACGCGAGCTCGCGGCGGGGCACGACACCGGCCCCGGCACTGCCGGGGCTCATGGTGCGTGTGATGCTGGTCGTCGCGAGCGTCATCGTCGGGGTCCTCCTCCGCGTTCGGGAGGCGAGGCCGCCGACCGTAGCGAACGGGCCTGCGATGTCAAGCCGTGCGCGTCGTTAGGCTCGCGCCGCATGAGCGCCGATGCCGTCCACCTCGCCGCCCGCGACGCGGGGCGGGGCGACCCGCTGATCCTCATCAACGGCTACGCGGCGACGAAGGACGACTGGGATCCCGCGTTCGTCGCCGCGCTCGCCGAGCGATCGGCCGTGATCGCGCCCGACAACCGCGGCGTCGGCGCGTCACCGCCGGCCGGCACCGGCCTCACGATCGCCGCGATGGCCGGCGACGTCCTGGCGCTGATGGACGCGCGCGGGATCGCCGCGGCCGACATCGCGGGGTGGTCGATGGGCGGCTTCGTCGCGCAGGAGCTCGCGGCGCGCGCCCCCGCCCGCGTCCGTGGGCTCGTCCTGCTGTCGACCGATCACGGCGGCCCGGACGCGGTCGCGCCGGAGCCCGCGGTGTGGCAGGAGCTGACCGACCACGGGGGCAGCCCGCGCGAACAGGCCACCCGGCTGCTCGGGCTGCTCTTCCCGGCGGAGATGGCCGCGCGCGTGGACGCCGAGTTCGGAGATCTCGTCGCGCAGGCCCGCGCGGCGTTGCCCGTCGCGACGCTCGAAGCGCAGGAGGCGGCGATGGCGTGCTGGCACGCCGAGCCCGCAGCCGCGCGGCTTGCCGCCGTCACCGCGCCGACGCTGGTCGCGGCCGGCGCCGACGACCGCGTCATCCCCGCCGCGAACGCCCGGCTGCTCGCGGCCGCGCTCCCCGGGTCGCGGCTCGAGCTGTTCGCCGGCGGAGGCCACGCGTTCATGGCGCAGGAGCCCGTGCGGCTCGCCTCGCTGGTCAGCGAGGCGCTCGGCCGCTGACCGCGGGCGGCGGGATGCTGGTGCTCGCGCGGCGGCGCTCCTGCTCGCGCAGGAAGCGGATCTGGTCGTCGAGCTGCTCGCGGCGCAGCTGCTCGGCGTCCGGGCCCTGCGGGACGGGCGGCGGTGGGCTCTCGGCACGGCGGCGGAGCGGGTTGCGGAGCGGCGGGGCCATGCCGCGCAGTATCGATGCCCGGCGCCGGGCGCACCATGGGGCGCGCGCCCCAGATCCGGGCCCCGGGGACCGCCGCTAGGGTCCGGGAATGGCGGACACGCTCGACCCCGGTGCCTTCGACGTCCTCACCTTCGACTGCTACGGCACGCTCATCGACTGGGAGCGCGGCCTGCTCGCGGCGCTGCGCCCCGCGCTCGGCGACGCGGTCGCGGGCGTCTCCGACGACGAGCTGCTCGAGGCGTTCGCCGCGGTCGAGCACGAGGCCCAGTCGCCCTACCGGCCCTACCGTTCCGTGCTCGCGCAGGCGCTCGGGGAGCTTGCCTCGCGCTACGGGGCCGAGCCGTCCGAGGACGCCCGCGCGGCGTTCGCGGGCTCGGTGGGGGACTGGCCGGCGTTCCCCGACTCGCACGCGGCACTGACCCGGCTGCAGACCCGGTACCGGCTCGTGCCGATCACGAACTGCGACGACGACCTGTTCGCCGCATCGGCCGCGCGCCTGGGCATCACGTTCGACGACGTCGTGACGGCGCAGCAGGCCGGGGCCTACAAGCCGGACGAGCGGCCGTTTCTGCTGGCATTCGAGCGCCTGGGCATCCCGCGCGAACGCATCCTGCACGTCGCGCAGAGCCTCTGGCACGATCACGTGACCGCGGGGCGCCTCGGGCTGACGAGCGTGTGGATCAACCGCCGCGCCGGGCGTCCCGGCGGTGGCGCGACGCCGCCGGCGCACGCCGCGCCGGATCTCGAGCTGCCGGACCTGCGCTCGCTCGCCGACCTGCTCGTCGGCTGATCAGGCGGCCTGCAGCGGCGCCGGCTCGGCGACCGCCTCGGCGCACACCACCTGGTCGCGCCCGGCCTGCTTGGCCCGGTACAGGGCGCGGTCGGCGCGCTCGAACAGCTCGCCGAAGTCGAACGCGCCGCGTCCGTCCCACGCGCTGACGCCGAACGACGCCGTCACGTCGGTGCCCCGGATCGGGTCGAGTGCGACGCAGCGGCGCAGCGACTCGGCCAGCTCGGCCGATTCGCGCGCGCCTGCTCCCGGGAGCAGCACGAGGAACTCCTCGCCGCCCAGCCGGTAGGCGAGGTCGTAGGCGCGCAGCTCGCCGCGGAAGCGCTCGGCGACCTCGGCCAGCACCGCGTCGCCGACGGCGTGCCCGTGCTCGTCGTTGATCGCCTTGAAGTGGTCGAGGTCGCCGACGAGCAGCGCGACCGGCTGCGGGGTGCGGCGTGCCTGGGCCTCGAGCTCGGCGACGCGCGTGTCGAGGGCGCCGCGGTTCAGCATGCCGGTGAGCTGGTCGATCGCGGCCTCGCTGCGATGCTCGAGGTCGGAGCGCATGAGCGCCACGGACAGGGCCATCACGGAGACGATGAGCGTCAGCGTCATGAGCGTCGGCAGCGGGTCGTCAACGACCGCGGGGGCGTCGATGCCGACGGTGACGAGCAGCAGGATCGCGATCGTGACTCCGCCGCCGGCGAGCACGCCGCGCGCGCCGAAGCGGGCGGGCAGCGTCACGGTCGGGATCGCGAGCCATGGCAGCGCCGGGCTCTCGGGGCCGCCGGTCAGCGCGATGCTCGCCGCGATGAGCGCCTGCGAGAGCACCCATGCGGACGCCATCCGGTACTCCGGGCGCGCCGCGTGCTCGAGCCCGCGCCCGAGGACGACGAACCCGATCGCGGCGATCGCGAGCGGCGCCAGCGTCCACCAGCCGACCCACGCGCCGCTCGCGACGAGCGCGACCGCGATCGCCGCGAAGACGAGGTGGCGCACCGGCGCCAGGCGCCGTTCCATGTCGAGCATGCGCGCGCGTTCACGAGGAGTTCGGCAGAGCCAGGTCGGCTGGAACGCGGCGGCGGGCTGCATCGGCAGCCCATCGGCCGCGCGGGCCTCGGACTTGATCTGCGCTGGACGGGTGGACGAGTGCGGCGAACGGCGCTCGGGCGCGCCGGGCGGCGTCACGCGGCCTGCTCGACGGCGACGGCGCGGGTGCGCACGGCACGCTCGAACGCCGCCACGACGGCGGGGTCGAACTGGCTGCCCGCGCAGCGGCGCAGCTCGCTCAGCGCGACCTCGGCGTCCATCCCGGCGCGGTAGGAGCGGTTCTTCGTCATGGCGTCGAAGGCGTCGCACACGGAGACGATGCGCGCGCCGAGCGGGATCTCCTCGCCGCTCAGCCGGTCGGGATAGCCGCGCCCGTCCCAGCGCTCGTGACTGGAGCGGACCATGGCGGCGACGGGTGCGAGGCCGGGGGAGCTGCCGATGATGCGCTCGCCGATCAGCGTGTGACGCTCCATGAAGCGCCACTCGCCGGCGTCGAGCGGGCCGGGCTTGAGGAGGATCTCGTCGGGGATCGCGACCTTGCCGACGTCGTGCAGCTCGGCGGCGATCCGCACGTGCTCGACCTCGGCCGGATCCAGGCCGAGCGTCGCGGCGACGCCCTCGGCGAGGGCGGCGACGTCGGTGACGTGGTGGCTGAGCTCGGGGTCGCGCTCCGCGAGGATCCGGAGCATGACCTCCTTCGTCTCGTGGCGCGTGGTGCGTCGCCCGCCGCGCTTGTCCTCGTAGAGGCGCTGATCGGCGATCCGCAGCGCGTCGCTGGCGTCGCCGGCCTCGTCCGGCAGGAGGACGGCGCCGTGCGAGCAGCCGATGGTGAAGCCCTCGCCCGATTCGTGGAGCGCGGACGAGCACGCGGCGACGGCGAGGTCGTCGGCGGTGTCCAGGAGCACGCAGAACTCGTCGCCCCCCATCCGGTAGGCGCGCCCGCGGCCCGCTGCGGCGAGCGCGAGGCCCTCGCCGAGCCGGTGGAGCAGCGCGTCCCCCGACGGGTGCCCGAAGCTGTCGTTGTAGTGCTTGAACCCGTCGAGGTCGAAGAGCACCAGCAGCGCGGCGCTGCCGTGGGCGTCGCTGTCGGGGTTCAGCGTGTCGTCGAGGTCGACCGACAGCGCGCGGCGGTTGCCCAGGCCCGTGAGCGCGTCGGTGAGCGCCTCGGTCCGGCTGACGCCGAGCATCTGCAGGTTCTCCCGATGCGTGAGCAGCAGGCGGGCCATCACGGCCGTCAGCGACGCCGCGGCCAGCGCGATGGCGAGGACGTTCAGGCGGCCGGCGCTGCCGACGACGAGCACCGCCAGGCCCATGAGGGCGAAGCCGATCGGCGCGACGATCATCACCGCTCCGGGACGCTGCACGGCGACCGTGCGCCGCGTTGCCGGCTGCCACGCAGCGGCTCCGACGAAGATCGCGGTCGCCCACCAGCCGGCGTCGAACGCCCCGCCGGACTCCCACTCGCCCTTGGCGGTGAGGATCAGGTAGAGCGAGTCCGACAGCCAGAAGCTCACGACGCCCGCGATCAGCAGGGCGAGCGTGCGGTCCACCCGCCAGCCGCGCGCCGCCACCGCACCGACGATGAGCCCGAGCAGCACGAGGTCGGCGACGGGGTAGGCGAGGTTCGTGATGACCGCGAGGCGGTCGCCGCCCGCCGAGGCGTCCAGCACGGCCTCGACGACGACGGCGGCGCTGACCGCCCCCACCGCCAGCGCGGCGGTCACGCCGTCCACCCAGAGCATCCGCGGGAGACCGCGCACGCGCGAGCGCAGCAACAGGATGATGCCGGCGAACATGAAGGGCGGCAGCAGCAGGAAGCCGACGTCCGCGGGCGAGGGGACCGGGGGTGAGGCGTCGTCCCACAGGACGACGGTGAAGTAGGTCTCCCCGGCGATCCAGCAGGACAGCCCGATGCCGATCAGCGACCAGGCCAGGCGCTCGCCCCGTTCGGACGCCGCGCGGGCGAAGCACAGGACGGCGCCGACGGCCATGACGACGAGGTGGATCCAGGTGGCCGGGCCGACCGGAATCCAGGACAGGCCGAGCGCGTGCGCCTGCCACAGCACCAGCCATGCCGAGCAGAGGACCACCGGTACGAGCGCTGGACGGGGCATCCCGGCTGTCATCGGCCGGTGATGCGCGCGCCTTGACCGCCGTCCGGCGCGGCTCAGCGTCCGTCCGACGCGACCCCCGAGGCGACGGCTACTTCACGTGCGGCTTGAGGAAGTCCTCGTCTGGCGGAGGCCCGCCCCGGGCGGAGTCCCCGGGGCCGAGAAAGGAGTCGTTGCGCCGCGGGCTCCAGACGCCGCTGGCGGCCGTCCCGGGGATCATCGAGGAGGTGGGCAGCCGGTCGTCGTCATGGCGTCCGTCGGATCCGGACGGGCCACGCCGCAGCCGCGCCCGCACGCGCGTCCAAAGGCTCATGGGACCACCGTACTCCGGTGGGCCGACGACCGCACGCCCTCGTCAGCCTCCAGCGACGTCGCGCCGCACGAAGACGAGCAGGCCGGCACCGAGCGCGGGCACCGCGTAGAGCGCGCAGACCCAGGCCGCGCGCACCATCGGCGCCCAGTCGATCGGGGTGCGCAGGAAGCCCTGCCAGGCGTCGAACTGCGTGCTCAGCAGGTAGGGCCGCAGGCCGTCCAGCCCGGGAATGATCGTCACGAGCTGCAGCAGCAGCGAGAACATCAGCGTCGCCACGATCGCCGCGGCGCTGTTGCGGAAGACGGTCGAGAAGAGCAGGCCGATGCACGCGATCGCGATGATCGGGATGAGGTAGACGCCGTGGCTGACGGCGACGAGCACGAGGCCGCGGCCCGGTTGCACGACCGTCCCGGAGAGGCTCGTGATCGGCTCGTAGCCGGAGACGAGGAGCCCGAGGCCGGTCGCGACGAGCCCGGCGAACAGGATCGCCGCGACGGCGTACGTGAGCGCGGCGAGGACCTTGCCCGCGAACACGTGGTGACGCTCCACCGACCGCGTGAGGATCGTCTTCAGCGTGCCGTTGTGGTCCTCGCTGGCGACGATGTCCCCGGCGACCAGGGCCGTGATCAGCGGGAAGAACCAGATCGAGCCGAACAGCAGCATCACGAGGGGGATCGCGAGCCCCGTCGTGTCGATGTAGCGCCCGAACGGCACGTCCTCCGCCTCGCCGCCCTGAAGGGCGACCGCGATCACGAAGCTCGCGGGGACGAGCGCGGCGGCTCCGAGCCCGAGGTACGTGCGCTTCTGCGAGCGCAGCTTGCGCAGCTCCCAGCGGT
>DAIPYF010000042.1:0-11379 GCA_036782855.1 Solirubrobacteraceae bacterium
TGCAGTGGGCGGTCAACGGGTACTTCCTCGCCGGCTCGCTGATCATCGTCGGCGGGCGGCTCGCGGACCTGTTCGGGCGCCGGCTGCTGTTCTCGATCGGGACGATCCTCCTCCTCTGCGGCTCGGTGCTCGCCGGGATCGCGAGCTCGCCCACGATGCTCATCCTCGGGCGCGTCCTGCAGGGCGTGGGCGCGGCGGCGATCCTCCCCGCCGCGCTCGCGATCATCGCGGTGGAGTTCCCCGACGACGAGCGCGACGGCGCGATCAGCGTGTGGATCGCCACCTGCTGGGGCGCGCAGGCGCTCGGGCCGCTCGTCGGCGGCGTGCTCGTCGCCGCGCTCGGCTGGAGCGCGATCTTCTGGGTGAACCTGCCGCTCGGCCTGCTCGCCCTGTGGCTCACGTGGACGAGCACGAGCGAGTCGACGAGCGGCGAGACCGACCGGCACGTGGACGTGCCGGGCCTCGTGACGCTCGTCGGCGGGCTGTTCCTCCTGAACTTCGCACTCGTGGAGGCCGACGAGATCGCGGGCTCGCGGCTGGCGCTCTACCTGGTCGGGGCCGTGCTGCTGATCGTCGCGTTCGTCCTCATCGAGCGGCGCGTGCGCTCGCCGCTCGTCTCGCTGTCGGTCTTCCGCGGCCGCGCGTTCAACGGCGCGGTGCTCGCGAACCTCATCGCGAACATCGTGTTCGGCGCCGTCGTGTTCTTCATGGCGCTGTACCTCCAGGTGGCCCTCGGCCACAGCGCGCTCCTGGCCGGCGCGCTGCTGCTGCCCGCGACGCTCCCGATCCTCGCGCTGACACCCGTCGGCGAGCGCTGGGCGCGGCGCAGCGGCCCGGGAGTCCCGATCCTCGCGGGCATGGTGCTGCTGCTCGTCGCCGGCGTGATGCTCACGCAGATGCCGGCGAGCTACGGGCTGCTCGTCATCCCGTTCCTCGTGCTCGGCGCCGGGATCGGGCTGCAGATCACCGCGACGGCGGCCGTCGCGGTCGACGAGGGCAGCGGCGCCGGCGAGGGCGTCGCCTCCGGCGTCTACAAGGCGGCGAGCATGATCGGCGGGTCGCTCGGCGTCGCCGCCTCGGTCGCGATCTTCCAGTCGAGCGCGCGCACGCACTTCCAGGACCTGCTCGGCGGCGTGCAGGCGACGGGCGAGGAGATCGCCCGCATGCTGTCCGTGCTGACGGGCGCGCTGCGACCGGCTGTGCTCGACCCGCTCCTCGGTGCGCGCACGCAGCAGGTCGTCGAGGACACGTTCCGCGCAGCGGTCGGGAGCGCGATGTGGCTGCTCGTCGCCGCGTCGCTCGTCGGAATCCTCACGACCTGGTGGCTGCTGGTGCGCCGCGCCGACTGACCGCTGGACGCGTCGCGCCCGGCTGCCATCCTGACGGCGTGCGCGTCCCGGCCTCGCTGCTCACCCTGCTCGCCCTCGGCGGGATCGCCCTCGCAGCGCCCGTCCCCGCCGCGGCGCCCGCCGGCCCGCGGATCGCCGGCTGCCCGGTCTTCCCGGCCGACAACGCATGGAACCGCGACGTCTCGCGCGACCCCGTGGACCCGCGGTCGGACGCCTACCTGCGCTCGATCGGCCGGGGGCTGCGGCTGCACCCGGACTTCGGGTCGGGCCGGAACGGCAGGTACGGGATCCCGATCACCGTGGCCGCGTCGACCCAGCCCGCGCGCCGCATCCGCTTCACCGACTATCCGGACGAGAGCGACCGCGTGCCGTACCCGATCCCCGCCGCGGCGCGGGTCGAGGGCGGGTCCGACCGCCACGTGCTCGTCGTGCAGCGGGGAAGCTGCAGGCTCTACGAGCTGTACGGCGCCCGGCGCGCCGGCGGGCGCTGGGTGGCCGCCAACGGCGCGGTCTGGGACCTGCGCTCGAACCGGACGCGGCCGAAGGGCTGGACGTCCGCGGACGCGGCGGGCCTGCCGATCATGCCGGGGCTCGCGCGCCCGGACGAGGCGCGCGCCGGCGCCATCCGCCACGCCCTGCGCTTCACCGCGCCGCGCACGCAGCGCGCGTACGTCGCTCCGGCGCGGCACTTCGCCAGCTCCGACCGGGACCCCGCCCTGCCGCCGATGGGGCTGCGGGTGCGGCTGAAGCGCTCGTACGCGCTCGGCGGGTACCGCGGCCAGTCGCTCGCGATCCTTCGCGCGCTGCGGACCTACGGGATGATCCTCGCCGACAACGGGTCACCGTGGTACGTGAGCGGCGCCGCCGACCGCCGCTGGGACGACGCGGACATCGAGCAGCTCAAGCGCGTGCCGGCCTCGGCGTTCGAGGTCGTGCGGAGCGGGCCGCTCAGCCGCTGAGCCGGACGACCACGGGCGCCGCTGGCCGGCAGCGGCGATGTGACCGCTGTGTGACCCCGCGTGACGGCCGGGCCGTCATCGAGTATTCCTCGCGATGCTGCATGCGCGCAGCGGCCCATGAGCACGTCCGCCTCCCGATCCCCGGCCGCCCGGCCCGCTCGCATCGACGCGGTGGTCCACCCCGCGCTCGCGGACGGGCGGACCACGACGGTGCACGTCGCCCGCTGGAGCCGCGTCGGCACGCGCGTACGGATCGCACGGCTCGCGCCGCAGCGCCGGCTCGCCGACTGGTGCGCGGAGACCGGGACATCCGACGCGCTCGTCGGCGGCTTCTACGCGCGGCCGTCGGGGGTGCCGCTCGGAGAGGTGCGCCTCCACGGAGAGCCCGTTGCGCACGAGGCGTTCACCACGCCGTGGAACCTGGTGCGGGCATGCCTGCACGTCGCGACGAGCGGGGCGCTCCGCATCGATCGCCGCGACCGGCTGGAGGCCCATCCGGCGGGCGACCTGCTCCAGGCCGGGCCGCTGCTGGTGCGCGGCGGGCGCGTCGTCTGCCGCGACGGCTCCGACGGCGAGGGCTTCGCCGCCGGCGCACACCAGTTCGACTCGGACATCACCGCCGGGCGGCACCCGCGCGCGGCCCTCGGGATCGGTCGCGGCGAGCTGCTCGCCGTCGTCGCCGACGGCCGCTCGCCCGACGATGCCGGACTCACCCTCGGGGAGCTCGCGCGCGTGCTCGCGGGCCTCGGCGCGACCACGGCGATGAACCTGGACGGCGGCGGCTCCGCTAGCCTCGTCTGTGACGGGCAGCTGCGCAACCGGCCCCGTGAGCAGCACGGCATCGAACTCGCCGGGGGACGCGCGATCACGACGGTCATCGCGTTCGACGCAGCCTGATCCGCCGCGCTCGCGACCCGCCCGGCCGCGAAACAACCGAGAGCAGCCCCATGGCCGGTCCCCGGCGCGTCGTCAGCGCCATCCTCTTCTCCCCACGCGGCGGGTCGTCCCACGCGACGCGCGCGCTCAGCGCCGGGCTCCCGGCCGAAGGGTGGGCGGCCTCGCTCGTCGCGGGCTCACGCGGCGACGCGGGACCGGAGCAGGACGCCCACGCGTTCTACGCGGGACAGGAGAACCTGACCGTGGTCGACTTCACCGCGGCCCTGCGCGCGCCGGATCCGATGGATCCCGGGCCGGGGGTCGCCCCGATGCACCCGTCCTACGAGGACCGGCCGGGCGCGCCGGACCGCGTGTTCGCAGCCCTCGACGATGCGGCCCTCGAGCGCCAGGTGCGCACGTGGAGCGACGCCCTGCGCATGCACGAGGCCGCCGGTGCCGACGTCCTGCACCTGCATCACCTGACGCCGATCCATGCCGCCGCCGCGCGCGTCGCGCCCCGGACCCCGGTCGTCACCCAGCTGCACGGCACGGAGCTGTTGATGCTGGAGGCGATCGACGGCGGGCGCGACTGGCCGTACGGCGCGGCCTGGGCCGAGCGCCTGCGCGCGTGGGCGCACCGCTCCGCGCGCCTGGTCGTCGCGACACCCGGCGGGCGGGGCCGCGCCGGGCGCCTGCTCGGCGTCGACCCCGACCGGCTCGCCGTGGTCCCCAACGGCGTGGACGCCGATCGCTTCTCCCCCGCGCCCGCGGACCGCGCGGCGACGTGGCGCCGGGTCCTGTCCGACCGCCCGCTCGGATGGGTCCCCGGGTCCGGGCCCGGCAGCTGGCGTGCGACGCCGGAGGCCGTGGCGGCGCTGCGGGACGACACCGTCCTGCTCTACGTGGGGCGTTTCACCGCGGTCAAGCGCGTGCCGTTGCTGATCGAGGCGTTCGCCGCCGCTCGGCGGCGCCTGGGCGGCGGCGTCTCGCTCGTGATCGTCGGCGGACACCCGGGCGAGTGGGAGGGCGAGCACCCGGCGGAGGCCATCGCCCGCCTGGGCGCCGAGGGCGTGCTGCTCGCGGGCTGGCATGCGCAGCACGAGCTGCCGGCGCTGCTGCGCGCGAGCGACGTCGTCGTACTCCCGTCGGTCAACGAGAGCTTCGGGCAGGTCATCGTCGAGGGCATGGCCTGCGGCCTGCCCGCCATCGCCGTCGATCGCGGCGGCCCCGCAGAGATCCTCGAGGACGGTCAGACGGGATGGCTCGTGCCGCCCGACGACGCCGGCGGGCTCGCAGAGGCGATCATCGAGGCCGTGACCGCGACGCCCGAACGCCGGCGTCGCGGCGCCCTGGCGCGCCGCGACGTCCTCGCGAACTACACATGGGACGCCGCGACGCGCGCGCTGAGCGACGTGCTCGCCGAGGCGGCTCCCCAGCGCCGGGGCGAGCCCGTCAGGAGTTCACCGGCACCTGCCGCTCACCGGCGATCGCCGCGGCGGGATGCTCCCGCGCCCAGGCGATGATCGCCTGCGAGTCGCCGATCGCCTCGCCCTCGTCGGTGACGAGCAGCGGGACCCAGGACTCGCCGCTGAGCCGCCGGACCTCGCGGCGCCCGCGGGTCATGTCGGGAAGCGGGCCGTACCCGTAGGCCTTCACGACCTCCGGCTCGTGGCCGGCCTCGCGCAGCGCCTCGACGGCGAGCCGGCACGGGTGCTCGCGCATCCCCGGCACCTGGAACGTTCCCCAGCAGACGTACAGCTTCACGGCACTCACCACTCCTCGTATTTTTGCTTGCCTGCAAGCTACTTGCCGAGAAGGTACACTACTCCGCATGCCCGTGCCACCGGATCCCATCGACACCCTGCTCGAGCAGTGGCGCCGCGAGCGCCCGGACCTGGACCCCACGCCCATGGGCCTCGTCGGCCGCCTGCTGCGGGTCGCGCGCGCCGCCGATCGCGCGGTCGCCGACGGACTCGCCGAGCAGGGCCTGCAGCCCGGCTGGTTCGACGTCCTGTCGGCGCTCCGCCGCGCGGGCGCTCCGCACCAGCTGACGCCGGGAGCGCTCGCGACGGCCGTGATGCTGTCCACCGGCGGCATGACCAAGCGGCTGGACCAGCTCGAGGCGGCCGGCCTCGTGGCCCGCTCCCCCGACCCGCGCGACCGGCGCGGGCTCCTGATCGGGCTCACGGCGCGGGGCCGGCGCAGCGTGGACCGCGCACTCGAGGCGCACCTGGCGAACGAGGAGCGCCTCCTGAGCGGGCTCTCGGGCGCGGAGCTGCGACGTCTCGACGCGCTGCTGCGCAAGCTCGACGCGAGCGTCGCCGCGGTACGTGGCGCCTAGCCCGTCCTCCAGATCACGAACGCCTTGCGCACCGTCTGGCGCACATGCCACGTGCCGCGCCAGCCGTCGGGCGTGAACAGCAGCGCGCCCGGGCCGATCTCGTGGAGCGCGCCGTCCTCACCGACGATCGTCGCCTCCCCGGCGACGAACTGCATGACCTCGGAGATCCCGTCCTTGAACGACGGGAAGGAGCCCGGCGTGCACGCCCACACGCCGATCTCCAGGCGCTCGTCCTCGTGGATCGTGATCGCCGACTCGACCGGCGCGCCGGCGAACGCCCCCGGCTTGGGACCGATCAGCTCGAGGGCGACCGTGGCGGCGTCCACGCCGTGGGCGGCGACGAGATCGTGCGCGTCGGTCATGCCCGCAGTATCGCTCAGGCGGGTGCGACGTCCGGAGCGCCGTCCTGCTCGTGATACCCGGCGAGGAGCCGCGCCTCCTCGTCCTTGTCCGGGAAGCGGAAGTGCACGAGCGCTGCGCCCAGGGCGATCGCGATGATCCCCGCCGCGTAGGCCCACTTGTCGCCCTGCAGGAACGCGGACTTCGCGCCGGCGATGATCTGGTCGGCGTACTGCGGGTACTGCTCGGCGACCGCCTCGGCACTCGAGAACGACTTCGTCAGCTCGCTCTGCACGCTGTCGGTGACCTTCGCGCTGTTCGGCGCGCCCGCGATCGTCGAGCTCACGGCGCTCGCGTACCCCGCCGTCAGCAGCGCCCCGAGGATCGACTGCATGAGCGCGCCGCCGAGGTCGCGCTGCAGGTCGGCCGTTCCGGACGCCATGCCGGCGCGCGTCACCGGGACCGAGCCGGTCAGCGAGCGTGACGCGGGCGTGCCGGCGAAGCCGACGCCGATGCCGACGAACGTGTAGGCCAGCGCCACCTTCCAGTACGGGATGCCCTCCTCCCACAGCAGGAGCATGGTGAGGAAGCCCAGCATGCAGAAGGCATACCCGGCGAGCAGGGTGAAGCGCGAGCCCCGCGCGTCGATGAGCTTCGCCGAGCGCGGAGCGACGATCACCATCGCGACGGCCGCGGGGATGATCGAGGCGCCCGCGTCGAACGTCGAGTAGCCCAGGACGTTCTGCAGGAACTGCTGGCCGACGAACGCGGCCGCCATGAGCGAGCCGAAGACGATGATCCCCGCCACCGCCGCCACCCAGAACGTCCGCCGCGCCGCGACGTGCAGGTCGTAGAGCGGATTCGCCGCGCGTCGCTGGCGCAGCACGAACGCGCCGCACGCCGCGACCGCCAGCACCAGCAGCCCGATCGCCGCGGTCTGCGCGTTCGGGACCGCCGCGAAGTTGATCCCGAGCACCAGCGCGGCGACGAGCACGACCGACAGGATGCCGCCGAGGTTGTCCACCGGCTCGGTCGTCTCGTTGACGTGCGCGGGGACGAACCTCAGCGCCGCGAGCAGCGCGAGCAGCGCGAGCGGGAGCGTCACGAGGAACACCGAGCCCCAGTCGAAGTGCTCGAGCAGCGCGCCCGAGACGAGCGGCCCGAGGGCGGAGATCGCGCCGCCGATGCCCGACCACAGCGCGATGGCCTTCGTCCGGGGCGACCCGGACGCCCACAGCGCGGTGATCAGCGCCAGCGTCGTCGGATAGGCCATGCCGGCCGCGACCCCGCCGACGAGCCGCGCGCCGAACAGCACCTCGACCGAGCCGGCGGTGCCCGCCACGATGCTCGCGGGGATCGACAGCGCCATACCGATGACGAGCAGGAGCTTGCGCCCGTAGCGGTCACCGATCGCCCCGAGATAGAGCACGGATGCCGCGAGGCCGAGCGAGTAGCCGACGGCGACGAGGTTCAGCTCGGTCTGGCCGGCGTCGAACGCCTTGCCGATGTCGGGCAGTGCGACGTTCGCGACCGACAGGTTGAGGTTCGCGACCGCCGCGACGAGGATCAGCGTGCCGAGCACGAGGCCGGCGCGCCGGGGTCCCCCGATCGCCGGAGCCCCACCGCGTTCGTGTGCGTGCATGCGCGGCAGCCTATGCCAGCGGCCGGGCCGCTAGAAGACGACGGTCTTGTTGCCGTCGACCAGCACCCGGTCCTCGAGATGCCAGCGCACCGCGCGCGCCAGGACGAGACGCTCGATGTCCGCCCCCATGCGCGTCAACTCCGCCACGTCGGCGCGGTGGGAGACGCGCACCACGTCCTGCTCGATGATCGGCCCGCCGTCGAGCTCCTCGGTCACGTAGTGCGCGGTCGCGCCGATGATCTTCACGCCGCGCTCGAGCGCCCGTCGGTACGGGTCCGCGCCCGCGAACGCCGGCAGGAACGAGTGGTGGATGTTGATCACCGGCACGCCGACGGCGGCGAGGAAGCCCGGGCTCAGGATCTGCATGTAGCGCGCCAGGACGACCGTGTCGCAGCCCGACGCCGCGAGCGCCTCGAGGACCGCGGCCTCGGCGCCGGGCTTCGTGTCCGCCGTCACCGGGACGTGGACGTACGGCACCCCGAACCCCGCGACCGCCTCGCGCGCGGTCTCGTGGTTGGAGACGACGACGGCCACCTCGGCCGGAAGCTCGCCGCGACTCGCGCGCCACAGCAGGTCGAGCAGGCAGTGGTCCTCGCGCGAGGCCAGCAGCGCGATCCGTCGCGGGCCGGTCACCTTGGCAAGGCGCCACTCCATCGCGCGAGGTTCGCCGACGGTCGCGGAGAAGTCGCGCTCGAGCTCCGCCCACCCCTCGGCCCCGGCGTCGAGCGTGAACGTCATCCGCATGAAGAACCGGCCGCCGGCCGGGTCGCTGGAGTGCTGGTCGGACGTGACGATGTTCGCCCCGCGCTCGAACAGGAACGCGGAGACCGCGGCCACGATCCCGGGTCCGTCAGGGCAGGAGATGAGCAGCCGGGCGATCGGCGGGGTCGCGGGCATGTGGGGCGGCCCTACTACTCGGTGAAGCGCCCGCTGCGGATCCGCTCCGCCTCCATCAGCACGATCTCCTGGGCGGCCGGCACGACGACTTCGGGATCCGGCACGAAGTCGAGGTCCGGATTGCGGCCCTCGTAGTCGACGCTGTTGAGGATCACGCGGATCGCGTTCAGGTGCGCGCGGTGCTTCTTCTCCGAGCGCACGATCGTCCACGGCGCGTGCGCGGTGGACGAGCGCTTGAGCATCGCGTACTTCATCTCCGTGAAGTCGTCCCAGTGCTCCTGTGCCTGCACGTCGATCTCGCTGAGCTTCCACTGCCGCAGCAGGTCGTCACGACGGCGGTCGAACCGCCGCTTCTGCTCCTCCTTGGTGACGGAGAAGTAGAGCTTGACGAGGATCGTGCCCTGGCGGACGAGGTCCTTCTCGAACCCGACGACGCCGCGCATGAAGTTGCGGTACTCCTCGTCGGTGCAGAAGCCGAAGACCGGCTCCACCATGGCGCGGTTGTACCAGGAGCGGTCGAACAGGACCATCTCCCCGCCGTGCGGGAACTCGGCGACGTAGCGCTGGAAGTACCACTGCCCGCGCTGCTCCTCCGTCGGCTTGCCGAGCGCGACGACGCGGTAGTGCTTGGGGTTCATGTAGCGCGTGACGCGCCGGATCGTCCCGCCCTTGCCCGCGGCATCGCGCCCCTCGAACAGGATGATCATCCGCCGCCCCTCGGACTCCAGGTGCTTCTGGAGCTTGAGCAGCTCGACCTGGAGCGGCTTGAGCGACCGCTCCTCGCGGCGCTTGCGCACCGCGCCGCGCTCCTCCTTGCGCAGGCGCTCGTAGTCGGCGATCAGCTCCGCGAGCGGCAGCTCGCGACCGGCTGCGCTGACGGTCTCCGTGCCCGAGTGGCCGTTCGTCGACGGCGCGCTCTCCGTATCCATGCCCCCAACGGTACGGGGCGACGGTGGATCGCGCCAACCGTGATCCGCTTCCGTCACGATGCGGTGAAGCCGCAGCGAGGGCGACGGGCCGGGTCGGTACCCTGGCCGCGCCGCCGTCGTTCCCCGGCCGCGGCATGCCCTCATGCCCGACCACTCCCAGTTCGCCATCGGCTTCGACGAGCGTGACCGCGCACGGCTCCACGAGCTGTGGGACGGCGTGATCGACTCCCAGCGCTGGTCGGAGGGCGATCTCACCGCGGCGTTCGAGGAGGCGTGGGGCGCCTGGAACGGCGTGGGCGCCGTCGCCTTCTCCGGCTGGACCGGCGCCGCGCTCGCGGCCCTCGAGTTCGCGGGCGTCCGCGGCGAGACGGTGCTCTGCCCCTCCAACACGTTCATGGCCACGCCGCTTGCCGCGATGCACTGCGGCGCGGACGTGCGGTTCGTGGACTGCCGCCGCGACGACCTGTGCATGTCGTTCGAGGACTTCGAGCGCCAGGTCGCCGAGCACCGGCCGAAGGCCGCGATCCTCGTCCACATCGGCGGGCACATCGCGTTCGACGTGGAGCGCATCGCCGCGCTCTGCCGCGCCGAGGGGATCTTCCTGATCGAGGACTGCGCGCACGCGCACGGCGCCTCGTGGAACGGGGCGCGTCCCGGATCCTGGGGGGACGCCGGGGTCTACTCGTTCTACGCGACGAAGACCGTGTCGACCGGCGAGGGCGGCGTCCTGGTGGCCCGTGACCCGGCGCTCCTGGAGTTCGCCCGCGCGTTCCGCAACTACGGCAAGCCGGACTACGGCGTGCACGGGCTGAACTTCCGCATGAGCGAGTTCACCGCCGCGATCGGGCTCGTCCAGGCCGAGCGCCTGGAGGAGATCGTCCGCTGGAAGAACCGGGTCGCGCGCGAGCAGCTCGACGCGGCGCACCCCGGTCGGCTGCAGCTCCCGGACGGCATGGTCTCCGGCCTCTACAAGTACATCGTCTTCGACCCCATCGAGCGGTCGACCGGGAAGGTCTACGACGAGCCGTGCCACCGGATCCTCGGGCACGCGGTCGATCTGCCCAACAGCGACTGGGTCGCCGGGCATCACTGGTGCGTCCCCCTCTACTACCGGCCCGCGCAGGACGCGGCGCCGCTCACGACCGCGGAGGTCAGCGCATGAAGGTGCTCGTCACGGGTGGATCGGGCTTCATCGGCTCGCACGTCGTGGACAAGCTCGCGGACGCCGGACACGACCCGGTGATCTACGACCGCATCCCGTCGCGCTGGCACGACGAGGTCCCCACGGTGATCGGCGAGCTGGACGACGTCACGGCGCTCGAGCGCGCGATGGACGGCTGCGACGCGGTCATGCACCTCGCCGCCGCCGCCGACGTCAACGAGGTCGCCAGGGAGCCGGTGTGCTCGGAGGCCTGCAACGCCCGGGGCACGCTCATGGTCCTCGAGGCGGCACGTGCCGCGCAGGTCGGGCGCGTCGTCTACGCGAGCACGATCTGGGTGTACACCGGCGAGTCCGGCGAGCGCGTCGACGAGGACACCCCGCTGCGCATGCCGGCGCACCTCTACACGGCCTCCAAGCTCGCCGGCGAGATGTACTGCTCGAGCTACGGCGAGCTGTACGACGTCGAGACGACGATCCTGCGCTTCGGCATCCCCTACGGCCCGCGCGCGCGCCCGGCCGCGGTGCTCCCGGCGTTCGTCAACAAAGCGTTCGCGGGCGACCCGCTGACGCTCGCCGGTGACGGCAGCGCCTCGCGCCGCTTCGTCTACGTCGAGGACCTCGCCGACGGCTGCGTGCGCGCACTCGCCCCCCGCGCGGCGAACCGCACGTACAACCTCGTGAGCGACGAGTCGGTGACGATTCTCGAGATCGCCGAGACGGTGCAGCGGCTCATCGGGCCGGTCGGGATCGAGCACACCGAGGCCCGCACCGCCGACTTCGTCGGCGTCGAGGTCGACGGCGCCCGCGCCGAGCGCGAGCTCGGCTGGACCGCCGCCACCCCGTTCTCCGAGGCCGCGTCCCGGTATGTCGCCTGGCGCCGCGAGG